>JAPJOH010000037.1:0-251 GCA_030826265.1 Collinsella aerofaciens
AAGAGAAGAGGCGGGGCATGCCCCGCCTCTTACACCACATCTCTGCGCGCTACCACCCCTGGCGTCTAAATCGCCTTCTGATGGCATGAAATCGCTGTTACTAAATTGGTAACAGTACTCATATTTGCTATTTTTTGCCCACAGGCCCTTGGACGACAGTGTGATTTAATGCCCTCGGGGTTCGAATCCCGGCGCATGGGTAGCAAAAAGCCCGCTACCGAATTGGTAACGGGCTTCTCAGATTTTGTGGT
>JAPJOH010000037.1:351-17443 GCA_030826265.1 Collinsella aerofaciens
GCCCCCAGCGGGATGTCCGCGTGCGGCTGACGCCGCCCGCTTTCGCCGCGTCGCTCCGCTCCTTGCGTGCTGCGCTGGAAAACGCTTGCGCGTTTCCTCAGCTCCGCACCCTGCCGGGTTCGAATCCCGGCACATGGATAGCAAAAAAGCCCGTCACCGCGAGGGCAACGGGCTTCTAGTTTCAAATGGTGCCCCCAGCGGGATGTCCGCGTGCGGCTGACGCCGCCCGCTTTCGCCGCGTCGCTTCGCTCCTTGCGTGCTGCGCTGGAAAACGCTTCGCGTTTCCTCAGCTCCGCACCCTGTCGGGTTCGAATCCCGGCATTTCGGTAGCAAAAAGCCCGCTACCGAATTGGTAACGGGCTTCACATCTCAAATGGTGCCCCCAGCGGGATTCGAACCCGCGATATCCACCTTGAAAGGGTGGCGTCCTTGGCCGCTAGACGATGGGGACAGCGGGAAAGAGTATAGCAGACTTTTTTAGCCGTTCACATATCGTTGGCAAACTGAAAAACCACCACAAAGGTGCCTGTCCCCTTTGTGGTGGTGGGGTGTTAGGGGAGGAGCTTCATGGCGGCGTCGTGGGCGGCGTGCTCGTAGGTGTCGTCGAGGGTTTTGAGCGGCAGCAGGGCCGTGGCCTGCGCATCGCCGCGGCGCTCGAGGGCATGGGCGATCAGCCAGTCGGCGAGTTCGGGGTTTTTGGGCAGCGCCGGCCCGTGCAGGTACGTGCCGATGACGCCCTTGTAGATCAGACCCTCAAGGCCATCGTCGCCGTTGTTGCCGGTGCCCGCGACGACGGACGTTCCGAGCGGCGTTGCCTCCGCGTCGAGCAGGGTGCGACCTCCATGGTTCTCGAATCCCACAAAGGGCTCAGGTGCCAGATCGGTTTTGACGGCTACGTTGCCGATCAGGCGATCGGAGCCACGTACGGTTTCGGCGGCAATGACGCCCAGGCCCTCGATGCGATTTTCGCCCATATAGTACGAACGGCCGAGCAGCTGATAGCTGCCACAGATGGCAAGCAGCGAGCCGCCATCCTCAACATAGGCCGCGACCTTGTCTTTTTGGGCGAGCAGCTCGTGTGCCACGGCTAGCTGGTCGCGGTCGGAGCCGCCACCCATCATGACGATATCGGCATCGGTCAAATCAAGCGTTTCGCCCATACGGACCTCGTCCACGCGCACGGGAATGCCACGCCAGGCGCAGCGGCGCTCGAGGGCGATGACGTTGCCGCCGTCGCCGTAGAGGTTAAGGGCATCGGGATACAGGTAGACGATGCGCAGCGGGCGCGAAAGCTCGACTGGCGCGATACCGACAGGAAGAGCGCTGCCGTCGGCACGGGCTACGGCGCGCCCAGCAACAGCGTCGGCGGTGGCGCCTTTCAGCCCGTCGAGCTCCTTGACCAGCGGCGGGAAGGCCGTGTAGTTGGCGACGGCGTAGAAGGTGTCATCGGCGGCCTCGTCTGCCACGGCGCCAATTGCCTGCGCGACGTCCGAGATAATCGCGGCATCGATGCCGGCGTACTTGAGGCGCACCTGCATGTCGTGCGCGCGCGTGCCTCCGGCAAAGGCGACAAGACCCGGCGTGTCGGCGATGCGCTCAAAGTCGACGTCGTAGATCCACGATACATCGTGGCCGTCGGCGTCGTTGTCGTTGAGGAAGAAAGCGCAGAGTCTGCCGCCTGCCGTCTTGATGGACTGGATTTGTCGATCGAAGCCTACGGGATTCTTAGCCAGGTTGGCCTCGATGGTGCGGCCGGCGATATCCCAGCGGCCCATGCGTCCGCCGGCGGGGACGTAGGCGTCGAGCGTGGGCTGCAGGTGCGCCGTATCCACGCCTAACTCATGTGCGGCAAAGAATGCAGCGGCAACGTTGTAGACCATGTACAGGCCGTTGTAGCGTGTGGCGATGTGTACGGCAGCCGCGTCGGGCGCAGATCCAAAGACCAGGTCGAAGCCGTAGCCGTCGCAGCCGAGCTTCACGTCCGTCACGCGACGGACAAGCGCAGGGCGGGCCCAGCCGCACGAGGGGCAATGGTAGGCGCCGAGCTGGCCGTATTGCACGTAGTCATACTCCAGCGGCGCGTTGCACTGTGAGCAAAAACGTGAGTCGCTAATGCGGTCGGACTCGGTGTTGGTGGCGCCGTCGATGCCAAAGGCAATACTCGCGTTGGGAACGCGCGCGGCAATCGAGGCACACAACGGGTCGTCGGCGTTGTAGATGAGCGTTGTCGTCGGAGAGAGCTCCAACGCATGGGCGATGACGTCTTGGGTATGGTCGATCTCGCCATAGCGATCCAGCTGGTCGCGGAACAGGTTGAGCAGCACAAAGTACGTCGGCTTGAGCTTGGGCAGAACGCGTACGGTGTAGAGCTCGTCACACTCAAAAACGCCCACGCGCTTGCCGCTGCTGGTGTGCTTAAGGCCACTGCGGGCCTCGAGCAGCGCACCCACCACGCCCGGCTCCATGTTGTTGCCGGCGCGGTTGCATACCACGGTGGCGCCGCTGGCGGCAACGGCGTCGGCGATGAGGTTGGAGGTGGTGGTCTTGCCATTAGTACCCGTAATCACCACGCTGCGGTCGACAAGGCCAGCGAGGTCGCTCAGCAACTCGGGATCGATCTTCATGGCGATGCGGCCGGGGAGTACGCCGCCCTGGCGTTTGAGGACAGAGCGCAGTCCCCAGCGAGCGATATCGCTCGAGGTGCAGGCAAGAGATGAGCGGAGATTCATGAAACCGTTCCTAACGTAAACGACATGGTCGGGTCGAGTGCGTCACTAAAATCCGTAGCGGCGCGCAAATTCCTGGGCAAGCTGCGATACATCTTCGCAGGCGTTGGCCCAGGGGGCAAAGTCGGGGGTGTCCGAGATAATGCCGTCGGCTTCCCAAACCGCCTGGTGCGAGAGGTCCCAGGGGTCGCGCGGCTCGGGTCGGCAGGGAAGGTACGGTGTCTGGTACATGGGATTCAGCAAGAAGAATGCGCCGCCCTCGCAGCGGTTAGCGAACTCACGCAGCGCACGCACCGCCGGACGCATCTTGTTCGTTTTGAACAAGAGGATGGTGCGGGCGAGCAGGTACCAGGGGGAGTTCTCGAGTGCATCAGCCCCGATCTCTTCCTCGAGCTGGTGAGCCAGGGCAAAAAAGCCGTCCTGGTCTTCCAGGCGAGCGAGGGCGAGCAACACGGTGCCTGCGGCTCGGGTGGGGTAGCCTTCCGCCTTAAGGACGCGGCGGGCGTAGTTGGCGGCAGCACGGTAGCGGGCGCTCGCCATGCACAGCTGCGAGATGGCCTCGAGCGTGTGGAGCCACCCGATAAGTGCCGGCTCGTTCACGGTGAGATCTGCCGCCGTCACGCCGTCCGTCAAAACTTTGTTGGCCCAGTAGTGTGGGGCCTCCATATCGAACCCGGGCACACTTTGCTGCAGGTAATCGGTCGTGGTCGCCTCGAGCTTCATCAGGTCGCCCAGGCAGGCGTCAACGGGCGTGTCCGCCAAAATGATGGCGAGCAGCTGGGCATCGACGGCCAGCGCATCGACGCGGACAATCTTGAGCAGCTCATCGCGCATGTCGTCGAACAGACGATTGCGCGTCTGCTCGAACTCCTCGTCGCTGCCCATATCCTCGATGCGATGGAGCTCGTCGAGCAGGTGGCGATGAACACCGGCGTAGGACAGCAGTGCCTGAGCATGCTCGGTCTGCGCATACTTATGAGGGTTGACGCTCACGTCGTTATGGACAAGCTCGCGTGCTGCATCGGTGAGTTCGGGGTGCGACGCCAGATAGGTGCGCTCCAGGTAGGCGGGGATGTAGACGCTCGGATCCATTAGAGGTCTCCTCCCTTAAACGGCAAACCCTGCTCGGCCGCCCGCAGTATGCGCTCATCGATTTGGGAACGCACGATATCGTTGGTAGCGACCCAGGCGGCGAAGCTGGCGTTGTCGGGGGCGCCCAGGCCCTCCTGCAGTACCGGCGTCGCCTCGGACAGCGCAAGGACGAGCTCGTCGGTGGAGCCCACACCCACGTTGACGCGGGCATAGACGCCATCGGGAAACTCGGTTTGGAAGTAGAGCGCCTCGGCCGCGTGCGGGCACGAGCGTGCGAGGATGCGCAAATAGTGCTCGGCGCCCTCGTAGTCCAGCTCGCGCCAGGCAGCGCTCATCAGCGCGATGAGCGTCCATGGGTCCAAGTCGCGCTCCGCGTCCTTGGGACGACGACGCAGCGGCGTGCTGGCGAGATAGGGGACGGAGTGGGCAGAGCGAAATCGCTTGAGCTCCTCGGCGGGGTATTCGAGCTTTGCCATAGCGAGCATCGCGGTGTGGCGGACACCAGCGGGGTCGTTGGGCGCAAAGTCCAAGCTGCGATTCGCGGCTTCGAGCGACATGCGGTAGCGTCCGCTAATGAGCGCGCGCGATGCCAAGGCGGCAAGCCAGCGCAGGTAGGGGCGGCGCATAAGGTCGCCTGCGGCCTCACGCTCGTAGGGGTCCTGCGCCGAGGCGGTCTTGAGCGCCAGATCGTGCTCCACTTCGTCGCACTTGGACACCAGATACTGCACGTATTCCTCGTTGGAGCCGGCGGTGAGGGCGGTCAGCATGCGCTGAGCGTCCCAGTTGGTCGGGTCGAGCGCGGCTGCCTCGCGGAGCATGTTCTCGGCAGCTGCCTCTTCTTGCTCTGCCTGGGTATCGTCAGGGATAAAGGGAATGCGGTAGTCGACAGCCTCGACCACCTTGGCAATGAGGTGCCCGGCGCGGTCGCGGTCGTGCACGATGAGCGGTGCGGGGTTGCGGGTGAATTGTTCCATCAGACGCTCTACGGCGGCACCGTCGGTGAGCGGGATATTGTCGCGGCGCAAGGCCTCAAGAACGAGGCGATGGCAATCCTCTTGAATGGGATCGAATGCCATGGGGCCTCCTTTGCTGCGGTTAGGGTTCAAATGTTTCTATATAAGGTTCTAGTTTACCCGCATGTGGCACACCGGGGGTGCCGCACTTGGACTTGCACCTTTGCACCACGAAGACGGATGTCGCACAAATGTCGGCACCTTGGACGACCGAGTGGTATCACGGTGCCGCAAACGGTCGATTTTTGGCGGCGAACGGTGCATATTTTGGAGGGGCACGGTCCTGCCCGGGATATGTAGTCAACCTTGATAAAACGTTTGCCCAGCTTGGGAGTATGGATGCCGCACAAGGGTCTTCAGGGATAGAAAAAACGTTTCATCATTGGCGGCTTTAGGTGAATAACTGACCAACCAGAACGGTAAAATAGTGTTTGTCTGAGCGTTGAGACGTTTAGACATCGCGCATTGTCATCGCCGGCAACGCGCAAACCGGTCCTAACGGAGCCAATTGGGTGCTCCGTTATATACGCAAGTCTAAGAGGGGCTTGTTTAGGAGGCACAGTATGGGACGTTTTACCAATCCTCGCGATCTGTACTTTGGTGAGGGCGCTCGCCACGAGGTGAAGAACCTCAAGGGTAAGAAGGCCATCATCGTTTCTGGCGGCAGCTCTATGCGCCGCGGCGGGTTCCTGCAGGACGTTGAGGCCGACCTCAAAGAGGCCGGCATGGAGGTCAAGCTGTTCGAGGGCGTCGAGTCCGATCCCTCCATCGAGACCGTCATGAAGGGCGCAGCCGCTATGCGCGACTTCGAGCCCGACTGGATTGTTGCTATCGGCGGCGGTTCGCCCATCGATGCCGCTAAGGCCATGTGGGTCTTCTACGAGTATCCCGAGGAGTCCTTCGACAACATTATCCAGCCGTTCAGCTTCCCCGAGCTGCGTCAGAAGGCTCACTTCTGCGCCATTTCCTCTACCTCCGGCACTGCTACCGAGGTCACCGCATTCTCCGTCATCACGGATTACGAAAAGGGCATCAAGTACCCGCTGGCCGACTTCAACATCACCCCTGATGTCGCCATCGTCGACCCCGAGCTCACCTACACCATGCCCGCCAAGCTGTGCGCTCACACCGGCATGGATGCTCTGACCCACTGCATGGAGGCCTACGTTTCCACCTGCGCCTCTATGTTCACCGACGCCAACGCTCTGCACGGCATCCGCGAGATCGTCGAGTGGCTGCCCAAGTCCTATGCTGGCGACCATGAGGCCCGTCAGCACATGCACGAGGCTCAGTGCATCGCCGGTATCGCCTTCTCCTCGGGCCTGCTCGGCATCGTTCACTCCATGGCTCACAAGACCGGTGCTGCCTTCGAGAACGGCCACATCATCCACGGTGCCGCTAACGCCATGTACCTGGGCAAGGTCATCCAGTGGAACTCCAAGGATCCCCGTGCTGCCGAGCGTTACGCTTACGTGGCCAAGGAGATCCTGCACCTTCCCGGCGAGACCAACGAGGAGCTCATCGCTGCGCTCGTCCAGAAGATCCGCGACCTCAACGACCAGCTCAACATTCCGCAGTCCATCAAGGATTACGCGAATGGTGGCGTGAAGGTCGACGCCGAGAACCCGCAGATGGTTTCCGAGGAGGAGTTCCTCGCCAAGCTGCCCGAGATTGCCGCGAACGCCGAGCAGGACGCCTGCACGCCCGAGAACCCGCGTGAGACCAAGGCTGCCGACTTCGAGAAGATCCTCAAGGCCTGCTACTACGACACCGACATCGATTTCTAATCGACTCTTGTTATCGTAACGAGGGGCTCCGCACGTATCTGTACGGAGCCCCTTTCTTTTTTCTTTTAGAGAATGGGATAGTTATGGCTGCAATTTTCAATAGCCCCAGCAAGTACATCCAGGGTCCGGACGAGCTGGCCAAGCTCGGCTCCTATGTCGAGCCGCTCGGCGCTAAGGCCCTCGTCATCGTGACGCCTTCGGGCAAGAAGCGCGTCGGTGCCAAGATCGAGGGCGGCTTTGCCGAGGCTAAGGCCGAGCTGCTGTTTGAGGATTTTAACGGCGAGTGCTCCAAGGGCGAGGTCGATCGCCTGGTTGCGCTCGCTCGCGACAACGGTTGCGATATCGTCGTCGGCGTCGGTGGCGGCAAGATCCTCGACACCGCGAAGGCCGTCGCCTACTACCTGGAGTCCCCGGTTATCATTTGCCCCACCATTGCTTCGACCGATGCCCCGTGTTCGGCGCTTTCGGTGCTTTATACCGATGACGGCCAGTTCGACAAGTACCTCTTCCTTAAGGCAAACCCCAATATTGTCCTTATGGATACGACGGTTATCGCGGCGAGCCCGGTGCGCCTGACGGTTTCCGGCATGGGCGATGCGCTCGCAACCTATTTCGAGGCCCAGGCAACGCACGATGCCGACGGCGGCACCTGCGCTGGCGGCAAGGGCGGCATGGCCGGTCTGGCGCTTGCCAAGCTCTGCTACGAGACGCTTATGGCCGATGGCGTTAAGGCCAAGGTCGCGCTGGAGAAGGGTGCGCTCACGCCTGCCGTCGAGCATATCATCGAGGCAAACACGCTGCTCTCCGGCATCGGCTTTGAGAGCTCGGGCCTTGCTGCTGCTCATGCCATCCACAATGGCCTGACGATGCTGCCCGAGTGCCACGGCATGTATCACGGCGAGAAGGTCGCCTTTGGCACTATCGTCCAGCTGGTACTCGAGGATGCTCCGACTGAGAAACTCGAGGAAGTCTTGGGCTTCTGCATTGAGCTGGGCCTGCCGGTCACGATGAAGGAACTTGGCGTTGCCGAGCTTACGCGCGAGCAGGCCATGATTGTTGCCGAGGCCGCCTGCGCACCCGATGACACCATGTGCAACATGCCGTTTGAGGTGACGCCCGAGATGGTTGCAAACGCCATTCTGGGTGCCGACGCACTGGGTCACTACTATCTCATGGATGAGTAAATCAAGCTAAGGAAGGGGCAAAGCCAACAGATGGCTTTGCCCCTTTTTGCTATGGTGCAAAGGGGTCAGGTTACTTTGCACCAATCGTTGTTTGATGAAGGGCGGATTCTCGTATGGCGCTTCCTGTGGTTTACGGCGGTCCCGGCCGGTATGTTCAGGGGCCGGGCGAACTGTCGCGTCAAGGCAAGTATTTGTCATGGTTGGGCTGCGCTGCCTATGTCTTGTTTGACCAGGGCACCGAGGATCGGCTGTGCAGACAGATCGTCGATGGATTTCTGGACGACGATCTAAGCGAGCCGTTCTTTAAGATTTATGACGGTCCGTGTACGGAAGAGGCCGTTTTCGAAATGGCTAAGGAAGCCCAGGCCGAGTATTGCGACATGGTAGTGGGTATTGGCGGCGGCAAAATGCTCGATATCGCCAAGGCCGTTGCGTTTTATACCGAGTTGCCGTTGTGCGTATGCCCCACGGCGGCTTCGATGGACGGTCCGTGCAGCGCGATTTCGGTGCTGTATCACGAGGATGGGTCGTTCGACCGCTATCTGATGCTCGAGAAGAATCCAGACCTGGTCGTGGTCGATACCAACGTGGTCGCGTCAGCCCCGCTGCGTATGACGGTCGCTGGTATGGGCGATGCGCTGGCAACGTATTTCGAGGCGCGTTCGTGCGCCGCGGCGCACGGCGCCAACGAGCACGGTGGCGCACCGGGACACTTGGCCTTGGTTGCGGCTCGTGCCTGCTATGACACGCTTATGGAGTGCGGCGTCGCTGCCAAGCGCGATCTCAAAAAGGGCCGTATATCGCCGGCGGTTGAGCGCCTGATCGAGTGCAATATTCTGCTCTCGGGTGTTGGCTTTGAGAGTGGTGGCCTAGCGCTTGCCCATGCCATAGCCAACGGCCTGACGATTCTGCCCGAGTGCAAGGCCATGCATGGTGAGGCCGTGGCATTTGGCCTGGTGGTGCAGCTGCGCCTGGAGCGTGCGCCCGAGCTTGATCAGGTGCTCGAGTTTTGCCAGCGCGTTGGTCTACCGACGACGCTCGCGGAGCTGGGACTTGGCGAGATTTCCGATACCGACCTGATGAGCGTTGCGGATGCGGTCTTTAGAAACGAGCGCAATATGGCCAACGAGCAGGCCAAGGTGACCAAACAGAAGCTCGTGCAGCTCATGTGCGAGGCATAGCTTGGCGCTTGATTGACCTTGTGCAATCGGGGCGGCGATAGGCCATGGGTTATTTCCCTCAAGGTGCACCGCGTGTAATTTGCCCGAGGTGTGGGCCGATAGCGTATCATTATCTCTTGCTTGTTTGCACTGCTCAGGGAGGGGCCGCGCATGGCGCAGGAACACGATCTGTTTGATGACATTATCGAGATCAGCAAGGGTTTCGACTTTCTTAAAAACCCGCTTGGCGGCGTGACCGATGCACTCGATCCCTCGGCGCCGCAGTGGAATCCTGCCGACTACAAGGAGCGTCCGCGCGGCAACACCATTCCGTGCCTGACCTGCAAAAACGAAAAGAGCGGCTGCACCGCGTGCATGGACGTGTGCCCGGTCAACGCTATCGAGGTCGAGGAAGACGCCATCGAGATCCTCGACTCCTGTCGCAAGTGCGGCCTGTGCGCCGCTGCCTGTCCGACCGAGGCAATCATCTCGCCGCGCCTGGCGCCCAAAAACCTGTATGACGATATCGTCTCTGCTGCTACGAGCCACGAGACCGCCTACGTTACCTGCACGCGCGCCCTTAAGCGCATGCCGCGCGAAAACGAAGTCGTCGTTGCCTGCGTGGGCGATATTACGGCGGAGACCTGGTTCTCGGTACTGGCCGACTATCCCAACGTGAGTGTGTACCTGCCGTTGGGCGTGTGCGATAAATGCCGCAACACCGGCGGTGAGGACATTCTTGGCGAGGCGATTGCGAAGGCCGAAGAGTGGTCTGGCACGGGTATGGGCCTAGAGGTCGACCCCAAGAGCCTCAAGTGCCATAAGCGCCGCGAGTACGAGCGCAAGGAGTACATGGAAAAGATTGCCCGCACCACGGGCCTAACGGTGACCAAGCTCAATCCGGCGACGGCGGCGCTGGCCTCGGTGACGCAGAAGTTGAAGGCTCACCGTCACCAGATCACGCAGCTCGAGCGCACGCTCAACACCATGTGCGGCACCACGACGACCAAGCGTCGCCGTTCGCTCACGCACGGGCGGCAGCTGGTGCTCTCGACGCTGCAGCACCACCCCGAGCTTGCCCAGAATATGCAGGTGAGCACACCGGAATGCGATTTTGACAAGTGCACGTCGTGCGGCGAGTGCGTCAACGTGTGCCCCACGTTTGCCTGCGATTTGGTGGGAAGCGGTCGCTTTGCATTGGAGTCCACGTATTGCCTAGGTTGCGGAGCCTGCGTCAAGGTGTGCCCCGAGCATGCGCTCAAGCTGGTCGAGCACGATGCGTCCAATCTGGTCGTTGTCGACCCCGAGGCCGAGGAAAAGGCCGCTCAGAAGGCCAAGGCCCACGAAGAGGCCCAGAAGGCCAAGGCCGAGGCAAAGGCCAAGCTTGACAAGATGCTCGATCAGGTGGAGAAGCTCGCGGACTAGTCAGCGAGCTCTATCTCTGCTTCATTTGCGCCGCCGTGGTGTCCGGATTCGCCCGGATGCTGCGGCGGCGCTATACTTATACTGTTTGAAGTACTGTACCAAAAGGAGCTGTCGTGTCCCTTTCCATCGGTATCGTGGGCCTGCCCAACGTGGGCAAGTCGACGCTGTTCACCGCGCTTACCAAAAAGACCGGCCTTGCCGCCAACTACCCGTTTGCCACGATCGACCCCAACGTGGGTATCGTCGATGTGCCCGATAGCCGCCTGCAAAAGCTCGCCGACATCGTTAACCCCGGCCGCATTGTGCCGGCGACGGTCGAGTTCGTCGACATCGCTGGCCTGGTGAAGGGTGCCAACGAAGGCGAGGGCCTGGGCAACCAGTTCTTGGCAAACATCCGCGAGACCGACGCCATCTGCGAGGTCGTGCGCTACTTTAAGGACCCCAACGTCATGCGTGAGGTGGGCCGCACGGGCGAGTTTGTCGATCCCGCCGGCGATGCCGACACCATCATGACCGAGCTCATCCTGGCCGACATGGGCACGCTCGAGAAGCAGCTGCCCAAGCTCGAGAAGGAGGCCAAGCGCGACAAAGAGCTCATGCCCAAGTTCGAGGTGGCCAAGCGCCTGCTCGCTTGGCTCAACGAGGGCAAGCGAGCCGCGTCCATGGAGATGACCGACGAGGAGCGTGCCGCCGCCAAGGGCCTGTTCCTGCTCACTATGAAGCCCATTCTGTACGTGGCCAACGTGGACGAGGATATGCTCAACGAGGACCTGGCGCCCATCGATGGCGTCAAGCCGTTGCCCATCTGCGCCAAGATTGAGGCCGAGCTTTCCGAGCTCGATTCCGAGGACGCCGCCGACTACCTGGAGAGCTTGGGCCTGGAGCAGCCCGGTCTGGACGTGCTCGCGCAGGCGGCCTATAAGCTGCTCGGTCTGCAGTCGTTCTTTACGGCCGGCGAGATGGAGGTCAAGGCCTGGACGGTTCGTCAGGGCGCGACCGCCCCGCAGGCCGCCGGCGTCATCCACACCGATTTTGAGCGCGGCTTTATTAAGGCCGAGGTCATTGGCTATGATGACTACATCGAGCTCGGCGGTGAGCAGGGCGCCAAGGCCGCCGGCAAACTGCGTATTGAGGGCAAGGACTATGTCATGGCCGATGGCGACGTCGTGCACTTCCGCTTTAACGTGTAAGGGCGACGCATATGTTTAAATACGGCAAAAAAGCTGGCTACATGGGTATTGCGCTGCTCGTACTTGCGGTGATTCCGCTGGTGGTCGCAGCGTGCGTTATCCCCAACATTGGTCCCGAGGTGGCAACGAAGTTTAACGCCGCCGGCGAGGTGACGCGCTGGGGCAAGAGCTACGAGTTGCTGGCGCTGCCGGTGCTCAACCTGCTGCTGAGCGTGGCGACATACTTTACGGCGGGACGTCAAGCTAAAAACAATGATGACTCCGCCGCCATGGCGCGCATCGTGTGCGAACGCTACCTGCGCAACGGTTGCATCACGGGTGTGTTCCTCAACGTGATCAACGTTTACTTTATGTACTCGGCGATTACCGGAACGGGCTTTGGCTTTGGTTTCTAGCTTGTCCTTTTAGGCAACGAGTCTGCACACATATTCGATAGCTGCTGCGAGGCCGCCGCTCGATCGTGGTTTAAAGACCATGTCGGCGGCGGCCTCGTTTTCGTATCCGGCGCCGCGAAGGGCGAGTGCGATGCCGGCTTCCAGGAGAAGGGGCAGGCCACGCTGGCTGGTTGCGATTACGGCAGTCTGATTGAGCGAGCAGCTGTGCGCTTGGCATTGGATGGCAAGTTCGCCTTGCGTCGGGCAGGGGACCAGAACGGCGGCGACGCGACTTGATAGCAATGTAAATGCTGTGCGCTCATCGGGCGAAAGGCATTCAGCTTCAACGACGACGAGCTTGGGCGGTGCGCTGTTTGTGCGAAGCGTGGCTCGGTACATGCGGACCGAAGAACCCGACATAGAAAACTCCTGTGTATTCGGGAAAACGTAAACTATAGTTTACGTTTATGTTCGGCTCCATTTCAAACTCGGCTGCATGGACGAACGTGCGAAACAGATTCTTGGCAGGCGGGTCGAAGAGACGCGCAGGGACCTTGGTATCTCCAAGGTTGATTTTTGTGTGGCGACAGGAATCAGCCGACCCTACCTCGACCGAATCGAAGATGGGACGGCAAATTTCACGCTCAAGGTTCTATTTAAGATCGCGCCCGCACTCGGCATGACGGTGTCAGAACTTCTCGAGGGTATCGAATAGGGCGTTCCCCCGCTGTATTTGACGCTCTTTGGGCGGGTCCCCCTGGTTGCGATGTGCAAAATCGCGAGTATTCAGCACCAGTTCGGCCGTAGATGGTAGCTCGAGCGGCTGGCTTTGCCTTTTTGACAGTAGATAATCCACACGCTAAATAAAAATGAGGAATAAATATTTACTAAACGGACCCTTCGTCCTAAAAGTTCGTCTAATAATCGGCCGATTCTATGCGTCCGGAGGAGAAATTGCAGAATACTCCGATTTTTGCACGGCCCGAGGGGGACCACCTGTCGTTTAAGGCTGCGATAAGTGGAGCTGCCTTAGGGATTACGCCATCGGGATGCGGTCGTGGTTGACTTGGCTGTAGAACAGGCGCTGAATCTCGGCCGCATCACGTGACTGGCCGAGTGCCCACATGGTTTTGGCCACGAGCGTCTCGGTGGTCATGTCATCGCCGCGCAGGATGCCCGGATGATCGGCGTAAGCACGGCCGACCTCATAAACACCCAGGTCAAGGCCCTCCTCGGGGACCTGCGTGGTCATAACGACGGTGCGACCCGAATCGACCCAGCGGAAAATTGCCTCTTGGAACGACTCGCCCGACTCGCCAAACTCGGGGATACCGCCAATGCCAAAGGTCTCCAGAATCACGGCGTCGTAGCTGTCGGCAAGGGCGTCGAGGATGCCCGGGTTCACGCCGGGCGTAAGCTTGAGTACAAATACGCGCGGGTCGATGCTGTCGAAGAAACGCACCGGGTTTTCGCCCTGATGCGTGCCGTGAAGCCCGTTGCGCACGATACGGTCATTGCGGATGTAGGCAATGGGCGGATAGTTGACGCTAATGAATGCGTTGAAGCTCATGGTGCGCTGCTTGCGGGCGCGCGTACCGGCAATGGCGACGCCGCCAAACACAATCGACACATCGTGCGAATGCTCGTCGAGTGCATAGAGCAGGCTCTGGTACAGGTTGAGCTTGGCGTCGGTAAAGGGATTGCCCATGGGCTTTTGCGAGCCGGTGAGCACGATGGGCTTGGGGCTGTCCTGAATCAGGTAGGAAAGCGCTGCTGCGGTGTAGCTCATGGTGTCAGTGCCGTGCAGAATCACGAAGCCGTCGTGGTCGGCATAACCCTCGACAATGACGTCGCGGATACGCATCCAGTCGCTCGGGCGCATGTTGGTGCTGTCGATGTTCATGGGCTGCACCACGTCGAGCTCGCAGAGACCCGAGATCTCGGGGACACTCTGGGCGAGCTCCTCACCGGTCAGGGCGGGGGAGAGGCCGTTGCCGTCCTCGGTCGATGCGATGGTGCCGCCCGTGGCGATGAGAAGGATGCGCTTCATGCTGGTATTCCTATCGTATTTGCCGCCGCAGAGGCGGGGTCGTTCGGCAGTATTGTGGCACAGGGCGTCCAATGTTCAAGCGTATTACATCATCTGTAACGTCTGGTAACACTTCAATTGCTGTCAAATAGGGGCCCAGGTCGTGCGTTTGCCGTGCGCTGATGGCTACGAGGGACGAGAAACCCCATATAACGTGTACACTATGGAGGTTATTTTCGTTCATTCACGCGGGTGGGCACCGGCTCCCCGCCAACAAGAGGGGGAACCATGGATCAAAAGGCTTCCGCAAAGGTCCTCGTACTCGACTTTGGTGCGCAGTACGGTCAGCTCATTGCCCGTCGCGTCCGCGACCTCAACGTGTATTCCGAGATCGTCCCCTGCGACATCTCGGCCGACGAGATTCGCGAGATGAACGCCTCTGCGCTCATCCTTTCCGGCGGCCCGGCCTCCGTGTATGCCGAGGACGCTCCGTCCATCGATCCCGCCATCTTTGACCTGGGCCTTCCCGTCCTGGGCTTTTGCTACGGCCATCAGATCACGGCTGTGACGCTCGGCGGCAAGGTCGGCCACTCCGAGGTGGGCGAGTACGGCCGCGCCACCATCACACGCACGGCCGGCGCCAAGCTCTTTAACTCCACGCCCATGGAGCAGACCGTGTGGATGAGCCACCGCGACGCCGTTTCCGAGGTGCCCGAGGGCTTTACCGTTACTGCCAGCACCGACGTGTGCCCGGTTGCCGCCATGGAGTGCCCCGAGCGCAAGATCTTCACCACGCAGTTCCACCCCGAGGTCAAGCATTCCGAGTATGGTCAGCAGCTGCTGAGCAACTTCCTGTTTGAGATCTGCGGCCTGGAGCCCAACTGGAGCATGGACAACCTGGTCGAGACCATGACGGCCGAGTTCCGCGAGAAGGTCGGCGACGACCGCGTGATTCTGGCTCTGTCCGGTGGCGTCGACTCCTCCGTCGTGGCTGCGCTGGGCGCCCGCGCCGTGGGCAAGCAGATGACCTGCGTGTTCATCAACCACGGCCTGCTGCGCAAGGGCGAGCCCGAGCAGGTGGAGGAGGTCTTCACCAAGCAGTTTGACGTCGACTTTATCCACGTCCACGCCGAGGACCGTTATGCCGAGCTTCTGGCCGGCGTGACCGAGCCCGAGGAGAAGCGTCGCATCATCGGTACGCAGTTCTGGAAAGAGTTCTTCGCCGTGGCGCAGCAGCTCGAGACCGATGGCAAGCCGGTCAAGTACCTGGCTCAGGGCACCATCTACCCCGACATCATCGAGTCCGGCGCTCGCAAGACGGGCGGTAAGACGGCCACCATCAAGAGCCATCACAACCTGATCCCGTTCCCCGAGGGCGTGCACTTCGACCTTATCGAGCCGCTCGACCACTTCTTTAAGGACGAGGTCCGCGCGCTTGGTCTGGCGCTTGGCCTGCCGGGTCACATCGTGTTCCGTCAGCCTTTCCCGGGCCCGGGTCTGGCTATTCGCATCATCGGTGCGGTCGACAAGGAGAAGCTCGAGATCCTCAAGAACGCCGACGCTATCGTGCGCGAGGAACTCGACGCCTACAACCAGCGCCTGTTTGAGCAGACCGGCGAGCGCAACTCCGAGCACAGCTGCTGGCAGTATTTCGCGGTCCTGCCCGATATCAAGTCCGTTGGCGTTATGGGCGATGAGCGCACCTACCAGCGCCCGATCATCCTGCGCGCCGTCGAGTCCAGCGATGCCATGACCGCCGATTGGGCCAAGCTGCCCTATGACGTACTGGCCCGCATCTCTGGCCGCATCGTTGCCGAGGTCCCCGGCGCCAACCGCGTGTGCTATGACATTACGTCCAAGCCGCCTGCGACGATTGAGTGGGAATAAACGATATTCGTTGATTTCAAGCCTCTGACCTGCGAAAACAGGTCGGGGGCTTCTTATTTTGCAACCTCTGTGCAACCTTTGCGGTTTCGCGCCCGTGAACAGGGGACGTAGCACTGTTCACGTCTGGGCCCATGTCGGCACCGATCAATGCCCGCGCTGCTTCTGCTTGCGCTTCAGCTTCCGCTGCTCGAAGCACGTCGCCCGGGGTTCCTCGCCAGAGGAGAAAACTGACCGTTCCTTGCGAAACCGCGAGACCAGCTATATCCGCTTGCTGCGGGCTTGCTTGAGCCAGTTCCTCTTGAAAGAGCCTATACCTCCGAAGAACTTGTTGTACGTATCACCGTCCTCCTTGGCCTGGTACTTGACCAAGGCGAGTTCGATGGTGCAGAGGTAATCCGCCACTTGCTCGAGGCGGTAGTCGGTCATCGAGGTCTTGCGGCGTCGAACGACTCCTTTTGAGAGGACCTTGTCCACTGAGCGGTCGAGCGCTTGCTTGACGATGTCCTGACCGTTGTCGTAATAGACCTTCACATCGTCGAAGGACTGGAAGAAGCCCAGGTGTTCAATCATAGCGGAGGAGATGTCGCGCCCCATGCGCTCCATTAGCCTTGCCGGGTCTTCGAACTGGCTGCGGCGGTAGACGAACGTGATATAGGAAATGGGAAGTTTGCGGACGAACGAGGAGAAGTAGGCGAGCATTACCTTGCGCTGCTCGATGTTAAGAAACTCATAATCCTTGTGCCCGTTCATGAGAGGCTCGGAGTGAAACGGAATGTTAGGGAGATCGGCCCTGGCAAGCTTGGCCTCATAGCCCGTGACCGCCTCGGCGATGCTGTCTGCCTGGTCGTGAAAGACGAGTGTGAGCAGGTAGTAGCGAGCTTTGCCGCCGCGGTCGCCGCTCTCGTCGACGAAGATGCTGAGCTCCTTGGCCAATGGGGACTCCTAATGGAATGGATAAAAAAATAGCCGGGGGACTCCCCCGGCACTTGGAGGTAGCTTAATGAGCCACCAATAACCTTATATCATGTGCTGGCGGTGAGTGCAAGGGGGTGAGCCGGTACATGGCGTTGCGGCTGATGCGCGGCATCGCGCGCGCCTTGCCGGCGCCGAACATCGCGTTGGTCGATGCGATGAGCCTCACCTGGCTCCTGCTAGTGCTCTTGGTCATGGTCGTCCTCGAGCTCCTTTCGTCTCGAGGCTCCCTCGCGTGCCCGGCCGCGGGCGG
>JAPJOH010000038.1 GCA_030826265.1 Collinsella aerofaciens
GAATGAAGATGCGTGCGACGGGGGCGAGGCGAATGGCTGAGCGGTATCGATACGCGGGTTCAACGGTATTATATTGACCACATAGATTTTTAACTTGCATTTCTACCCGCCCTTTTCGTAGAGTCGCCGATACGTGCTTAGCGCACCCTCGGCGCGTCCGGCAGGCTTTGCGAAATGGGATCCAGGAGACTTCGGCGCAGCATCATCTTGCGGAATGCTTCTAATGAGCCTCCCATCCTTCAAAAACAGAATCTCATCGCACAGCCTATCGACCGAATCCAAGATGTGGGATGACATGATGATGCACGTACCAGAATCGGCCAGCTTCCTGAGAATCTCGGAATGCAAGTCCACCCTGCTGGGGTCGAGCGCGTTCATGGGCTCATCTAATAGAAGGTACCGCGCGCCCGTCGCATACGCAATCGTCAGGGTAAGCTGCTGCTTCATGCCCTGGCTCAGAGTGCGGATCCTCATCTTCGCGAACTCGCCTATCTGCGTTTGTTCCACTATCTCTTCGATATCGCGAGCATGCGGCCACATATCGCAAACCATCTTGAGGTGATCTTCCGCACGCAATCCGGGATACAGCAGCGTCCCCTCACCAGGTGCATAGAAGATCATAGAACGGACCTCTCTCGCACCCGTACCCCGCACCTCATCCAGAACGATGCTCCCGTCCACGCGAGGACCCGGCAAACCTGCCATCGCACGCAGCAACGTCGTCTTTCCATGCCCGTTCGGAGCGACGAGACCGTAGACCGTACCCGGGGCAAACTCAGCGTTCACCGAATCTACGAGCACCTTCTTTCCATAAGAGATCGTCAGCGTTTGAAGGTCAATCATCGAGATCATCCCCTTTCGATCTTTGGAACACTCAGGCGCACCATCAACGGAGATACGGCGCCCAAGACCACCAGCAGAGCGCCCGATGCGCCGACGACCTCTCCAAAAGGCATCGCGTTCGTCCCTCGCCCAAGGAACCCAATCGTCCCCACCTGGGAAGCGGGATCAAACGAGGCGAATGGAGCCAGCAGCGCGACGCCCATGCCCACGCTTTCAACATGAGCGCTCAACGAACCCAACACCAAGAGAACCGCGCAAACCATTCCGGTGACAACGGGGTTGCGGCTAATCGCTGCTGTCAACGCAGCGACGACGGAAATCACGCCGTATGCCATGACCAGCAACGGAATACTGCACAACACCGCCTCCCCCACCATGGACGTTGTCGAAGCTCCCGCCCGAATGAGAGCGACGGGATACTCCGATCCACCCGCACCGTTCTTAATCACGGACACAACGACAGCGGGAACCATCGACACCAAAAGCAGCACCAAGCCAAGCAGGAGAGCCAGCGCAACAGCCGTCAGAAAACGCACATGCGCTGTTGCGGGGATCTGGAGAACCAGAAGGGAACGACACTGCAGGTGGGTGCACGCGAGCGATGTGACAACCACGGGCAACAGCAAAAATAAGGAGGGAAGCGCTGCCTGGAGATACGAAAGGAGGATTAATGGGGGCATCTTCGTACTTAACTCGTAAACCTTGGGGTCCGGCAAGCTCGCGATCGACTCAACCAGAAGGGCGCGTGCCTCCGCACGAGAAGGAGTCTCCGGCTCGATTCCGATCGATTGCAGGAGAGTCGCATCTGCCGCGCCCAGCTCACCTCGAGCGCGCTCGTACGTCGCAAGGCTTCGAAACCCCTCCGCAGGCATAGGCGCGTACACGAAACCCGAAAGAGCATCCCGCATGTCTTCCAGGGCCGCTTTGCCCTCGACGTCCATATTCGCAGCGTTCTGCTCTAGATACCGATCTATTGAACGGAGCTCCCCATCCCTATACCGAACAGCGGAAACGTTATCAGCGTCAGGAAACATCTCGACCAGAGCCGGGGCCAGCATCGTCGTCGACATTGCAATCGCGCATACGGCGAGGGTAGGAGAACGCAGGAGCAGTTTCCCCATCGTTCTTACGTATGCAACGGCGGAGGCACAAGCGCTCGAACGAGTTGCCGTTCTCGATGCAGTGAAGGAACCTCTCTCAAGACAAATCGGGGATATCGGGCACGCGCAGCCGCTCTTTCCAGCAACGCAAAGCAGGCTAATTGTCAGCACCTCGATCCCGATTGCGCATACGAGGGCAATCGCGCCACGCTCGAAGCAAAGTCCAGGCAGATTCACTATCTGCGTTGTCGGGTACGGGCTATAGGCGCCGACGGTCAACTCAGTGTTCGCATACGTAAGGGGATTCAACAGGGCGAACTCACGTAAAGCGATGGATCTTCCGTAATACCCGGGAACCATCGTCACCCCCATCAGGGCACATACGAACACGATTCCAAGCGTAGGGTTATTGGCAATCTTCACGGCAAGGTGAACGACAAGCGAGATGAACGCTGCCACCAAGAATTGCAAGATGGCCGTCTGCGCGAACACCAGCCAAGCCGGTTTGATAACCGGAGTCGCATATTGAATGTAGCCTATCGGATAGAACGGCGAGCCCGGGCCATTCTTCACAAGCGCGGCGATTATCCCTGGAAGATTGATGGCGAGGACGGCAAGCATTGCAAAAACACTCGCCCATACGCTCGATGCAACAAGTCTACCCAGCTCGCCCATCGGTGCCTGGATGATGAGCTTTTCACGTTTGTTAAGACACGCGGCAAGGAACGAGACGGCAACGGCCGTTGCGACCCATAGCAAGTACTCCTTCGATCCGTCATAATAGGTGTACTCTCCATCCGATATCTGCAGAAACGGAAGTAGGGGAGAGAGCGGTGCCAAGATAAGACGTCCCGCGGCAAGAGGGTACAGAAGCGCGGGCATGCTTGATGAAGAGGTATAGACACCGTCCTCCCCCGCATTCACAAGCGCATCCGCATAGGATGCTGACAATTCCTGCTCAACACGGGTTATTCCCGACTCGAGGTATTCGACCCGTCCGTCGATGCCAGCCGCGCTCCTGAAGACGGGCAGAGCACAAAGAACCATCAACGCAACAACGACAACACAGAGCGACCTGGAGGAGAGAAGCGACCTAAAGATCGCCTTCGAGATTTTGAGCATATTCATCGCCAACCTTAACCTCATCCAGTCGGAACAGAGGGGCCGAACAAAATGCTCGGCCCTTATTACTTGCCGGCAAAGTCAATTTAACATAAACTGTTAAAAAGTAACCTGAGTTTTTTAAATTCTTCGGAGGTTATTATGAGTTCCGACAATCGCACTCCCCGGCTTCATTCCTTCCGCATCGCATGTGCGATAGCCTCTGCGACCCTTTGCGCCACCGCCATCGCACAAGTGGCGTTCTCCTTAAAGCCAGCAATCGAAGTGCTCGACAACCCTGTAATTGCAGACTCCCCCGCGTATCCAGCCCTTGCGATCTCGACATTGGTCCCTGCCGTCATCGGTATCGCTACGACCATCCTCAGCGCCGTTCTCGTGTGGACGATCAAGAGCGGAGACCCCTTCAAGAAAGGGTCTGCGACATGCTTGAAGGTGCTCGGCATTCTCTTCGTTGTTCAAGCTGCCACCAGCCTCTACGCCGGCTCACTCAAAACCTCCGTTTCGATGTTTGGCGGCGAGGGGGCCGTCGGCGCCCAAGAGATCGCTTCATCATTCGATTGGACCTCTCTGGTTCTCGGCATCGTCCTGTTCATGCTTTCCCAGCTCTTCTTGTACGCCCGAGAGCTGTACCTCGACTCCGACGAGATTGCGTAAGGAAACGCCATGCCCGTAATTGTTCGCCTCGACAAGATCATGGCCGAGCGAAAGATTTCCTCGAACGAACTTGCCGAAAGGATTGGAACCACGCCCGTGAACCTGTCCCGTATTAAAAAAGGGCATATTCGCGGCATTCGCTTCAACACACTCGAGCAGCTATGCCTCGCCCTTCGTTGCCAACCCGGAGACCTTCTCGAAGTCATGAGCGAAGAGGATGCCCGAAAGGAGTTCGGACTCGATTGGTCCGCCGAGGATTAGAGGGCGGTCGTACTCGCCCTGCACACGGGGACGCGAATCGGCGAGGTCTGCGGCCTTCGGTGGTGCGATGTGGATTTCGAGACGGGCCTGATCTCGATCAGGCACTCGGTGGCGTACGCGAAGGGAATGGGTTCGTTCATCAAGGACACCAAGACCCATGACGCCAGGGGTATCCCCATCGACCCGGTCGGCCTACTCCCCTTCCTGAAGGAGACCCACGAGATCGACTGCGGAAAGCTGCGCTTGCGCGGCCTTACCGGGGCGGTCGAGATCGGGGACTGCTACATCCTGTCGGAGCCGGGCGCGACCTTCGCGACGACAAGCTATATCCGCAGGGCGTTCAAGACGTTCTCGGAGACCAACGGCCTCATGGGCACCAACGACGAGCTGATCACGTTCCACGGCCTTCGCCACACGTTCGCAACGCAGTGGATCCGCCAAGGCGGCGATATCAAGGCGCTCCAATCGATCCTCGGCCACAAGGACGCCATGGCGACGCTCAACGTCTACGCCGACATCGAGCCCATCTCCAAAATCCATAACATGCTGCGCGCCACGCCGTGCCTTTGGCGCGGGCACCTCGGGCCGAGGGTCGATCCGGGTCCCATGTTCCAACAGAGGATCCAGGAGTCCATCGAGACGCTCCAGGCGTTCGGCTACGGCATCACCGAGCCGGACGACCGAAATATCGCCATACGCGACGTGAAGACGAACAGTTGGCTCTAGCTCACCGAGTACGCGGCAGTGCTGGGCCCATCCCAACTGAGGTCACGGTGGTCCGATAGGGGCGCCGCCCGCGGCATGCGCCGCGGAGCGGTATCCCCTACCGAAGGGCGGGGATGCCTTCCGCTTCCAGTTCGGAATCAGCCGTCGGAGGCGTTCGGCTGACTGCGGGAACGGCCTGTCCGCTCAATGTGTTCGGCTGAGATCGGAAATCAACCCAACACGAGCCGGACACGCGCCAGACGGCTCTTCCCCGTACGGCCTTCCCCCTTACGCTCATGTTGCAGGCATGTAACGCCGCAGCGAGCGCGCCTTTTTTGCGCCAGACAGGTACAATGATGAACACTGTACCGTAGCGGAGCGCCCCGCGCGCGCCGCAATCACGCGAAAGGGTTTCCCATGGCCGAGATCTCGTCCTCCCGTATCGTCATCACCGTCCTTGGCAAGAACCGCCCCGGCATCGTCGCCGGCGTCACCCGTGTCCTAGGCGAGGCCAACGTCGACATCCGCGACATCACGCAGTCCATTATCGAGGACATCTTCACCATGACCATGCTGGCCGATACCGCCGAGTCCAAGCTCGACTTCGCCGAGCTGCAGAAGGCGCTGGCCGAGGCCGGCGAGCTTTCGGGCGTCAACGTGTCCATCCAGCGCGAGGACGTCTTCAACTTTATGTACCGCCTGTAGCGAGCAAGCCGCTGGGGATAGCCTGACGCGCGCATGCCCATGCAAGCCACCCCGATGCGGCCCGGAGAGGAGCGCGCATGGCCTACGACGCCAAGAAAATCTATTACCGCTTCGACGACCACCTGAGCCGCCTGGTCTTGGATTACGAAGCGAGCCGCCAGATTTCGCCCGAAAGCGAAAATCTCTACTATGGCCTGCCGACTGACCCTTATGACGAGGGCCTGTTCGTCGAGCATAACGTCAAGCGCGGCCTGCGCAATGCCGACGGCTCGGGCGTGGTCGCGGGCCTCACTCGCATCTCGGATGTGCACGGCTACAACAAGGTCGACGGAAAGGTCGTGCCCGATCAGGGCAGGCTCACGCTGCGCGGCTACAGCATCGAGGATCTGGTCAACAATGCCCAGGCTGAGAATCGCTACGGCTACGAGGAAGTCGCCTATCTGCTTATCACGGGTTCGCTGCCCAACAAGGAAGAGCTCGACGGCTTTTGCGAGCGCCTGGGCGCCTTTAGACATCTGAGCGACGAATACGTCAAAGAGTTCCCTATGACCACGGTGTCGTCGAGCATCATGAACGTGCTCCAGCGCGCCGTGCTGCTGCTCTACGCCTTCGATGCCGAACCAGACGTGATCACGCCCGAGCACGAAATCGACGTCGCCATTTCCATGCTCGCACGTCTCCCGCGCATCGCCGCCTTCGCCCACATGGCCTCGATCGCCAAGCTTCGCGGCTCCGAGGTTCACGTGCCGCACCCCACGCCCGGCCTCTCCACCGCCGAGACCATTCTGCAGGTCCTGCGCGGCGGCATGGCGTTCACCCGCGATGAGGCGATGCTGCTCGACGTGATGCTCATGCTGCATGCCGAGCACGGCGGCGGCAACAACTCCACCTTCGCTTGCCGCGTGCTGTCGTCTTCGGCCACCGACCCGTATTCCGCCTACGCCGCGGCTATCGGCTCGCTCAAGGGCCCGCGCCACGGCGGCGCCAACGCCAAGGTCGTGTCTATGCACGAGGACATCCGCGCGCATGTTTCCAACTGGGAGGACGAGGACGAGGTCGCGGCCTACCTGGGCAAGATCCTCGACAAGCAGGCCTTCGACGGCACCGGCCTCATCTACGGCATGGGCCACGCCGTCTATACGCTCAGCGACCCGCGCGCCGAGGTCTGCCGCCGTTACGCGCGCTCACTGGCAGCCAAGAAGGACTTGGGCGAAGAGTTCGCACTCATCGAGCGCATCGAGCGCCTGGCACCCCAGGTCATGCGCGACCACGGCATGACCAAGCCCATCTGCGCCAACATCGACCTGTACACGGGCTTTATCTACAAGATGCTCGGCGTGCCCGAGACGCTCTTTACGCCGCTGTTCGCCGTCGCCCGCATGGCAGGCTGGTCGGCGCACCGCATGGAAGAGCTCTTCTGCGCGCACCGCATCATCCGCCCCGCCTACCGCCCGGTGATCGAGCCGCTGGAGTACAAGCCACTCGCCGACCGCTAGGACGCGGACCGTTATAGAACCCGAGCGTGGCCAGGGCATCGCCGCCTTCGGCCACGCTTTTTATGCCAGTAGAAAGGGCTGCATCAAATGATTGTGTTTTCCGATATGGACGGAACGCTGCTGACGAGCGATAAGCAGATGAGCGACGCCACCTGGGCAATGCTCGACGAACTCGCTCGACGTGGGATTGAGTTTGTGCCCTGCACGGGGCGCCCGCTGTCAGGCATCTTTGAGCCCATCCTCGCCCACCCCGCCGTACACTACGCGGTCTGCGCCAACGGCGCCAGCGTCTGGCAGCTCGACGAGGATACGCCCACCGACGCCTCGCGCGCCACGTGCATCTTGAGCCGTCCGCTCGACCGTGGCATTGCCCACCGCATCCATCGCATTGCCGCCGGCCACGATGTGACCTTCGATATCTTCGCGGATGGGCAGTGCTTCCTCCCCCGCTCGCTATACGGGCGTCTGGATGAGTTCTGTGGCGGCGACCCCCACATCGCGGCTTCGCTCAAGCGCACACGAACACCGATCGACATGGATATCGACAGCAAGATCGACGAGGTCGAGACGCTCGAACGCATCGCCATGTACTGGCACGACCCGGCCGATCGCGACGCCATCGCAGCAGAGCTCGACACGCTCGGAGGCATTGAGGTCACGCGTTCGTACGCCATGAATATCGAGGTCATGGGTGAGGGCGCCACCAAGGGGACGGCCCTCACGTGGTTATGCGAGCACCTGGGCGAGCGTCTCGCCGACGCCTGGGCGTTCGGCGACAACATCAACGACATCCCCATGCTACAGGCAGCGGGCCACGGCATGGCCATGATCAACGCCGAGCCCGAAGATCGCGAGGCCGCCGACGCCATCACCGAATACGACAACGACCACGACGGCGTCGCCCGCACCATCATGGCCGCCCTCGCCTAGTCATTAATCAATCATTGGGGACATTCTTAAACGACTAGTCACTGGGGACACTCTTCGCAAAAAGCTGCAAGGACTGTCCCCCACTGTCGGCAGAAAAGGAACGTCCCCATCTGCCGGATTAGGAGAGACTCTCCAGCACGCGACGGAGCTCATGCTGAACGGCGTGGTCGCGGTTGCAGCCTACGACGCGATCGGCCACCGCCTTGAGCGCGGGGCGCGCATTTTCCATCGCGCAGCCCGTGCCGACAAAGCGAATGATCTCGTAGTCGTTCATCGAGTCGCCAAACGCCATGACCTCGTCGCGTTCGACGCCATAGTGCTCCATGAGCTGCTCGATTCCCGAGGCCTTCGACACACCAGGCTGCATGGCATCGATCCATGCGTTTCCAGAAGGCGCAAAGGTAAAAAGCTGGCCAAGCTCGCGCTGCAGTACGTAGGCACTGTCCATAACGGCACAGTCATCGCAAAAGATACTCGCCTTGATGATATTTACGCTGGGATCGGGCAGCTCCCAAATGCGCTCGGCATTGGGAAGGTCCTTATCGACCTCACGCACGAACTTGCACTCGTCATCGAGCAAGAAGGACTTGGTTCGGTCAAAGAGCGCAAGATGCAGATTGGGAAACGTCCTGACGGCTTGGGCGAGCCTTCGAATCGCCAGGTGCGAATACACCTCACGGTCTACCATCTTACCGTCGGCGTAGACTTGGGCGCCGTTAGCGGCAACAAAGTCCATCTTGTCGCGAACGGGCGCAAAGAACTCACACAGGCGATCGTAGCGACGACCTGACGATGCGGCGAAATGCACGCCATGCTCGTGTAGCGCCAGAATCAATTCGTAGGTCTCGGGAGGCACCTGGCCGTTTTCGTCAAGCAGTGTGCCGTCCATATCGGATGCAATCAGTTTAAACATAGAAAAGCTCCCTTCGGGCTTGTTGGAATCGAACGTGTATCCGATTCCAACGTACCCAAAGGGAGCTCAAATAAGACTCCGCGGGCGCAAACGTTTCAAGGACCTGGCAAATAGCTCACACATGCCAGAGGTCCTACGGTCGCGGCGTCAGGCAGCCCGCCAAAGAGTGTCCCCGACGACTAGTCGTTTAAGAACGTCCCCGATGACTAGTCGGCATAGGTGAAGGTTGTAACGTCGAACATGCCCTCGGGGCGGATGCGGAGCGTCGGGATGACCGGCAGGGGCAGGAAGATAATGCCCATGATGGGGTCGAGCGGCGGCTCAATACCCATGGCGCGCGCCTTGACCATAAAGTCGTCGTGCTGCGCGGCAACGTCCTCGGCCGTGCCCTCGCTCATAAGGCCACCGAGCGCCAGCGGAATGCGCGCCACGACCTCGCCGTTGCGCACCAGCACGTGGCCGCCCTGGCCCACGGCCTCGACGGCAGCCATCATATCCGCCGCATTGTCGCCCACCACGCACACGTTGTGCGAGTCGTGGCCGATCGTGGAGGCAATGGCACCACCGGTGATGGTGAAACCGCGCACCCAGCCGCGACCGATATGCTTGCCGACCAGGCCCAGGCCAGCGGGGCCGTCGCCATCGGCGCCCTCGGCCTGCAGCGACACGCCGCGGCCGTGACGCTCGATCAGCATAATGCGGCGCAGACCCTCGGCACTCTCGGGGCGAGCCACGCCCGTGATGGCCTTACCCGGCACCACGTCGATCACGGCCTCGCCCGGCTTAAAGGCATAGTCGAATACGTCGAGCGAAAGCTTCGGCAGCTTAACGGAGGCGCGCAGCTCATCGGCAAGGGCTGCAACCTCGGCCATCTCGGGTGCAATCTCGCCCACAAAGGTGCCATCCTGCGCCACCAGGGCACCGGCGGCATAAACACGATGCGGAGCCTTGGCAAACGTCAGGTCATCGAGCAGCAGCAGGTCGGCGTGTTTGCCCGGGGCGATTGCGCCGCGGAGCTCGTGCGGGTCGCGGCAGCCGTGGTCCAGGCCAAATGCCTCAGCCGTGGAAAGGGACGCCATGGAGATAGCGACCACCGGGTCGACGCCGGCCTCGATGGCCACGCGGCAGGCGTTGTCGATCATGCCGGTCGAAAGCGCGTCGGAGGGAGCGCGGTCGTCGGTCGCAAAGCAGCAGCGGCGGGCGCGGGCGGGGTTTTCCAGCAGCATCGGGGACAAATTGGCCAGATCGTGGCTGCACGTGCCCTCACGCAGCATCACATACATGCCGCGGGACAGTTTATCGAGCGCCTCCTCGGGAATCGTCGACTCGTGGTCGGCGATAATACCCGCCGCGGCATAGGCGTTGAGGTCCTTGCCGGCAACGAGCGGCGCGTGGCCGTCAACCTGCTTGGACGGCGTCTGGTTGGCAGCATCGATGCGAGCGCAGGTCTCGGGGTCGGCCATAAAGACGCCCGGCAGGTTCATCATTTCGCCCAGACCAAAGACATCGCCTGGATGCTCGGCAAAAAACGCCTGCATATCGGCAGCAGAAATAACGGCACCGGCCTGCTCGTCGGGCAGCGCGGGCACGCACGAAGGCATCATGTATTTGATGGAGATGGGTGCGCGGCGGCCGTCCTCAATCATAAAGCGCAAGCCATCGAGACCGGCAACATTAGCAATCTCGTGGCTGTCGGCAATGGCGGTGGTAGTACCGCGCGTCGCGGCCATGCGAGCATACTCGGCGGGACGGATGTTCGAAGACTCGATATGCAGATGCCCGTCAATAAAACCGGGAGCGAGATAGCGACCCTGGCAGTCGATAACCTCGGCAGCCTCGTAGGTACCGGAGGCATCGTCGCGACCGTTGTAGAGCACGCCGACGATCACACCGTCCTTGACGGCAACGCTACCGGGCGCCACACGCTGGCCATACACGTCGACGATCTGCGCATTGGTAAACAGCGTGTCGACGGGCACGCGCCCCTCGGCAGCATCGATCACAGACCTCATGACCTCAACGGACATACATACTCCTTTAACCGTAGAAAAAAGCTGCGGAGCGGACGAGCCTTCACCGCAGCAAGCCAATAGCCATTGTATGCCCAAACGATGGGTCAACAATACGCCTCTCCGCTTAACGGCACCGCCAAATGATCCCTCCGTCCCCATGGGATCGTCGTAACCAAAAAGGCCGCAGTCGGGATTCCCGGCTGCGGCCTTATTGCACTTGTGAGGTCAACTCGCTCGTTAGACCAACTTGAAGCCCTTGCGCTTGCCTACGGAGAGGGTGTCGCCCAGTTTGAGGGCGCTGGGATCGATGTTGTAGCTCTTGGGAGCCACGGCCTTGCCGTTGATCTTGACGCCACCGCCGTCGATATCGCGACGAGCCTGGCCGGCGCTCGCCGAAAGGCCCAAGTCCTTGAGCAGGCCGGCGAGGTAGATCTGGCCCTCGTCGTTGACGGTCAGCTCGACATGCTTCTCGGGGAAGTCGGCAAGCTGGCCCTCCTTGAACACGCGGTCGAACTCGGCCTGAGCCTCGTCTCCGGCGCCGGCGCCGTGGTAGGTGTCGCACAGGTCGCGGCCCAGAGCGCGCTTGAGCTCGTAGGGGTCGGCAGAACCATCGGCCAGGGCGGCGTCGATCTTGTCGACCTCGGCCGGGGTGAGCGAGCTGGCCAGACGATAGTACTTGCCGATCATCTCGTCGGGGATGGACATGGTCTTGCCGAACATATCCTTGGGAGCGTCGGTCAGGCCGATGTAGTTGCCATAGGACTTGGACATCTTGCGCACGCCATCGGTGCCCTCGAGCAGCGGCATGGTGAGCGCGATCTGCGGCTCCATGCCCATCTTCTCCATGAGCTCACGGCCAGCGAGCAGGTTGAAGAGCTGATCGGTGCCGCCCATCTCGACGTCGGCCTTGATCTGCACGGAGTCGAAAGCCTGCATCACGGGATACAGGAACTCATGCAGGGCGATCGGCGTCTGAGACTGGTAGCGCTTGGTAAAGTCGTCGCGCTCGAGGATGCGGGCGACGGTGAACTTGGAGCACACCTGCAGCAGACCGGCCAGATCCATCGAAAGGATCCAGTCACCGTTGTGCACGATGGTGGTCTTCTCGGGATCCAGGATCTTCATGGCCTGGCTCACGTAGGTCTCGGCATTGGCCTCGATCTGCTCCTGCGAAAGCTGCGGACGGGTGGAATTCTTGCCCGAAGGGTCGCCAATCAACGCGGTACCGTTGCCGATGATGAGGGTGACGTTGTGGCCCAGGTCCTGGAACTGACGCATCTTGCGCAGCGGCACGGCGTGGCCCAGGTGCAGGTCGGGGCTGGTGGGGTCGACGCCGAGCTTGATGTTGAGGGGCTCGCCCTTCTCAAGCTTCTTGCGAAGGTCGGCCTCGGGAACGATCTGCGCGGCGCCCGAGGTGATGATACGCATTTGCTCGTCAACAGACAGCATTGGGTATCCTCCTTTTGCTATAGCACCCTCGCCGAAAACGGCGGTGCTGGAAGTCCATAAACTCTCTTATGATAACAAACTGACGCAACGCAGCACCTACGACAGGAAAATCCTCGTCCTGCCGCATGCGTCAATGGCAACTGGCAGACGTGTACCGTCACGCTCGACCAGATAGCGTACCTGCCGACGACGCAAGCAGTCGCGGCAACGAACCTGTCCCGTCGCATCGGTGGCGCAGACGCCCTCGGCGGTCAGCAGGCAGTGCTCGCACACCATAAGCTCGGGACGGTCGGCGTCGACCGGACCCAAGACGCCGGGTTCAGCGGCCAGTTCGGCAATACGCTCCGCATCATTGCCGAGCAACTCCGCCGGCAAGCACACCCGCCCCGCACCGAGTCCGCGCAGCCAGGTAAGCGTGGCCCGATTCGCGCAGAACACCGGCGCCGCCACGTCAAACGTCACGCCCAGCTCGCGAGCGATCACCACCTGTCCCAGGTTGCGGCAGACGACGCGCCCGGCACGCTGTATCAGTGAGCGGGTCCAGTCAGCGTCACCCGTGCGGCACACCTCGTCAAGCACCACAACGGCGTCGGACAAATCAAGTTCTCCGCGCGGGTCGGCATCCATCAGCTGCCAAGCAAAAACCATGCGAGTGGGAACCGCGCACTCCACCAACTCCGTGGACGCACCGCCATCCACCGCAACGTCCTCAAAGGGCAGCACCTCAACGGCACGCGCAACGGGCGCAATCGCATCCGCCTCGGCCCGCATGCGCTCCAACACCGCCGCCGTCTGATCCAACACGCCGGCGCTGCGAATCAGGTACACCTCGCAGCCCGTGTCAACCTTACGCTTGCAATGCACGACGACGCGCTCCCCCGCTGCGGCATCCACCGGACAGGGCACCTGCGGCCAGCGCTTGGGCACATCGGGACGCGCGTCGGCACCCGGATAAAACCGGATCTCGAGCGTGTCACCCGCCGCCACGGCGGCGTCGAGCTCAACGGTCACCTCTTCGTGGCCCACAGCGACCAAGCGCCCCACGCGCACGCCCTGGTTAATCGCACGCTCAAAGCTCATCAGCTCGGCACCCGAACGCCCTCGCAGGTACGCATCGGTAAACCCACGGTTAAACGACCTTCCCAGCTCGCGCTCAAGCTCTTCCACGGCACCGGGGTCCCACGCGCCGTCGTACAGCATATCGAGTGCCCGGCGCCACACCCGCACCACGTTGAATACGTAATCGGGGTTCTTCATGCGCCCCTCGATCTTGAGCGACGCCACGCCGGCATCTACAAGCTCGGGCAGATGTGCAATACCCAGATAGTCGCGCGGGCACAGCAGGCGATCTCCCTCGACGGCGACAACGCTCTGCCCCGCCTCGTCCACCAGGTCGTACGCCAGACGGCACGGCTGCGTGCAGTCGCCGCGCATCGCCGAGCGCCCACGCCGCAGGGCCGAGAACTCGCACGCCCCCGAATAGCCGATGCAAATCGCACCGTGGCAGAATACCTCGATGGGCACGCCCGTGGCACATAGCGCCGCAATCTCGTCGACCGTCAGCTCGCGTGCCGTCGTCACGCGCTCGACCCCCAGCTCATCGGCGGCAAGTCGCACGGCGCCTTCGCTATGAACGCCCGCCTGCGTGGACAGGTGAATCTCGACCCCGGGAATCGCCGCGCGCAGCGCGCAGGCCAGCCCGGCATCGGCGACAATCAGAGCATCGGCGCCCAGCTCCAGTGCATGAGCTCCCAACGCCACCGCGTCGGACAACTCATCGTCAAACACGAACACGTTGAGCGTCACGTACACACGCACGCCATGGGCATGCGCCACGGCGCAGCCGCGCGCAAACTCGTCGTCGGTAAAACCGTGCGCACTCACACGGGCGTTAAAGCCGCCCAACCCCGCATAGATGGCATCGGCGCCCGCGGCGATGGCCGCAAACATCTGGTCGAGCCCGCCCGCCGGCGCCAGCAGCTCGGGCAGCGCCGCACCGGCAGCATCCAATCCAGTCTTGTGTTGTCCGCTCGGCCCCATCGCCCGAATCGCCATCGGCAAACTCCTTACCAAGGTATGCATTCACTCTGAAAAATGCCGTCTTCCAGCATACACGAGGCCTCGCGCGCCCCGTTTGGTTTATCGTGTAATAACTTATGTCCATCCTGCCCCGACGGCACATCCGCCGTCCGGCACGACATACCTGGAGGTCAATATATGGGTCCTCGCCAACGACAGGGACGCAGCCGTTCAAAGACGCATGCCCTGCCCATAATCCTGCTCTCGTTTTTGGGCTTTTTGCTGATTGCGGGCGTGGCATTTGGCATCGGCATGGTCGGCAACGTCAACCGCTGGCTGTCCGATCTGCCCGACTACACCGACGCCAACGCGTATCTGGTGAGCGAGCCCACCGAGATCGTCGACTGCAACGGCAACAAGATCGCGAGCTTCTACACGCAAAACCGCAAGTCCATCACCAAGGACAAGGTCTCCCCCTACGTGCTACAGGGCACCGTTGACGTCGAGGACGAGCGCTTCTACGAGCACGGCGGTATCGACCTGTGGGGTATCGCGCGTGCTGCGGTGGCAACCCTCGGCGGCGGGCACGAAGGCGCCTCGACTATCACCCAGCAGCTGGTGCGCAACACCATCCTGCAGGAGGAGCAGTTCGACTCGACCATCGAGCGTAAGGTGCGCGAGGCCTACATCGCCGTAAAGATGGAGGACATGTACTCCAAAGACGAGATCCTCATGATGTACCTCAACACCATCTATTACGGTCACGGCGCCTACGGTATTGAGGCCGCCGCCGAGACCTACCTGTCCAAGAGCGCCGCAGACCTCACCCTGAGCGAGTCCGCGCTGTTGATCGGCCTTCCCAACTCGCCCTCGCAGTACGACCCCACGGTCAACCCCGACCTGGCGCTGTCCCGTCGCAACAAGGTCCTCGACAACATGCTGCGCCTGGGCCACATTACGCAGGAGGAGCACGATGCCGCACAGGCCGAGCCCATCACCCTCAACGTGACCGAAATCTCGGGCAGCGGCGTTGACGTATACTCGCAGCCCTACTTTGTCGCCTATGTTAAGCAGCTGCTGGAGCAGGAGTTCTCGACCGACGTGCTCTTTAAGGGCGGCCTGACCGTCAAGACCACCATCGACCCCACGATGCAGCAGGTGGCAGAGAATGCCGTTCGCGAGCAGCTCGACACGCTCTCGCTCGACGGCCTGGACATGGGCATGGTCGTCGTCGACCCCAAGACCGGCTACATCAAGTGCATGGTGGGCGGCTACGATTACAACGCCGACGAGAACCACGTAAACCATGCCACGGCCAAGCGTCCCGTCGGCTCCACCTTTAAGGCCTTTACGCTGGCAACTGCCATCCAAAACGGCATGAACCCCAACGTCACCCTCAACTGCAACTCGCCGCTCAAGGCCAAGGGCACCACGACCGAGGTCCAAAACTACGCCAACCATAGCTATGGCAACATCACGCTTAAGCAGGCGACGGCATACTCCTCCAACACCGGCTACATCCAGGTGGCGGAAGCCGTCGGCAACAGCAAGATCATCTCGCTCGTCAAAAAGCTCGGCATCGATCCCGCCAAGGACAACATCGAGGACGTTCCCGTCATGACCCTCGGCACCGGCTCGATCTCGCCGCTCGAGATGGCCGCCGCCTACGCGACGTTTGCCAACGGCGGCTACTATCGCCAGCCGATCGCCATCACCGAGATTGACTCTCGTACCGGTTCGGTGCTGTACCAGCACACCGACAATCCCTCACAGGTACTTACCGAGGGCGAGGCCGCCGCGGTCACCGATGTTCTGTCCGGCGTCATGAAGGGCGGCGGTACGGGTGCTGCCGGCGCCCTGAGCGTCAACCAGCCCTATGCCGGCAAGACGGGCACCACCGACAACACCACCAACCTGTGGTTCTGCGGCTATACCCCGCAGCTGGCGTGCGCCCTGTGGACCGGCTATTCCGCGGGCGAGATTCCCATCCAAAAATACGGCACAGACCTGCTGGGCGACAGCACCAACCTGCCTGTCTTTAAGCGGTTTATGAACACCGTTCTGACCGGTACCGAGCGCGAGGAGTTTGCGACCGGAACGGCGCCCACCTACAAGAACAACAGCGTCTGGAAGTTCTACGGCACCAACAACACCAAGAAGACGGAGAACGACGACAAGGACGAGAACGAGGACGAAGAGGAAACCACCACAACGACTACCACGACGACCACGACCACCGAGACCACGGGCGGCGACACCACCGGCGGCACCGGTACGACCGGTGGCTCGACGGGCGGCTCCACTGGTGGTTCGACCGGCGGCGATGGCGGCACGCCTACGCCTACGCCTACGCCTACGCCTACGCCTACGCCTACGCCTAC
>JAPJOH010000039.1 GCA_030826265.1 Collinsella aerofaciens
GGCCCGATTTTGCCTCTTGACAATGTCCTGCTCATATTAAAAGGAACGTCCCTATCTGCCATCTACGCGCTTGGCCATCCAGACATGGGGCTGGCCCTCGTCTTCGTAATCTACCGGGGCAATTTGCGTGTAGCCCGCCTTTGCATAGAGCGGCAACACGTATTCCTGCGCATGCAGCTTAATAAGCTTAGCGCCGGCATCGCGTGCACACGAAGCACTGGCCTCGACGATCGCACTCGCCAGTCCGCGACGACGCATAGCCGGCAGCACGGCGACGCGCCCCATAATGTAGGTCTCCCCCGCCGCAACGCCTTCGTCCATGTCGCATGCCGGCAACACCGGGGCCTCTGCGTCAACCACGCGCTCAAGCTCTTCGGGAAATACGCGCGAGCAACCGGCAAGCTCGCCGTCTACATAGAGCGTCACATGAATGCAGCTCTGATCCTCGTCGATAGCGTCGAACTCATTCTCGTAGCCCTGCTCGTCTATAAAAACGACGCGGCGCACCAACGTCGCGTCATCAAAGCATCCCGTCTTAAGTTGGATATCCATGGTTGCCCTTTCATTCAATGCGAACGTTAGGGACAGATATTAGCGAAAATGAGCTCCGCGCACGCTAAACTTCGCGCGAGCCTTCGCCAGGCAGTCGTAATGACCCACGTTATGGGCATCGCTCGCGATGAAGCTGTACAGGTTCTGATCGAACAGGCGCTGTGCCGGCTTTTTCTCGCGACCAAATCGACCGCCGGCAATAAAGTCCGCCGAAGCCTGCAGCTTGCAGCCCATATCGACCAGGCGCTCCGCCACGCTTACATCCTTTTGGACCGCACGATAGCGCTCAGGATGAGCGATGATCACCTGGTAGCCACGGCACTGCAAATCGTAAATCGTGTTCTCGTACTCTCTAAACGCATACGCATCGGCATGCGTCGAAAGCTCGAGCAGAAACTCGTTGGTCCCATCGAAATGCAAGTGCTCCGCGGCATCGATACCAAGCTCAACGAGCTTTCGATGGTTGACCTCGAAGCCCATCTGGAGCGGAAAGCCGTCAGCGTTATCACGCAGCAGCTCAAAGGCATCCCACATCTTGTCGTAATCAAAATAGGGATCACGGCAGTGAGGAGTGCAAACGATTCTGGTTACACCGGCCCGCTTGGCAGCCTCGAGCATCGCCAAGCTCTCATCGAGATCGGCGGCGCCGTCGTCTACACCCGGCAAGATATGGCAATGAATGTCACGCATAGGTCAGCCTTAATCAACTAAACGTTTGCTCGGTTGGTGAAGATGCCCTTTTTGGAAGTCCCCTGATCGTCGGAGCCCTTCTTCACCTTCTTACCGTCCTTGGTGTAGTAGGAGTAGTAGTACTCGCTGGTCTCGGTCTCGCAGTAGTTCATAACGGTACCGATGAGCTTGACCTTCTCGGACTTCTTAAGCTGACCGATGGCGTTGAGCGCCTCCTCGCGCTTGGTGAAATCCTCACGCACGACAAAAAGCGCACCGTCGGTCAGACTTGCGATCTCGGCAGCATCGATGAAGGTGCCGACCGGGGGAGCATCAAAGATGACGTACTGGAACTTGGCGGACAGTGCCTTTACCAGCTTGGCAAAGCGGTGAGAGACGATGATGTCGGCAGGATTGGGAATATGCGGCTCGGCATCGAGGAAGTAAAAGTTCTTCTGACCCGTCTCGACAATCGCCTGGTCAATAGAAACCTGCTCGGAAAGGACTGCATAGAGTCCGCCGCGGGAGCGGACGCCGAGCATATCGGCAAGGGACCTGCGACGCATATCAGCCTCGACCAGCAGGACGCTCTTGCCGCTGGTGGCGATAGCCTGGGCAAGGTTGATGGAAACCGTAGACTTACCCTCGTTGGGAATCGAGGAGGTAACGGTGATGGTGCGAATGGGGTCGTCCACGCTCGCAAAGCGGATGTTGGCCAGAAGGGTCTTGGCGGCATTCTGTACAACGAGCTTATCGGTGTTCTTTGCCTTAGCCATGCCTATTTACCACCTTTCATAGCCGGAATTCGGCCAACAACGGGAATGCCCAGGAGCTCTTCTGCCTCTTCGGCACCGCGGATGCGGGTATTGAGCATGTCTGCCAAAACGACATAGGCAACTGCGATAAAGATACCGGCGAGGAACGCGACAGCAACGTACAGCGTGCGCTTGGGGCCGCTGGGGACTTCGGGAGTCTTAGCCTCGTCGATAACGTTGATGCTCTGGGCAGCGCCGACGTTCTGAGCGACCGTACTCACCGAGCTGGCCATGGCCTTTGCGACCTTAGCCGTCTCCTTGGCATCGGTGCCGGTAACCGAAAGCGTAATGACACGCGTGGTGGTCTCGGAGGAAACAGACACCTTGTAGTCATCCAGGTCAGCAAGGCCCAGCTCATTGGCAGCACCGCTCTTAACGCTATCGCTATCCAGCAGCGTGGCGATATCGTTGGAAAGCATCTGGCTCGCCGAGAGATCGTTGTAGCTCATCTGACCGCTATCGTCGGTCTTGGCGAGAATGTACATGCTCGTCGTCGCGGTGTAGGTGTTGCCCATCGCAACGAAGGACACGATGCCCATGGCGATCGCACAGACCACCGGAAGGGTGATGACCAGCTTGAGGTGCTTCTTCAGCAGCTGGAACAGTTCGAGAAGGGTCATGCAGCTTGCCTTTCATTTCCCCAGTTCGGATTGACAAAACTGTCCGTATGTTATCGCATCTTTTTACCGAGACCAAACTCTATACATAAGAAACAGGCTCTCCTGTAAAAATGTCGGAAGCAATCGTAAAATTGCACAACAACGCCGCACCCGAAAGTCAAATGCGGCGTCTACATCAATACCTATGTTGTATCGCTATGCGAATGGCTCGTCCTGCTGTATGGGAAACGTCACCGTAATGGTGGTTCCCACGCCCAACTCGCTCGACAGATCGAGCGTGGCGTGATGATACAGGGCCGCATGCTTGACAATGGCAAGCCCCAGACCGGTTCCGCCGCGCGCCTTGGACCTACTCTTGTCCACGCGATAGAACCGCTCAAATACCTTGCCCTGTTCTTCAGGCGCGATACCGATTCCCGTGTCGGCGACCGCAAGGAACGGATGGCCTTCGTCGTTGGTGCCGCACTGCAGCGTAACCGTACCGCCGGGTCGATTGTAGCGGATGGCGTTGCTCGCCAGATTATAGATGAGCTCGTCAATCAAGCGCGACACGCCCTCGATGACCACAGGCTTGGTCTCATGACTTATCGTCACATTCGCCTGACGGGCGACCTGTTCAAGACGCTGCTCAACCGCGTAGATGGCACGCGAGAGCTCAATAGGCTCCGTGGACCCAATGGGCACCGCCTCGCCCTCAGTTGCACGCTCGGCCTCGTCCAAGTTAGACAGCGTAAGGATGTCGTTGACAAGCGCTGCCAAGCGGCCCGCCTCGCGATAGATGCGACCGCCAAAGTTGCGCAGGTCGCCCTCGCCCTCGACCATGCCGTTTGCGATGAGCTCGGCATAGCCCGAAATCGCCGTAAGCGGCGTCTTGAGCTCATGGGTGATATTCGCCGTGAACTCGCGGCGCATACGGTCGTTGTCCGCCAGCACCGCCATTTGGCGCTTGAGCTCCTGGCGCTGCGACTCAATACGCTCAAGCATGGGGACCATCTCGGCATAGGCGTGCTCATAGCTACGGCGTGGGTGGTCCAAATCCACCTCTTGCAACGGCGCGATGATGGCACGGGACTCGCGGCGCGCCATAAAAAACGAGAGTACCGCACCCGCTGCTGCGATAAGCAGCATCGGCGCCACCATCGACAGCAAAATCGCCGCAACGCCAGGCTGGGCCTGCGCCAAGCGGACAACCTGGCCGTTATCAAGGGCGACGGCGCGATACAGCATAATCTCGTCGAGCGTAGAGCTTGCGCGCTCCGCGGAACCCGAACCACTCTCAAAGGCCTCGATGACCTCGGGGCGATCGCCATGGTTGGGCAGTGTGGAAGGCGACGCCTCGTTGTCGTAGGCAACCGATCCATCCTTGTTAATCAGCGTGATGCGCAAGTCCTCTCGATCGAGGCTACGCAAGAACGGGATGGGCTCCTGCTGCTCGTCGAGGGCGGCAGCAATGAGCTCGGTTTCTTGCGCCAGGTTGGCACTCGTGGCATCCGCCAAGGTGTTTTGCACAAAGAACGCACCCAGCACCGTAAACGCCACGATAACCGCCATGGCGCAGACAAAGATCGTCACAAAAACGCGGTGCGACAGCGTATGTTTTCCCTGGGGGGCGAAGACCACGGGTTACTCCTCCGATGCGGTGGCCGCGGTGTCGTCACCTTCGGCACCATCACCGGCAGAAGGCTCGGCCAAGCGGTAGCCCACGCCGCGCACGGTCTCGATGGCGCTGGCATGCTCGCCCAGTTTTTGGCGAAGCGTCTGCACGTGCACGTCAACGGTGCGCGAACCGCCGTCGAAGTCCCAGCCCCACACGCTCTGCAGCAACGACTCGCGGGTAAAGACCACGCCGGGCTTGCGCATGAGGTACTCGAGCAGGTCGAACTCGCGCAGGGTGAGCTTAAGCGACTCGCCGGCAACAGTCACCTCACGATGGCTGGGCGAGAGCACGATGTCGCCCACGCTGAGCACATCGCTTGCCTGTTTGACCATGCCGCCGCGACGCAGCAGTGCGCGGCAGCGGCTGGCGAGCTCCATGAGCGAAAACGGCTTAGTCAGGTAATCGTCGGCACCGCCATCGAGCGCCATCACCTTGTCGAGCTCGGTATCCTTGGCGGTAAGCATCATGATGGGCACCGTCGCCGTCAGGCGATCGGCACGCAGTCGACGCATAATCGCCAAGCCATCGGTATCGGGCAGCATGATGTCGAGCAGGACGGCATCGGGTACCCGTCGCGCCACGGCAGCCTTAAACTCACCGTCGCACGAAAAGCCTTCGGCCTCAATCCCCTGCTTGCGCAGCGCATAGACCGTCAAATCCCTGATGTTGTCATCGTCCTCGACGTAATAGATCATGTTGAACCCCTTTGCGGCCGGCATGACCGCATCTTAACCCTAAAGGTACCTTTACTAGATGGTATCAGCCAAAACGCCCCGTCAAATAATCCGCCGTGCGCGGATCGGTCGGATTCTTGAAGAGTTGCGCGGTGGGCGCGTGCTCCACCAGCTCACCCAGCAAAAAGAATGCGACCGAATCGGAGATACGCGCCGCCTGCTGCATATTGTGCGTAACGACCACGAGCGTGCAGGTCTCTTTGAGCTCGCAGGCCAGCTGCTCCACCACCAGCGTCGATACGGGATCGAGTGCCGAGGTCGGCTCGTCCATCAGCAGAATGTCGGGCTGCACGGCAAGTGCGCGGGCGATGCACAGGCGCTGCTGCTGGCCGCCCGAAAGACCCAGACCCGACTCTTTGAGCTTGTCCTTGGCCTCGTCCCACAGGGCGGCGCGTCGCAGGGAGTCTTCGACCAGCTCGTCGAGCACGACGCGATCGCGCACACCCATACCGCGCGGCCCATAGGCGACGTTGTCGTAGATGCTCATGGGAAACGGGTTGGGGCGCTGGAACACCATGCCCACGCGCTGGCGAAGGCGGCAGATGTCGTAGTCGCCCAGGATATCTTGACCATCGAGCGCAATCTTGCCCTCGATTCGGCAGTCCTTGATGCCGTCGTTCATGCGGTTAAAGCAGCGCAGCAACGTGGACTTTCCGCAGCCCGAAGGCCCGATGAACGAGGTAATCTGCTTGTCGCGGATCTTGATATTCACGTCCTTGAGCGCATGGTGGTCGCCATAGAACAGGTCGAGGCCCTCAACATCGATTCGCGTCGGCGAGGCGGCAAGATCCTCTGCCGTGGGGCGAGTCGCATCCCCAACCTCGCGCTCGTGCGCGGCCTCGGCCTGCGCTTTCATGAGTTCTTCAAGCTCCGTGGGCTCCACAGCCGCAGCAGCCGTCATACCGCATACCTCCACATCGATATCAATTCAGCAGTATCGATAGTAGGAATCGCGGCTCATATGCACGTGAGCGCATTGTCAAGTGTTTGTAAGGGCACGCTGGCTATGCGGCGGGCAGCTCGATGGTGAATATCGTGTGTTCGGGCGTCGATTCACATGCAACGGTACCGCCGTGCGCGCATACGATCTCCTTGGCGATGGCAAGCCCCAGTCCAGCGCCGCCGCGATTGGTCGCACGCGCCGCATCCAGGCGATAGAACTTCTCAAAGATCACCTTGAGCTTAGCCGCAGGGATGGGATCGCCCTGATTGATAAAGCGCACGCGCACGCCACCGCCGTCCCGGCGTCTGGCCTCGATCGTGATGGTCGAGCCCTCATAGCTATAGGCAATAGCGTTTTTCATGATGTTGTTGAACACGCGAGCCATTTTGTCGCCATCCACGAGCACCGTCAGGTCCTCGCGAATATCAACTTGGACTTCCTTATGCTGCTCGTTGAGGATGGGATAGAACTCGTCAGTCACCTGAGCCAGCAGCAACCCCAGATCAATATAGCCGCGCGTGAGCACGATATCGTGGAAGTCAAAACGCGTGATATCGAAGAACTCTTCGATGAGCGTATCGAGCCGGTGCGCCTTGTCGAGCGCCACGCCCGTAAAGTGCGCACGTTGCTCAACCGGCAGCTCGGGAGCCTCTTGCAGCAGCGAAAGATAGCCCACCACACTGGCAAGCGGGGTGCGTAGGTCATGTGCCAAGTACGTGACCAAATCGTCCTTGCGATGCGACTCGTCACGCAGAGCTTGCTGCACCTTGCGCTCACGGTCACGCACGCGGTTAAGGGCGCCCTCGACCTCCAAGAAGTCGCCGTCGATGTTATCCCAGGTGTCGGGGTGATCGATCAGGCGATCTTGAATACGAGCGGCCAGCACACAATCGGCATGCTGCTCGCCCTGCTCGTAGCCCTGGTAGTACAGGGCGCGGCCACACAAGAACAGCACGCACGCGGCAAGCGCCAGCACAAAGCCAAGCATGTTGAATACAAAGCCGGCATCGAACAGCACCGGCCCTTCGATGCCGCCGAGCGCCATGGCGCCAATCGCCAACGTCATGGCCCACGCGGCGCCGCCAATCACCACGCAGCGGCACACGATCTCAAATCGATCGATCAGCAAAAAGCCGACAAGCAGCACCGCCAAGATTCCGACGATGTTGTCGATGCCAATCAGCAGCAGGCTCAGCAAAAAGAGCAGCACCGTTGCAAGCGCGCGGTTGTCGACGACCGACCTCACGTATTCAAAGAGCCGATCGGGCACCTCGAACGCTTGCCTATCGTCTTTTGTCATATCAAGATCCTCACAAGCGAAAAGCGTTATTCGATGATGTAGCCGACGCCCCAGACGTTTTTGATAAAGCGTGGCTTTTGTGCGTCGTCGCCGATCTTTTCACGCAAGTGGCGAATATGCACCATCACCGTATTGTTGGAGCCGGGCATAAAGTCCTCGTTCCACACCGCGCGGAACAGGTCCTCCACGGCCACCACGCTGCCGCGATGCTCGACCAGATACAGCAAGATTGAATACTCGGTGGGCGTGAGGCGAACCGGTGAACCGTCCACTGTCACGGAACGAGCATCGCGGTTGATCTCCAAGCCGTCGAGCTGGAGGGTCGGCGACTCGGCCGCCTGTGCGCGGCTACCGTAGCTGGTGTAGCGGCGAAGCTGAGCGTGCACGCGCGCGATGAGCTCCAGAGGACGAAACGGCTTAACCACGTAATCGTCCGCGCCAAGCGAAAGGCCCTCGATCTTGTCTTGCTGGGCATCGCGCGCCGTCAGCATGATCACGGGATAGGTATGGCTGGAACGGATCGTACGCAGCAGCTCAAAGCCATCGATATCGGGCAGCATGACATCCAGCAGCGCCAGATCGAACTCCTGCTCCAAGATTGCCTTGGCAGCATCGGCCCCGCTATAGGCAATCTGGACATCAAAGCCCTCTTTTGTAAGGTAGATACCAACCAAGTCGGCGATGGCCTTTTCGTCATCAACTACCAAAATGCGCTCGTTCATGCGTGCTCCTCTCGCGCTCCATTATGCCCGAGGGGGCGCCCGTCACACACAACAAGCGTGGGTGATTAAGTCGGCCTTAAGCACCCTTGTGCCCGTTCGGGCGCGGATGTGGGCCACGCACGCACGCGATGATCGCCGACGCCGGCAAACGATATACTCTTGTTCCAGAAGAGACCATCCCGTCGAAAGCGAAATCCGTGAAGTCCCTCACCTCTTTTGCAAAGCGCTCAGCCCAGCTTGCCGCCGGCTTTGTCTGCGCTATCGCCCTTGCCGCTGGCGTGCCCACCGTCGCCGGCGCCCAAGTGCTTACGACCGACAATGTTTGCGGCAAAACCGCCGATGCGCGCGGCATCACGGCCGAAAACCTGCCCGATATCGATGCGACCAATGCCCTCGTCATGGGCAAAGACGGCACCGTCTACTATGGGCGCGGCGCCGATGAGCAGGTCAAAATTGCCTCGATCACCAAGGTCATGACCGCAATCCTAACCGTCGAGAATTGCAAGATGGACGAGAAGGTCACGGTGAGCAACGCTGCAGCCACCGTGGGCAATTCGACCGCCGGCTTGCTCGAAGGCGACAAGCTTACCGTGGAGCAGGCGCTGCGCGGCCTGATGATTCCCTCGGGCAACGACGCCGCCATCGTGCTCGCCGAATATGTGGGCAAGAAGATCGACCCTAAGACCAAAGACGCCGAGGCCACCTTTGTGAAGGCCATGAACGAGCGCGCTAAGAAGCTCGGCTGTACCGGTACGCTTTTTGAAAACCCGCATGGTCTGGACTTTGATGAGTGGGCTGGCGATATGCACTCAACCGCACATGACGTGGCGCTGATGATGCAGGAGGCCATGAAAAACGACACGATCCGCGAGGTCGTAGCGAGCGAGGATTCCTGGATCGAGGTCACGGGCGCCGACGGCACCGACCATTCGCATTCCATGGACACGCATAACTATTTGCTGGGCCAAGATGGCAACATCGGCGGCAAGACCGGCACCACCGACGACGCGGGCTATTGCTTTACGAGCGCCTACAACCGCGACGGCGACGAGATCTACACCGTCGTTTTGAACTCCACCACCACCGACCAGCGCTTTACCGATACCGCAACCCTTGCCAATTGGTACTACGGCCACAAGGTCACGGTCGCGATCGCCAACACGCAGGAAAAGACCGCCAACGGCAACCCGCTTATGGCACGCATTAGCCAGACAGATTGGACGGACAAGACGATCGACGCCACGCTCGCCGACCCCACGGCGCAAGCGACCGTGTTTTCCCTTGCCGGCGAGGTGACCGAAAAGGTTAGCTACGACGATCTTTCGGGCACGGTGCATGTGGGCGACAAGGTGGGCAGCGTTACGCTCAAGCAGGACGGCACCAAGATTGCCGTCGTGGATTTGGTTGCCGACGAGGAAGGCTCGGGGCCGAATCCCATTGAGTGGCTCCTTGTGAAGCTCGACCGCCTGGGCCGCCGCATCGACAACCGCCCACTTGCGGCAGAGAGCGAGACCGTAGCCAAGGCACCCGAGGTGTAGGGCGCAAGAATAATAAGTCCACTGAAAGGAGGCGTCCGAAAGGATGCCTCTTTTTTGAGGGTTCGAATCCCCAGCTAACATTCTTCTAATTAAAAAAGGGCCCCAAATGGGACCCTTCTTTAAAGTTAAACTGGCGGAGAGCTGGGAATGTCCGGGCATGCTACGCATGCCCTCCGGCTTCAAAGCCTGACGGCTTTTCGCCCACGGGCTACAAACGCTCTCGCGTTTGCTTAACGCCCGTGCCCTCTCGGGTTCGAATCCCCAGCCTCCTTTCTCCGCACAAAAAAGGGCCCCAAATGGGACCCTTCTTCAAATTCGTACTGGCGGAGAGCTGGGGATTCGAACCCCAGATGCCCTTTTGGGGCATACTCGCTTAGCAGGCGAGCACCTTCGGCCTCTCGGTCAGCTCTCCGTAACAGCCGTTCTATAGTAACCAAACAGCCAAGGATGGGCAAGAGGAAATTTTCTAATTGCCTAGCATCCTTTCCTCCTTGGAAGCTTCGCCTACCCCAGCGAACGGTTAAGGGAGCCGAGCTCGTCGTTGCCCATGGTGCGCCACATTTGGAAGATGCAACCGCGTGCCAGGAAAAAGAAGCCGTTGTCGACCAGTTGCACAGCGGCATCTGCCAGCTGATTCGTCACGGCGGACACTGGCGGCAGCTCGAGTCCAGCCTTGCGGATGGTCTCGACCGCCTCCTCGAACGTCGGAGGCTCGCTGACGCCCATCTCATTCATAAGGCCCTGCATTTCTTCCAGCGCGCTGCTGCCCGACTCCTCGCCGCGCGGCACCAGACGGTAACAAGCCAGCGCCAGGTCGAGCTGATCGCAATTCCAATAGGCAAACGCCAAGCGATAGAACAGGTAGCCAATTGCAGAACGATCGCTGGCAATACGTAGGCCGTGGCGCGCCACCTCGATAATCTCGTCAAAGCGCTCCAGACGCGCAAGCACGTTGATGAGCGCAAAGTGCGATTGCATGGACGAGCGCGCCAGATCGTAAAGATGGCGCACCTCGGGCAGCGCTCGTTCAAAGTCCTCTTGCTCGGCGTAAAAGCTGCAGATCTCGTGCTGGGCAAAGTACAGCGCATCGGGCGCACGAAGGATTCGCACAGAGCGGTCTTCTTCCAACACCGGTAGCACCATGCGTACCAGCTGGTTATCGCAAAACTGCGTTTGAACCGGACCTGTCGCCAAAAGCTCGGCGACAGCGCACTTAGCCTCCAACTCCTCGACAAGACGGGAAAAGCCTTCAAAAGCACCTGTACGGTCGACTTTTGCCTGCTCGCGCAATTCAACAACACGGGCCACGTATGGGTCGTCGTCCTCTTCCATGACCTCCAACTCGTCAGCCGTATCGGCAAGCAGCAGATCGCGCAGCGCCGGCGGCAGCGTGCGATGGTCATCACGCGGACGAGCATGAACCTCCGCAGGCTCAATCGTCTCCGGAGCGGTTGACTCATACGCCTCAAGCACACGCTTGCACGGCATATCGTCCATGTCCATGCTCTCAAGATCCTTGGCGACAGGCACGCAATCGGCCAGATAGGCCGCGCGCTCAAAGAAATACGTTGCGACAACACGCTCGCCCTGCTCACCGTCGGGAGCAGCAATCTGCACGTAGCAGCGCGTGATGCAGGTGCCCGCGGCAAAACACGCTGCCGCAAGCGTGAGTGCCACGCGCGCATCGTGCTCCGCGGCCCAGATCGCGCGCGTGTCCTCGTCCAGCTCGCGCCAGGCGTCATCTTGAGCGTCGTATTCACGTTGCGGCATGGCATCAACGACAGACTGCCCAAACCGAACGAGCATAATCCCCTCGGCAACGTTTGCCCGATAGGTATAGTCGAGCCGCGTGACCACGTTGAGCGCCTCAACGATTCGCGCAAAACGGGTGCGCACGTCCCACTCGCCGCCCGGCTGGCAAGCCACCGTACCCGGTTTGCCCCACGGGTTATCGCTCGAGGCCGTATCGAGCAGTCGGGGAACATCGTTGGTCGTCTTGGCGATATGCCACGCATCAAAGAGCGCGCAGCCCTCAAGGCTCGGCGAGGATGCCGCAGGGGCCAATCCAGCCCCGATGCGCTCAAAGATGCCGGAGAGGCGGTTGAGACGACACTCGATGGCGAGCAGCGTGTCAATCTCGTCCTGGTCTAGCAGACTACGATCAAAATTGAGATAGAACAGCTTTGAGCGATCGATGCGAGCCAGGCTCATCTCGGACTTGGCGGCGATGGTGCGCAGGCGGGGCAAGTCAATTTCGCTCATAAGGGCGGCGGCATAGCGCTCAATGCCACTTGGATTATCCGTATGGTCAATGCGGTAGAGCAACGTTTCGATTGCATCGGGCAGCGGCGTGGAATCAAAACCCAGCAGTACCTCAACCGGCTCGGGGAGTTTTACAAGTTTGATTTTGTCGACGGCATTTTTCATACCCTCGTCGAGGCCGTCGCCGCCTGCCGTGTCTGAGACAGCGTTTTCAGAATCGGCGAATATCACGTAACGCAAGAACATCGAGGCCATGAACTCGCCGTAGCGAAGGCTGCGCGTCGAATTCCACGTCTCGCGATCGGATTGTTCGCGCATGGTGCCTTCGGGAGAGCCGATGACTCGCGCCCGGGAGCGCATCGTCCCATCGGTACCCCTGACTGCAATCTCACCGATGTTGGAATCGGACTCGTCAAGAATCAGCTGCATGTCGGGATCGTCGGGCAGCGATACTTCGTTAACGGGACGGTCCACCTTATAGACCTCACCCGAAACGCTCACGTAGCCCAAAAGCGACACATGGCTTTTGCCGACGAATTCGACGACATAGCATGATTCATGCGGGTCCTCGCCAAAGAGCTTCCAAACCACGCCATACGAGCGTCCCGCAGGCTGCTCGGGCATGGCCGGAAAGCGCTTTTTGGGATCAAGAAACCTGAGCTTGTATGTCGGACGCTCTGCCACGAAATATCACCCTGATCGGTCGTCTAAAGAAAGAGCGCGCCACGGGCTCACCGAGGCGCATACTCGAAATCTTACACGAGTCGATGAGAAATAGTCCCCTTTGACCGAGGCTCGAACCCATGCGGCGTCCGCCTAAAAGAAAAGCCCCCGTTGCCGGAGGCTTCAAGTTCAATTGGTGCGGCGTATAGGATTCCGCGCATCCGCTGCGCGGATCCGCACCGGCTTCGCCCGCCTGCCGGCGTGCTCGCCCGCTCGCTAAAAACGCTCCGCGTTTTCTTGACGCCCGCGCCTCGACCGAGGTTCGAATCCATGCAGTGCTTACGTAAAAGAAAAGCCCCCGTTGCCGGGAGCTTTAATCTCAAATGGTGCGGCGTATAGGATTCGAACCTATGACGTTCTGATTCGTAGTCAGACCCTCTATCCAGCTGAGGTAACGCCGCGACTTGTTGATTATTATGCACATCGACTGAATAAAGGTCAAGCATTTTTCGAAAAAAGTTATCGAATTTGATTTTTGATTTTTACTCATTTGACGCAGTCAATCGACTCGATACTTTCAAACACAGCAAAAGCAACTTCTCAAGTATATCGACATATAAGAAAAGCCTCCGTTACCGGAGGCTTTAAAGTTCAGTTGGTGCGGCGTATAGGATTCCGCGCATCCGCTGCGCGGATCCGCACCGGCTTCGCCCGCCTGCCGGCGGACTCGCCCGCTCGCTAAAAACGCTCCGCGTTTTCTTGACGCTCGCGCCTCGAACGAGGTTCGAATCTCCGCAATGCCCCCGTAAAGGAAAAGCCCCCGTTTCCGGAGGCTTAAAACTCAATTGGTGCGGCGTATAGGATTCGAACCTATGACGTTCTGATTCGTAGTCAGACCCTCTATCCAGCTGAGGTAACGCCGCAACGCACGGATTATTATGCACGTGACCCCTCGATGGGTCAAGCGACAATTTGGAAAAATTTTACGAAGTGATGATTAAGATGCTCGCGCCTCGACCGAGGTTCGAATCCATGCGGTGTTGCCATAAAAGAAAAGCCCCCGTTGCCGGAGGCTTTCGATTTCAATTGGTGCGGCGTATAGGATTCGAACCTATGACGTTCTGATTCGTAGTCAGACCCTCTATCCAGCTGAGGTAACGCCGCAGCGCAAGACATATAAAACCACTTTAGCTTATTGGAGTCAAGCACAATCTCAAACTTTTTTGTGGAACGCAGTTTTGTCATGCTGCTCCGCATATACCGCCGTTCCCCGTACGATCGATTGGCTTTTCGATCACGTCGAACTTAGCGTCAAGTTCCCTCAGGAGCGATCTCACCCGCTGGGCACAATCATAATCGGCAAACGAGATGCTCAGCATGCGCGCGACCTGGTTGGAAGTCCCAACTCCATAGAAGTGCTCCAGCGCCACAAGTCCCTCGTGCGTCACAAAGGTCTCGACCACATGCGGCGACTCCTCAAAGCACCATTGTGTCAACGGACCCTCGCTCGTCTGTCGAACCACCAGGCCACCCATGCCAGACGGCTCACACGTTACAAGCAGGTACTCCCCGCCCTCGTCGCTCTCAAACAAAACCACCCGATCATCAAACAGCTCCATCGCGTCCCCTTTCTCTCGCTCTTATTTAGCAAAAGCATAGCAGGTAGATGGCTGTATACAGAACAGTTGTTCGTGTGTTTTCTATTGAGCTGTCCGCACGGCATGGTATGGACCTGCGCACGAAATAGGGCGCCCCCGAAGGAGCGCCCTTGCATATCCCCTATGCAGCCAATTTACGCGACCGGCTCGATCTTCTCGAGACCGCCCATGTAAGGACGCAAGACCTCGGGGATCGTGATGGTGCCGTCGGCGTTCTGGTAGTTCTCCAGAATAGCGGCCATGGTGCGGCCGGCCGGCAAGCCGGAACCGTTGAGAGTGTGCAGGTAGCGCGAACCCTTGAAGTTCTCGGGGTCGCGATACTTGATGTTGGCGCGGCGAGCCTGGAAGTCACCGCAGTTGGAGCAGGAGCTGATCTCCTTGTAGGCGTTGTAGCTCGGCAGCCAAACCTCGACGTCGTAGGTCTGACGGGCAGAGAAGCCCAAGTCGCCGGTGCACAGGCTAATCACGCGATACGGAAGGCCCAGCTGCTGCAGCAGGTACTCGGCCTCGGCGGTCATGGTCTCGAGCTCCTCGTCGGACTCCTCCGGCTTAGCGAACTTGACCATCTCGACCTTGTCGAACTCGTGCTGACGGATGATGCCGCGGGTGTCGCGACCGGCGGAACCGGCCTCCTCGCGGAAGCAGGGGGTGAAGGCGGTGTAGCGGCGCGGCAGGGTGTCGGCATCGAGGACCTCGCCGGCGTGCAGATTGGTGAGCACGACCTCGGCGGTGGGGATCAGGAAGTTGTCGCCCGAGACATGATAGGCGTCGTCCTCGAACTTGGGCAGCTGGCCCGTGCCGAACATAGTCTGACGCTTGACGACGATAGGCGGCCACCACTCCTTGAAGCCACGGCTGGTGTGCGTATCGAGGAAGAAGTTGATAAGGGCACGCTCCAGGCGGGCGCCGGCGCCACCGAGAACGGTAAAGCGGCTGCCGGAGAGCTTGTTGCCACGCTCGAAGTCGAGGATGTCCAGATCGGTGCCCAGATCCCAGTGCGGCTTAAAGTCGAAGCCGAACTCGCGCGGGGTGCCCCAGCGGCGACGCTCGATGTTCTCGTCCTCGTCCTTACCGTACGGCGTGGCCTCGCAAGGAATGTTGGGCAGGTGAGCCATGAAGTCGTACTGCTCCTGCTCGAGGGCGGTACGACGCTCGGCCAGACCGTCAATCTTCTCGTTGACGGCGCGCACGGCCTCCTTGGCAGCCTCGGCCTCGTCCTTCTTGCCCTCCTTCATCAGGGCGCCGATCTTCTTGGACTCGGCATTACGCGTAGCCTGGAGCTCCTCGACCTCGGTGATGACGGCACGGCGCTCGTCGTCGAGCTCAAAGAACTTCTCGCGATCCCAAGACGTCTGGCGGTTAGCCATGGCGACATCGATGGCATCGGGGTTCTCGCGAACAAACTTGATATCAAGCATTAGATCCTCCGGCGATATACATTCCATTTAGGTTGCAACCTTGTACATGTATGGGCAAGTATATACTTATGAGCGTTTACGACCCAACTCAACTACGCAAGAAGGCACCCAATGGACGCAGTTTTTTCCTTTTTGTTTGGCACCCGCACCGGTTTTGCCATCCTTTTCGCCGGCGGCATCCTGTTATTTGCGATTCTTGCCTTTGTAATGGAGAAGCGTACCCATAAGATGTACGTCGACCGCGGACCCAAGTCCGAGGATGAGGAAGACAGCTTCTGGGACTAACCTGCCAAAAAGGGCCAGGTTTATTTTGGTCGGTTTTATCTGGGCAAACGCAAGCGCCCCGCAACTGGAATTGAGCCAGTTGCGGGGCGCTTTTCGCACATACGACAAAACCGACGCTCCTATAAGTTGTCAAGAGGCAGTTTGCGGGAGCGCTCTCTCC
>JAPJOH010000008.1:0-18194 GCA_030826265.1 Collinsella aerofaciens
AGCTGCGGGAACGGCCTGTCCGCCTAATGTGTTCGGCTGAGATCGGAAATCAACCATTCGTGGGAGCAAGTCACACCTTTTCAACCCGGTCAGTCAACAAACCCGCAGCTTAACCACCCTTTATCGTTTAATCCACGAGGTCTCGGGACGACAGATAAGTCGCGCGTTGTTGTACGCCATGTCGAGCGTGAGGCACGTGCGTGCGACATAGAAGCCATCCTCGCGCTGGATGGTCAGCGCCAGCTCAGGCTTGTCGCCGGTTAGGCACAGCGGCAGCAGCAGCTGGATCCGGCCGCCGTAGAACTGCGGCACGGCGAGCGTGTAATTGGCGGCGGCGCGTCGGGCGGCTTCGACGACGGCGCCGCCAAAGGCACGGCGCAGCAGCAGCGAGTTGTCCTCCCCCATCAGGCTGGCGGGAATACGCGTCAGGTTCTCCTCGTCGCCAAGAATGTGATCGATGTTGGAACGGATGGGCAGACGGTAGTCAAAGACCAGCTCGGAGGGGTCCTCGGCAAAGCGTACGCGGCACGGCAGGTACTCAAACGAGACCAGCATGGGGTCGCTCTTCTTAAAGAAGCCCTTCAAAAACCAGCGCTGGCGCGCGTCGGGCTTGGTGTTGGGCTCAAACAGGCCGTAGATGGTCTCGTAGCGGCGCGTGTAAAGGCCGGTGTTGAACAGGCAGCGGTCGTCGTCGAACACCAGCGGCAAGTTGGACGGGGCAGTCTGGTCCACGTCGCGCTCGGTCAGGAACACCGCGCGGCTAAACGAAAACGACAGATAGTTTTTGAGGATGCGGTTGCCGGGGCCCCAGTCCTCGGGATCGGCGAGGTCGGCCAAGCGTTCGTAGCAGGGCTCGGGGCAAAACGCAAAGTCGTATACATTGCTGCACAGGGTGTTGGGGGTCTCCATGTGGCGTCCAATCCATTCAATAACTGGCGTGCGGATGCTTAGATTCTATACGTGCGACGGGTCGCCCATATCCGCAATGCAACCGCGGCGTAGCTCTTCGGTGAGCCCACTGGTCGTGCAGTTTCCGGAAACAAGGTCATGGATCCAGGCGTAGTACTGGTTGTCTTTGGGCTCGGAGCTGTCGCTCGTGGCGTCGGTCGTATAGCAGCGCCCGACCGTCATCAGCGTGGTTGCATTTAACGTTTTTATCACGCCGTTCTTCTGCTGATTGAATCCGAGCGTTTAACCCGGGCATTTCGACCATGCAACCTAAATTGATATTCTTGAGGCAATCAATCATCGCTGTCCAAGCGTCTAGATGCCAGGTCGAAAACCTTGCCCTTGTCCCTTGCTCCTATTGCGATGATTTGAACTACTTCGACGTGCCCATCGCGGATGCGATAAATTACGCGAATGCCGTCAGTACGAAACTTAAGTTCCCTACAACCTGCAAGAAGACCCGAAAGCGGCTTGCCAATTTCATCGGCCCGAAGTGCAAGACGCGCAATACCTTTGTCCACCATAGCGCGAACCGAGCCATCGAGTGACAGATACTCTTTCTCGGCAGTCTTGTCGTAAAACTCAACCTTAAACCTAGCCACGCTCACTCGAACAGCTCCTCGTCGGAAATGGGATCGGTCGCCTCGGCTTCTAGCATGGCCTCGAACCTCTCACGTCCCACGGTATCTGAGAACGGAATGCCCTTGCGATTCGAATCAGTTTCGCCCTGCGCGAGCCTTGCAGCGGCTATAGCGTGCAGGCGCTCCTCTCGGAGCTGTTCGAGTTCGACCGCCATCGCTTCGAACTCGTCGAAGCCAACGATAACAGTATCGATGCCATCGTTCCTGTCTGAGACAAATTGCGGCTCTCTTCGAGCGCGACGTCTCGCTTCGCCAAAATTTTTGCTTGCCTGCGTCGAAGTCAGCACCTGTTCGCGTCCGAAAACGAGTTTCTTGTCTATCACGGCAACCATAGCAACCTCCTTTAAAATCTGTCTATATTACGTATTATAGTTTCATTTAAATACGTACGTAAAGGAAAGTTAAACAGCAACATTCTTACTATTGATTGTTTCGGATGAACAGGGTTTCGAATCGTACTCCAGAGTAAACGGTTGCCTGACAGGGTCTTCGATGGCGCAGTTTAGGGTCTTTGCGAGCGCCAATGCCGAAGAGACCGAGGCACGGCGTAGGTCAAGTCGAATCTGCTCGTAGAGCTGTATAGCGCGAAGTAAACCCCCGATTGGGTGGCGAGCTATTTTTGCGTTAGACCGGCTGGGCTTTCCCATGGCTATTAACGCATCCCCATCGCGGATGGCCTTTAGGCTCTCAACGTTGAGTGCATCGGGAGGATCATGTAACAGGATGGTATTCGCAAACTCATCGTCCCGCACATGTTGCTTAATAGATGCGCACCTCATCTTGCTCGATACTTTTGCGGAAGGGCGGCGCGTGTGCTCTGGTGGGTTGGTGACGATATCAACCTATCGTCTAAGTACCTTCTCGAGCTCATTGGAGAGTTCGTACAGCGTGCCGAACGTCATGGTGTTGCCGCAGGCTAGGCGCAAGTCAATATCGCTATCGGGTGTTTGCTCGCCTCGGGCAAACGAGCCAAATAAATATGCTTCGCTGACGTCGTATTGAGCCGGCACGCGGGATACCGCGGATGATATGTAATCAAGTGAAATCATGTCTCAATTGGGCGATTAACAGCAGAACGTCAGGGGGGCCAGCGCCGAAACCGCCGGTCCGGCTTTTTGCCGTTCTGCAAGCTCGAAGATAAATGGGGCGTTTGATCTAACGAACTCGGTCAAAAAATCCAGATCGTCAGTGGAAAATCCTTCGACATTGAACCAATTAACCGCAGGCAAGAAGCATTCTGCATGGTCAAAGCCAAGGTCAACCGGACGCTCGACGGCTACGCGAACGGTCCCGTCATTTCTTGTCTCTGAGTAGGCAAACTGAGTACCGTCATCAAGCTGAACATAGCTCCAAAGCATGTTTGCCTCCTTAGTGTTTACAGACGAGTATAAAGAACAGATTAGATGCAGCGTAATGCGAATAGAATTATCCCCATAAGACCTGAACTGCTGAATATTAGTTTTGTTGAGAGCTGAGCTATCTCACGCTTCACTGTCTTTTTGACATGGAAAACCGTCGTTGTGCGTTGATCATGCGGTTGGTGATGAACTTTGAGCATAAGCAGAGTTCATCACTCCGCCCGCTATCCTAAATAAACTCCCCCGTCTCCAGGTCAACAAAGTCCGCGAGCTTAATCTTTCCGGAGAAGCCGCTCCCCTTGTACTTTCCCGCATAGGTTTCAGAGTCGTATTTGAACGAAATGTTATACAGCTTGCCGCTCTTTGTCTTCCTGACCAGTCCGTTATCCAGCATATAGCTCAGTATCCTCTTATGGCTTTCTCTATCGTTGCCGTTTAGGTAAAAGCAACAGACACCTTGTTTCGATCCTGCCGCGATGAGCGTTTCGGGATTCGAGTATTTGGCTTCTACGACGACGCCATCAAGAACTGCGGTTCCGACAATGTCGTCCATGAGGGCTGTTTTGAATGGAGAGAAGAAGAACATCCATTTGCCGCATTGGACGGGATCTATGTCGTGGATTCGTTCCTTATTGATGAACCAAATCCATGAGAACGATTTGACCTTGGCAATCGAGCCGGATTCGTTAAGAAGCGTTTCTTCGACGGACGGCGTTAATTTCTCGTTGTTGCCTGTGTTATTTGAGCTTGCCATTTCATTTATCCTAACATTCGCCCTTAATAAAGCCCCTCATCAGTAGCCTCGAGTGCTTGTATCGCTGCACGTTTGAGCTCATTGAGATTTTCGTAGCCGCTTCCCGACAGCGGGACTATGCGCACGTTGAACGAGTCGCCGTATTTATAGTCGGCATACACATCGCAATTGCCCCTACCGAGAAACTGTATGGCCGCCCGGTCAATCGCTTTTGCGCTTTGGCCTACGTAGTACAGATCCTTGGTTGCATTATGGACAATGAAGATGCCAGTAATTTCGCCTTGCTGTGTCAGGGCCTTTCGCTGAGCCATAAACTCTTCGGCGCTTGCGACGATTTGCGGATCATCTTCTAGGAGCGATTGGCGTATCCCCAGTAGTTTCTCTTGTTGCTTTGATGCCGTAATAACAAGAAGGAGCCCGTCCACAAAAAAGAACAAGCCAAAGAGCAAGAAAGGAAAAGAAAGCGAACCATATATGTTCGCACTCGATGACAGAGCGGAAAAGAGACTGACAATTATCAACACAAGACCAGTAGCGCTGATGACTTTTCCGATCGGGATGAGCCTCCTTGGAGGGGCCGATGCGACGGTTTTGATTTGATAGTAGTTCCTCATGGTATGACTCCAGTGATATAGACAATTGGATCCAAATTGAGCTTTATAAACGGCAGCATTTGGATTGCAATTATCTTATCGCTCTGGCAGATGAGGTGTAAGGCTCAACATCGGTAACGGGTTGTGAGGCTATCAAGCACAACTAAAAAGTGCCGTCGCAGCGATGGCTGATACGGCACCAATCTCTAAGAAATTGATTTAGTAGAAGGCTAAAGACTTCTGCAATAGCTGCATTCACCTCTCCCCTGGTCTCACTTAAACGGGGGCATTAGCAACGATATACGGCTGCCAGGAGCACAGTCCCCAGAATGAAAAGCGTTAAGGAAGCGGCGATCCAGTTGCTGTCGGCGGTCTTGGGGAGCGCCGCAGTGGTTGCGGTTGCGGTCTTGGGCCTGGAGGATGTGGACACCGTGGTCTTGGTCGCTGTCGTTGTTGTCTTGGTTGTCTTGGCCGCGGGTTTCAGCGAGGGATTTGCCGTGGGCACCGTGGTGGGCTCTCCAGCAGCGGGGCTTGTATCGGCGGAAGGCTCGCCCGCCCCGCATCCAGGCACCTCGCGCCCGTCGGTCTCCCCCGCCGGAGGCGTGGCGACATCGGGCTCAATCACCACATGCGGTGCCACGGCACCGGAGGCATCCACCACGCCGCCAGCACCAAAGACCCCGCCAGCAGGCGTCACAAACCGCGCGGACACAAGCGACCCATCTAAGCACGCAACGCCGCCATCGGCACCGGTCGCATCAAGCCACGAGGCGTCGACGGAAAGCCGACAGCCTGCCGAGCCATCGCCAAGGCCCGCATCTTGCAGATACACACCGTAGGCGCGCACGCCCGCTCCGGACCTGGCGCCCGCGGCAACGACGCGTCCGCCGCCGCGCACGGTCATGTCGCCTGCGATCACGCCGGCGACCGCCTCGTCCGTAATATCGGCCCCGTTCGCCCGGGCATCGACGGTGCAGCCGTCCACCGCGAGCGCCTGCGAGACGTGGATCCCGCACTGCGAGCCCGTCGCCGTCAGGGTCCCGGTGCCGCGAAGCGTCAGGTTGCCCCACACATCCATGCCGCACAGCGTGATGTCCGCATCGGGCGCATGCGACTCCGTCACGGAGTTTTGCCCGGCAAGCGTCAGCACCAGGTCGCCGTCGGCGCCGATGGCCTCGCCCGCGTAGCCGTTAAGCTCCAGGTGGTCGGCATCGGTCCAGGCCCAGCCGGGGCCCGACACGCCTGGCTCGTAGTACGTCGCGCCCGCGATGATGAGGCTCTCCGCGCCCGCGGCATAAGAAGGCCCGCCCAGCAAAACGCATAGGCAGGCCACGGCAGTAAACAGGATGTAGTGACGGCTAGTGTGGAACGCGGCAGAAAACATAACCGCTCCAATCTTCGCTAGAGTCAACGGAAACTGCGCCAGAAAACTACCTGGTAGCAGCAGTTATTAGTGTAGCGAGATCGAGCAAGGGGCAAAGAAGAAACCTGCGATCGAACACCCGAAATTAGGTGTAAATCGTTTTGTCAGTCGGTGAAAGGAGGGGCCTCCATAAGCTAATTGGTCGTCCGTAAAATCCAAGCCAATATCGAAGAGGTCAACGAACCTCTAGGCAGAGACGAGTTAAGGCTACTCGTCACCCGCATTCACACGCATTGCTCTTTCAGTTTCGATCATTTTACGAACGACAAACTTCATTTTCTCATTCTTAGAAATAATAATTTCCAGGCAATCTTTGAGCTCATCGTCACTTTGAACAACAATGAGATTATTTTCCTTCGAAACTTGAATTTCCCCGGTATATAAATCCCAGGTTTGACAAAATATATCTTCATCTAAGACTAAATCGATTGGATAGACGGCGCCTAGCCTCATTGTCAGTACTCTAAATTTATACTCCGAAGTAAAAAGGTCGAAAGCATAATCGGACGGCGAATAAGAGTCGTTCGCATCGGTGAGATTCAGGGCGGTATTCTCTACTTTTTCCGTTTTTGGAACAGTGAGACGCTCCATTAATTCGCGTGAGGACCACATGCTGCTAGTTGTTCTGGTAGTAAAGGCAAGTTTTATAAAACGAGCTTCGATCAGGCCACTGGACGCAGCTTTTACATCTGCGCACTGCCCCTGCATGATTGCTTCAACGTTCTCAGCAGATTTTTCTAAGGGCTGATCAATAATGTCCGCCCAGAAATTTTCGCTACCTACCATGACACTTCCCCATTTCCATAGTTACCAAAAGTGGCAAATGGTCACTGTACTTTGAACACGGCCGAGAATTAACAATAAGTTTAGTATCACCGATTTGACGAAGATAGCGGCAATCAGTAATGCAGTCCGCCAACTGCCAATCTACAACGATTTGATCGAGCGAATGCCAATAATAGGTACAGTCGCCGGAACCCAAATAAAATGAACCCAGATTAGAATTGGACTCTGATAGAAATTCAAGAGCGGGGTTATACATTACTGGATATGACGACCCATCGCTCTCTCTTTCTTTCAATCTCTTTGCAACCTCTTTGAAAAAGGTCGAATTTAAGGAATCGAGTTTTACCATTTCGGGGTCAAATGGATTGCAATTGAAATCGCCTATCAGCATATTGAGGCTGCCGGGGTACGACGTCTTTGTAGTATTTAGCTCACTAACGAGTTTTCTTATTATCCTTTCGCGATGATCACCTTTCGGATCGTTGCGCTTGTCTGGCAGATGAACAATTGAGGTATTCACGGGAACGCCGTCAAGAATTAATGTGCACGTCAGATTTTTAATAACCGCAGAGGCTTGCTGCGAACAAATTGAAGACTTTACGAGCAGCTTCGTTTTCGTCCTGCCGTCAATGGATTCCACTGTTCGATAACGACCGCCAAGGAGTTCGGTCAATCGCTGAAAGTCAGTTTGATCAGCCTCCGCAAAAGCCGCTACATCAACGTCATACAGTTGAACGGCAATGTGAACAAGATCTGCAAGGCTCTTGCGAGCTAAATTCCAAAAGAATAATCGCAAAACCTCACCTGGCTGTCCTCATGAGCTCAAACCTTATCCGTCTAAATATACCCTGCGCTTCCGTGTTCTTCATTGACTAATTCATTGTGGTTTAACTGATTTAGTTTGAGCGCCTATGCTGTCACAAAATAAATCAGCAAGTGAGTCACATAGCTCATCAAACTGAGAGGCGTTCATTAATGGATATAACCTATCTGACATATACCAATTTAGAGGTCTGGCATTGGCATTTGCTCCCTTTGGAATGTCAACATATAGTCCAATTGAATGATTATCGTCTATTAGATCTAATAAATTAAAAGCCTCAGTTGTCTGCTCTCGGCACAGAGCGCAAAAGGTATCCAGAAATGCCAGACCCTCAACGGCTATATAGTCAGAAACGATCTGATAGAAGGATGCAAAAGACAGGAGAGGCGTATCACCTTGTTGATATCGCTCTTGGCAGAATGAATCTAACCAGTCGAGCATGGTTCTTCCATCTTGATTAATTGAAGTGCGACGAAACATCGATATGTTGTTCCTGTCACTAACAATTCCAGATTCAAGGTTAATCGCAAGTCCAAATGTTTGATCTTGTGAGGAATAGTTGACGGGACTTATGTAGCCGTCGTTATGTTCGCTTGCATTGCGTATTGCCGAAAGCAGAACTACAAATGGATCAGCTTCGAGGATCTCTTTTAGTTTAACCCAATCAGATGAATTGACCTCATTAGCCAAAGTGCTGCTCAGTCTGCTAATACTCGTGGTGCATTCTTTTACCACCGCTGAAAAACGAAGGGCTTTGGATATAAAGCCGTGAGCGTAGTAAACACAGTCGCGCATATAATCAGTGCAGTTGGCGTTATATCTCACTTTAATGGCCTCATCGCGTGATAAATCACATCTCATTAAGAGATCCTTGCATGCGGTCGCATAATCTGACCAGCATGCGGCAATTCGCTCAAAGGACCCCTGCATACGTCCCAATGAAATCAGACATTCAATTGTTGACGAGTCAAGAGAATCTCTGATTTTGGTGACGGGAAATCTGCAGTCGGTATTCGGCATATAAGAAACTAGGCTGCAGTTCGAAAATGAAAACTGAGGTACTTCGTTCCAGCGCCAGGAAGGAGCAACGTACACTGGGCTTGTAATTATCTCGCTCGAATGATCCATGAAATCGCTCCTTAATATCCATGTTTTAGTTAGCTCTATATGCTAAGTAAAACATGTCGTTCAGCTTCAGGAAAAGCGTGAGGGTTCAATCATTAATGCCAAACTAGTTCTGTCGCTCTCAGATGATGAGGCCATCGTACTGCTCGTATAGCTTACGTTTTGCCTTAACGCGCTTCATGATGCCCTGGATGAGCTCGTGCGGAAGTTGTCGGAGTTGGACTTCATGGTCAGGCGGCACACGCCCACGACCGGCTTCGGCTTGCCCCCGTAGGCGCGGTCCCGCACCATCTGCAGCACCTCGTCGGCCACGAAGTCCTTGCGGGTGCGGTTTGCCTCCACGATGGCCTCGATTAGGTTCTGGGGCACGTCCTTGTAGTTGGCCAGCAGCTGCTTGTGTCCTTTGGGCGGGCAGTAGCCGCCGTAGCCGAAGCTGGGGCTGTTGTAGTGGCTGCCGATGCGCGGCTCCGGGCACACGCCGTCGATGACGTCGCGGGTTTGGCAGTACGCCACTGCATTTCAAATAATGGCCTGATGAGGTTTTGTATTGGGTAAAACTGAAAGAACTTGGATGGCCTAAACGGCCAATCAGGAGGTTATTTAATACACCAACTAATAATTCTTGGAAATGGATTCGACTTAACCTGCGGACTAAAGTCCAAATTCTCAGATTTTTACAGCAACAGGACCAACGGAACAAACTCAATTGAAACGATTCCTGAGAACAAAAGAAACGCCTGGGATGTCGTTCTTTCTGAAATAAGAGAAAACGACCCATTGTGGTGCAATATCGAGAGTCTTATTTCTGCATACGTTTTCCAGGAAGGCGGGTCTGGTTCAATACTAGACAGCATGTACGGCCTTACAGGATTGGCTATTGACATTTCAGGACCAAATCCGCCCCTGCGGCCAAAAGATGTATTATACGAATTTGTGTCGGCTCGGCTTGGAAAAGAATATGTTTCCCAAAAGGAATTAACTAACTTCCTTCTAACCTCGCTAAAAGATTTCGAGCACATTTTTGCGAGCTATCTCGAAGAACAAGTCGATAATAATAAAAAATACGGGGAAAAGGCTGTGGAGTATTATGCAGCCATTCGCAATGCCTGCATTGATAAGGCCCAGCAAAAGAACTATGAAACATCTATCTTAAACTTTAACTATACAACACCATTAAAATCGGAAGATCAGCAGCTGGGAATTGTTGCTGTCCGGAATATTCATGGCTCACTGGATAGAACGGACACTATATTTGGCATTGACGGAAAAGACGTCGCTGAAGACCATCCGGCGCTGCCGTTTACAAAAACATATAGGCTTATGTCATTAGTGCCATACGAAAGCGAAACTGCAAAACTCTGCGACAGCAATACCGGTTTCATCAAGATATTCGGACACTCGCTTTCTCGGGCTGACTATTCCTACTTCCAATCGATTTTTGACTCCGTCAATCTATACGGTGGAGTTACTAAGCTTGTATTTCTATACAAAAAATATCCAAAATAGTCAGATAAAACAGTTGATGAGCAGGCAATTCGCGAAGATCTGTACTCACGCATATCGCATCTTCTGTATGAGTATGGAAGCACACTCGACAATAAAGACCATGGAATGAATCTCATGCATAAACTTCTTCTAGAGCAAAGGTTGCTCATTAAAGACGTTGACGAGAATATATCGGTCTTACCTTCCAATATATATTTGCTTTAACACCTAATCCAGATTCGGCTCCCTGAGGTGGTAATTGAAGAGTAGGATCGGAGAACGTACGTATATCTATAAAAGCGTAATCAAAGGCTAATGGGACTTGTTTAACCAAAAGAGGGTGTATCGGTTTGAGCCGATACACCCTCTTTTCAACAATTTGATTTATGCACAAGGACAGAGTCGCCGCAGCCACTCCCCTAGTCCCGCTTAAACAAATCCCTCGTGTACACCTTGTCCGCCACGTCCGCGAGCTCGTCGCTCCAGCGGTTGGCGACGATAACGTCGCAGCCGGCCTTGAAGGCCTCCAGGTCGTGCGTGACCTCGGAGCCGAAGAACTCCGGCGCGTCCAGCGTGGGCTCGTAGACCACCACGGGCACGCCCTTGGCCTTCACGCGCTTCATGACGCCCTGGATGGAGCTCGCGCGGAAGTTGTCGGAGTTGGACTTCATCGTCAGGCGGTAGACGCCCACGACCGGCTTCTCCTTGCCGGCGTACACGCGGTCCCACACCATCTGCAGCACCTCGTCCGCCACGAAGTCCTTGCGGGTGCGGTTGGCCTCCACGATGGCCTCGATCAGGTTCTGCGGCACGTCCTTGTAGTTGGCGAGCAGCTGCTTGGTGTCCTTGGGGAGACAGTAGCCGCCGTAGCCGAAGCTGGGGTTGTTGTAGTGGGAGCCGATGCGCGGCTCCAGGCACACGCCGTCGATGACGTCGCGGGTGTTGAGCGCGCGGACCTCGCAGTAGGTGTCGAGCTCGTTGAAGTAGGCCACGCGCAGCGCCAGGTAGGTGTTGGCGAAGAGCTTCACGGCCTCTGCCTCGGTGGTTCCCAGCACGAGCTCCGGGATGCCCCTGGAGCCGTCGGCGTTCACGCGCTCCAGCTCGGAGGGGTCGGCGCCCTGGGCGAGCAGGCCGGCGAACTTCTCCGCCGCGGCGACGGCCTCAGGGTCGTCCTTCGGCGCGCCAACCACGATGCGGCTGGGGTGCAGGTTGTCGTAGAGCGCTTTGCTCTCGCGCAGGAACTCGGGGCTGAAGAAGATCTTGCTGTCGCCGAGCCTCTCGCGCAGGACCGCGGTGTAGCCAACGGGGATGGTCGACTTGATGACGATCCAGGCGTCCGGGTTCACCGAGCGAACGGCGGCGATGGCGGCCTCGACGGAGCTCGTGTCGAAGAAATTCCTGTCCGAGTCGTAGTTGGTGGGCGTGGCGATCACGGCGTAGTCGGCGTCCGTGTAGGCCTCGGCCACGTCCACGGTGGCGTGCAGGTCGAGCTCGCGCTCCCCCGCCTTGGCCTCCGCCAGGAAGCGCTCGATCTCGTCGTCCTGGATGGGCGACTGGTAGTTGTTGATCTTCTCGACCTTCTCGGGCACGATGTCCAGCGCGTGCACCTCGTTGTACTGCGAAAGAAGTACGGCGAGGGACAGGCCGACATAGCCGGTACCGGCGACAGCGATTTTCATGGGAATCTTCTTTCTATCTGGGGTTTTCAAGGTGCCATACGTGATGGAACGATCAGAATGAGCTATCTCTTAATTAGAGCCGTGAGGTATTTCAGCTGGCCAGTGAGCGCATATCCAGTGATTAGCGCAATGCTGCTCACAAGCAACTTTACGATGAGAGAGAGGAAAACATCTTCCATGGGTATAAAGGCGCCAACTCCCGCAACAGCAGCAATGCCCACGATGCCAACAGCAATCTCAGGCAAGAAATTTAGCAGGCAATAGTAAGGTCTGCCGAAACCACGTTTCACTAGGAAATACGCTAGAGGAACCATATGAAGGCAGTATGCTACGAAGATGCCGTAAGCCACTGTGAGGATGGAACCGCCAGCCAGGCCCGCCACCAGCCCGGAAATGGTGATCGCGGTGTTCACAAGACCAACCTTAAACATGTAATCGGTGCGTCCTATGCTCTGGAAAAACGCACCCGAAGGGTTGCCCATCATCTGGAAGTAGACCGACAAAGCAAGCACGGCGAACACCGGCGCGGCTTGCTCCCATCCTGGCCCGTAGAAGACAGCAATGATTTCCGCCGAAGCACAGCTGAATACCACCGCCACAGCAACACCCACTAGCGAGAGCAGCTTTTCGATACGCATCCAGCACTCGTAGATGCGGTCGACATCGTCTTGATGCTCTGCCATGAACGGCTGGATGACCGAGCCTATGACACTGGAGAACGCTGTCATGGGATAGGTTGTCAATTTATAAGCCTTATCGTAAAAGCCCAAGGCCGCAGTTCCCTGCACACCGCCAACGAGCATGTTATCGAGGTTGCGGGAGAAGTAATTGACCAAGCTGAACCCAAACTGGTAAGCAGAATAGGAGAATATCTTCTTAAGCGTGCAAATGAAATGAGCGTTTATCTGCCTGATTGGTCGCGCTACGATGTTCCAGAAGAACACCACCGCTGCAGATAGCACAGTCTGAAGGACGAGCGCATAGCAGCCCGCACCCAAGGCGGAGGCCGCGATTGCGACCCCTCCAGAGACTACTGTAGCCGCCACAAGACGTACGCCAATGGCGGCGAAGCGCAACTCCTTGAGCATAAGGCCATTTGGCACCATATTGAGCGTGGAGAACAGCAGCGCGGGGGCCGAGGCAAGGCACAAGGGCACAAGCCGGGCGTCCCCGTAGACTGCGGCGATGAATGGCGATGCGGCACAAAAGGCCAGAGAAAGCCCTGCAGCCAAAAGTGCCGAAAATGCAAATAGACCGCCATAATCACGTTCCGTAAGGTCGCGATACTGCACGATAGCAGTGCCCACGCCCATATCAGAAAGCAAGCTGAATAGCCCAGTGAACACGGTGACAATAGCCATAAGCCCAAAGTCACCCGGCGAGATAAGTCTTGCCAGCACAGCCGTTATCACGAGTTGAGCACCCATGCTGACATACTTAGACCCAAACTGCATAAGGGCAGCACTGCGCATGCCCGTATTTGATTTAGACACTTTCCATATTCCAAACTTTAGCGGCCTCAATGGCCTGGTATATCTGTTCCTCTTGTGGATTACACGCGCCGGCACGCCGCCAACAACCGGTCGCTCCGGGAAATTACGCGCGACCACTTCACCCACAATGGCGTGCGAGCCAACAGTGACGCCGGACATTATTTGTACGCAGCACCCGATCCAAGCGTCATTGCCCAACACTTTCTCAGCCCAACGTTGCTTTGCTCATTCATCGGTTTATCAAGTCTTTGATGGCGATGCAAGACCGTACGCACGAGAGAACCATAGGCAACATTCAGTCGCGCCCAATGACGTCTTTCACGCATTCGAGGTAGCCAGCATCCCACCGTTGACATACGCCCCTCCCGATGAATATATGTTCAGGATAACGAATCGCTATGTCGGCCGTCGGTCAACCGAGAGAGCCGATCCCCCTCAGTTCCTGCATGTTAGTCTCAAGTCATTCGTAAGCCTTGGATTGCGAAAGCCTATTCTGAACATTAGGAAGAAGTCACACGATATCCCTCCTCGAAATACGATGGACTCAATCCATAGCGGCACATGAGCTCGGCCATGATGGCATCGTTACGCCCTCCCGCCACATTCGCGTTGCAAAGAGCGTCTGAACGAGGACCCTCCAATTGATAGGGATGATTCTGTCTGTTCGGAGCATATGCCACCTCGATGCCGTTGGCGAGCTCGAAGAACTTGAGATAAAGGTCATCTGCAGGCCAGGCTACTCCACGTATGGCCTCTATATCCAGCGATGCGAGGTCGAAGGCTGCGACAGGATACAACGCCCCGGCGCCACCGGTTGCAAGCAACCGGCGGCTGGGGACTGAAAAAGCGTCCTTATGCTCCCAGGCCCATTTTTCATAAGGAAGTAAATCTCCCGCAGCATCAAATCCTATGAGATGGCAGCGCCTTGCCACAACGCAATAGGGAACAGTCTCGTGGGCTGTGAGAAGCGATTCGACCATATCTGCTGGGTAGATGAGGTCATCGTCCGCTGTGATAATGAGCGAGTCCGGGAACTCTTGAAATGCGAAGAGATATTTCTTGTGCGGCCCCAAATCCTCGTAACCCATTCTGATTTCAAGACCATATTGTTCAAGGTCAAGCAAATCATCGGAAAGCGTGTCCCTTTGGATAGACTCATCAAGATAAAGCAGAACCTTTGAGGGTCTCACTGATTGCATGAGTAGGGAACGGATGGCCATATGGACCGCATTGAGACGCGCCCCATAGCTTGTAAGAGATATATATGTATTATTGCTGATAGGTGCGCTCGTGTAAGGGCGAAAATCAAATTTACTGACCTCACGCAGCCTGGAACGTCTCTCAATCTCGAACCCAACAAGCGAAGGGTGCCTAACATAGCGAGCGGCTTTTCTTAATAACATGCAATTCCTAACCACGATGAGCATTAAGTTTCTTAAGAGCCTGCTTCGCATTGTGACCAACAACGCGATATGCTTTATGTATAAAAGCAAAGGGAGCAAGCGCAAACGAGGATAATAGCTGGACTGCGCCCTCAGCACTCGCGTTCATTCCAACGAGCATCATGCCGACGCGATAGTGCATCGCATGCTCTACACGACGCCTTTGGTTGAGCGTAAACATCCCAGAATACTCCCGTATGAGCCGATCATAGTTCAGCTCCCCCGCCAAAGACTTGCCGCTCGTGCTTATCCTCACCGTCCCTAAGTCATCGTAGTAGACTGAGAGCACCTCGGGGACGCATCTGATCTGGAAGCCCGCTATCAAAAGCTTGAACATGAGAATGGAGTCCTGCTTCGCAGGCGTATCGCTGAAGCAACCGACGCTCCGTAACGCATCCTTGCGCGCCAGCCATTGGCTCGTCGCCGCAATACAGCCGCAGTAGGCCTGCTCAAAAACAGGCACCCCATTGCAGACTCGGCGGTAGTAAATCTCTGTGCCATCGGGTTGGACGCCCTTGCAGTGCGCATAGGTCAACGAGACATTAGAATCGGACATTGGTTCCATCTGCAGCTCTAGCTTGCGCGGTAGAAACTCATCATCATCGTCAAGAAAGGCAACAAAATCGGCCTTTGAGGCATCGATGCCAGTGTTACGCGCAAGCGATCCGCCTCCGTTTTTTTCGCGAACGACATAGTGCAATTCAACGCCCGGCCGAGTCTCGAATGCAAGAACACGAGCTTGAGTCTCAAGCTGTTGATTCGTGCCTTTACCATTGTCATCTACGACAACAATCTCGATATTGGGGTAAGTCTGGGCATTAACACTTTCCATTGCCCGAGTCAGCATGTCAGAACGTGAATATGTCGGGATCACGACACTGACTAATGGGGCGTTTGAATTCACTGAAGGCATCTCCATCTCATAAACCCTTCGGGCCGATGACGTCACTGACTGCGGAGTCGACAGAGTCATTTTTAGAGGTGCGTTCACCCAGCAGATTAAGCACTAAGCAAAATAAAGCCATAACGTGGTAGACATCCGGAATATTGGCCATGCCGTTAAAGGTCGAGAAGTAAGTAAGCATCAAAATTCCCAGGAACAGAATAGAATAGTTTCCCGTTGCAACAGAGGTCTTAATTGATGGCAGCAAGATAAGAAACGCTGCACCAACTGCAAATACAAGTCCAAATTTAAATGCGAGCGTCAAGAGGGAATATTCGGAAAACATAGATACCGTGCCTCTGTCGATAAATGAAGTGAAATGCGCGGTGTAACCCTCACCGTATCCGCAGAAAATACGTGGAGTTTCGTAAGAAAGGACAAGCTCAACTGAGCCGTTCCTTCCACTCGATAAATCTGACGCACCAAAACGATCAAGCACGACATCGAACGCGCCGACAAAATAAAGCACACCAAGAAAAACGCTCAGGGCAATCGCGTTCTTTATCGCATCCTTACTAGTAGTGTTAAGCCAAATTACAGATAACAGGTAAATCACAATGGCGGTTTTACCGCCTGTGGAGAGGATGCCTAATGTCGCAACTACATACAAGAGCTTGATGTTGACCAACGACTCACCAACGATTCGCTCGTATGCAATATTCATATAGTAAAAAACGAGATAAAACCCTGCTGTGCTGAGATAATGGCCCCATATGGAGACATGCCTCGATGAAATTTCCGGCGAAACCCATCCAGACATCTCTTTCATAGCCGCATTTGATATTGCCGCCATGCAAGCGGAACCCGTAAAGCAATCGAGCACAAGAATGCCAAAGACAAGAAATACGAACGCGTTTGATGTTCTAATTATTGCCTTGGCCAAAGCCCGACGCTGATCCTGCGACGAGCCAAATCTCAGCTGGCAGACTAATAGGGGCAAACAGTAAAGAAAGGAGAATTTCGCTACGTCCCGAAACGAAGAGCCAGCCGTTCGCTCGGTCACCAAAAAAAGGGAAAGCAGAAAGAGCCAAAACATCAAAGGCCCAATCCCGATTCGACATCCGCATTTAGCAGCTAGAAGAATCAAAGGAACATAAAATAATAGGTTAATATACGCAAACTCCGAACTCAATCCCATTCGTAGATAAAAAGAAACAGCAAATACCGAAGCGACAAGTAAGAAAACAGAGAGATTAACGACAGTAAAAAGACGCGTCTCAAGAACTTGACTTCTTAGGGAAATCGTTTTTCCCGTCATTCAACATCACCTCTAAGAGGAAACAAACAGGCGAAAGGCAAGGCGAGTAGAACAATCAGAGGATGGCAAGAACTGGATACAAGCGAACCTATACCACAGCCGGCATAACTACCGTACCGGAGATAATTAACAGCAGATCTCAGTTTCATCTTGATCGGAACGTGAGTCCCCAACGTGAAATCATCAATAAAAGAACGCCCTCTCGGATTTTTCAGCATAACCTCCTTCATATTGGTCGTAAGACCATCTTCCAGATAGTCGCCGTAATACGTCGGCGTATTGAACCATCTAATCTTGAGATCCAATTCCGATATCGACTGCCATAGATAGAATTCAGAAAGATATCTTTCGCCTTCGAAACGCGGAAAAGGAAAACGCTTGATTAGTTCAGTGCGCACAATCTCTGCCCTGTCGCCCGGCATCTTGTATTTGAACCTGAAATCACACGACGTAGAGTCTATGTACTCCTCGGTAAACCGTTCAACCGTCTTCTCATCCATGTCGCTCAAAGACACGCCAGACTCCCCAAGAAGCAGTGAGCCGTCAGCGCGCGCGCACACCGGAAACGCCAGCAAAAGAATCGTCATCAGCGACTTGCGCGATATATCGCAAGTTCACCTCAATGGAATCATCCGGTAGCCAATCATCGGAATCAACGATAAAAAACCATTCTCCACGAGCAAGGTTCACTCCCCGATTAATCGCTACATGCTTGCCGGCATTTTCCTGCCTTTCGAAATGCATGGGGAATGTCGCATTTGCCTTAAGCTCTGCGAGCAAAGAAGTCGTCTCATCCGTGGATCCATCATCCACAACAACCCACTCAAAATCCTTGCAAGTCTGGCGTTGAAGCGAGTCGAACAGACGGGCTATCGAATAAGCCCTGTTGTAGGTGGGAGTGAATACCGTAATCATCGGGTATCACCCTTATATAACGTTAACGAGAGAATACGAGCGATCTTGCGAGCAATGAAATCGCCCACGTAGGGGGCCCACTTGTTGATGAAGCCAATCCGAAACCGCTCACCGGCCGGCAACCAACTCGCGGTACTGACATGGGTGGAGTACGTGCGACTAGTACATTTAAACCCACCGAAGTCGAGCTTTGGACAGAAGTACTCACTCGGATAGACCCTAAAACCGTCATACTCCCATAGAGCGTCTACGCCCCACTGATAGCCATAGCGTTCAAGAACCTCACCGAAAATGTGATTAACGGTATGGGAATACAGGAACTCAATGGAATCCACGAAATCAAGATTTCGGTAAGACTCAAGGACCTCGCCGATTAAGTCAGAGTGAGCCCCAGCCGAGAGCACTAGGCCGGGGTTCACTGCATGCGACTCATAGTGACAATCACTGAACCCCCCGTGTGTTTGAAAAGGGGCGGTTGTGATCAAAAACTAACAAAAAAAGTGAAAAAAACTGTGGAGTATAAAAAAA
>JAPJOH010000008.1:18204-68301 GCA_030826265.1 Collinsella aerofaciens
ATACGAGACTGGTCAGTGTGAGCCCCCGCCGAGAGCACTCGGCCGGGTTACACTGCTTGCCACACATAGTCACATGCAGTGAACCCCGATTCTTTGACAAGCGGGTCGATTGACTTCAGAAGCTCACTACCTATGTCCATATAGGTACCGCCGTTGTCGTAAACGACCTTGAAGCGCGCATAGTCGCTCACAAATGCCCATTTACCTGCCTTGTAAGCGTCCCGGGCATAAGGGCACTCATCAACGTCAAAGTTCGATTCATCCCATCGGACAATCTCATAATCCGGCATAAGCTCCTGCCAGCGCTCAACGTTTGCCTGAGCTTTTTGCGGTAGGGGCTTTCCTCCGAACCAGCAGTAATGCAGCACCTTAGGCGTCAACGGTTCCACCTCCAGCAAGCTCCTCATAAACACCTACAAGTTCAGACACGACAGCGCCGAGGTTGTAATTCTCGCGCACCATGTCGGCACCCGCCTTCGCAACGCGGGTGCGCTCATTCTTATCGCGGCATAGTGTCACAATCGCCTCCACTAGGGCATCTATATCATCGACGGGAACGAAAACGCCGGTCTTACCGTCCTCCACGATGTCACGCACGCCGCCCACGGGGGTCACAACGACCGCCAAGCCGTTCGCCATGGCCTCCAAGAGCCCCATGGGGAAGGCCTCGTTCTTGGACGGCAGACAGTAGATTGCGCACATGTCCAGCAGCGCCTGCTTCTCCCGCGAGCCGACCCATCCCAAGATTGAGCACGCGTCCTCGCAGCCCAGCTCGGCAACAAGCGCCTTCGCACCCTCCACGTCGCCGTCCGCACCGAAATATGCTCGAATACCAGGCACGATCTCCCGCGCCCTAGAAATCGCGCGTATGAGTACGGTGGCGTTCTTGTTGTCATCGAAGTGTCCCAGAAACAGCACCGTGTTCGGCTCCTTGTGATCGTTTACATCCTCGGGGACGTGGATACCGTTGGGAATCGTAACGACATTGTCCGAACCTGATATCTCGGAGGAGAAGTACTCCTTCCATGAGTCGGAAAGAGCGACCACTCTATCTACCGCCGAGAAAACCCTGCGGTAGTCCGACCTGGTCTTCTCGGGCGCATTCGCGTAGGTATCGCGAAAGAGGCCGTCGTGCACGTGCAGAATTGTCGGCACACCGGCATCGACACCTGCCATGGCGAAGAAACGCTCCCGGGCGAAGCTGTTGCCGCCGCCCATGTGGACGTGCAGCACGTCGAAGCCCCTCAAGTGTCGCTTAACCCACGCCAGGGCATAGACACCCTGCGCGAGCTTCTTAAGTTTGCTCCCCTTGCCTGTGCACGGCAGAAAGGTAATGTCGCAGCGGTCCTCGATGCCAGCCTTATAGTAGTCGTTGATGACGGTCGCGATACCGCCTTGCTCGTTGCGTGCGGGCCCCACCATGAGGACCTTAGTGCGCCTCTGTATCATCGGCCACCACCCCGGTAGGCCATGGCAATCGTTGCGAAGCACGCCTCCCTGTCGAAGCCGGCGGCGCGCATCTTTTCCGCATACGAAGGGCGCTCTTCAATACGATACCTATCGATACCCTCGGCGATACGCCGCGCCCAGGTGGAAGGCGCCTCGTCGGTGGACGCGAATAAGATTCTGTCAGTGATGGACAACTCGCGAGGAAGCACGTCGGAGCCGTATATGGGAAGACCTTCAGCCTGCCCTTCGATGCCAACGAAGGACAGGCCCTCAAAGAGGGAGGGCAATAGCAGTGCGTCGAAAGCCGAATAGTAGGCGTCGCTTTCCGAGGTCCTCGATACCTTTATGAGCGAGCTGCCCAGACCGAGTCGCTCGGCCTCAGCATCACGTTCGACCTCCATGTCGCCGCTGCCAACCATGCAGAAGCGAGCCCCGGGAACGAGCTTGCGCAGCTCGGAGAACACCTGAAGCTGGTAAAGCGGATTCTTCTGCAGGGCTATGCGGCCGATGCTACCAAGCAGGAACTCGCCGTCAGCCACGCCGAGCTCGCCGCGTATGTTTGCGCGCTTCTGCTCAGAGAAGGCGAACCTAACGAGATCAATACCATTAAAGTAGACGTTAAACGGTTGTTTGCCAAATAGATATTCGCCAGCGTTCGCCGAGCAGGCCCACAAATCGGTCGGCGCGTCTGAAAAGAGCGACGCACAGGCTGCGCCCACGGCCCTCTTCAACGGGTTACCAGAAATCTCGGCCCCCGCGTTGTGCGAGTGGATTATGCGACGGGGGATCCCCGCTTTCTTTGCAATGTCAGCAAGGAAGAAGGCACTGCCGTTGCTTGCTTGGATGTGCACGACGTCGTAATGACCCTCCCGCATGACCGAAGCTATAGAGGAGCTTTGAGCGAACATGTCCTGCACGCGTTCGGAACTCAGAACCGGCCCGATCTTGATGCAGGCAGCATCGGAGTCGACGCGGGTGGTGAGAGACATTATCGCGTAGTCGATTGAACCCGAGGTCTCAGACACCAGCTGCTCGAGAAAGTTCTCAACGCCACCGTCCGGGTACCAACGGTTCACTAGGAGAAGCACGCGTATCTTACCCACGGTATTCACCGTCCGCCAGTACGTCCGCGATCCGCTCGCTCGCATGCCCGTCACCATAGGGGTTCGAGGCGCGGCTCATAGCCTCGTACTCAGCCTGATCGGAGAGAAGGCAACTGAACTCACGGTAGATGACGTCCTCCTCGGTGCCGACGAGCTTCAGCGTGCCGGCGGCCACGCCCTCGGGGCGCTCAGTTGTGTCGCGCATCACGAGCACCGGCTTGCCCAGGCTAGGCGCCTCCTCCTGGATGCCGCCAGAGTCGGTGAGGATGAGGTGGCTCGCGGCCATGAAGTTGTGGAAGTCGAGCACCTCGAGCGGGTCGATGATGTGCAGACGGTCGAAGCCGTCCAACTCCTCGTGCGCCGCCTTGCGGACGAGCGGGTTCATGTGGATGGGGTAGATCGCCTTGGTGTCGGGATGCTCCTCCATAACGCGGCGGATGGCGCGGAACATGCGGTGCATTGGCTCTCCCAGGTTCTCGCGGCGGTGCGCCGTGATGAGGATGAGGCGCGAGCCATCCGCCCACTCGAGCTCGGGGTGGGTATAGCCATCGCGAACGGTGGTGCGCAGGGCGTCGATGCCGGTGTTGCCGGTGACCCAGATCCTGGACTCAGGCTTGCCCTCGTCGAGCAGGTTCTGCTTGCTCGCCTCCGTGGGGGCGAAGTAGTACTCGCTCACGATGTCGACCGCCTGGCGGTTGAACTCCTCCGGCCAGGGACTGTAGATGTCGTGCGTGCGCAGCCCCGCCTCGACGTGGCCCACGGGGATCTGAAGGTAGAAGCACGCGAGGGCCGCCGCAAAGCTGGTCGTGGTGTCGCCGTGAACCAGAACCACGTCGGGTTTCTCGTCCTCGAGGACCGCCTTGAGCTTGAGCAGAACGTCGCACGTAACGTCAAACAGTGTCTGGCCCGGCTTCATGATCGCAAGGTCGTGGTCGGGAGTCACGCCGAAGACGCGCAGCACCTGGTCGAGCATCTCGCGGTGCTGCCCCGTCACGGTCACGACGTTCTCGAACTCATCCGTGCGTGCCTTCAGCTCGTTGACGAGCGGGCACATCTTGATCGCCTCCGGGCGGGTGCCGAAGACGAGCATTACTTTCTTCTTAGACATTGGCCTTGCTCCTCTTTGACTCCTTGCGGAGAAGCATGTAGAAACGGGTGTTACCGACTAGATAGCGCTTCACCAGGCGCTTAGGCTCCTGCATCATGCGGAAGAGCCACTCCAGGTTCGCGCGCTGCATCCACATCGGGGCTCGCGGGATGTTGCCGGAGACAACGTCGAACGAGCCGCCCACGCCCACGAATGCGCCCATTGCGCCCAGCTCGCGGAAACGCTCGATCAGGCGCTCCTTCTTGGGCGAGGTAATGCCTACGAAAACGATGTCGGGTTTAGTCTGCTCAACCTCGGCTATCACGGCGTCGAACTCGTCGTCGCCGAAGTAGCCGTCACGGTAGCCAGCGAGGACAATGTTGGGATACCTCTCGGACAGTACCCCTGCGGTTTTTGCGACCACCTCGGCCTTGGCGCCCAGCAGGTAGACCCTGTGCCCCTCGCGCTCAGCCAGTCCGCACAACTCCCACATGAGGTCGATTCCGGCCACGCGCCCGGGCAGGTCCACGCCCAGCTTCCTGGCGGCCATGACCATGGACGCGCCATCGGCATTCACGATTTCGCATCGGCGCACGCATGCGTCCATCTCTGGATCGTCGCGCATCTGCAGCAGCTTGTCGGCGTTCACGCCGATTAGGTGGGCGAAGCGCCCCTCCTTGATGAGGGCGTCGGTCGCCTCGACGGTCTGCTCCATCGTCCATGGGTCGACGGGTGCGCCCAAGATTTCAATTCGCCCGGGAAGAACAGCCCTTGAACTGGCGTCTTCGTGTTTCACTCTTGTCTCTTTAGCAAGCGCCATTTCCGCTGACAACCTCAATCACTGTGAGTAGGATTATTTTCAAATCGAAGAAAGCGCCTCGTTTGGCGATATATTCAAGGTCACGACGGACCATTCCGTCGAATCCCGTCGAGTTGCGCTCAGTGGCCTGCCACCAGCCGGTAATGCCTGGTTTTACTGCCAGACGCTGCAGGTCGTACTCGGTGTACTCCGCAACCTCGTTGGGCAGCGGCGGGCGCGGGCCCACGACAGACATCTGGCCCAAGAACACGTTGAGGAACTGCGGGAACTCGTCGATGGAGTGCTTGCGGATGAACCGGCCGATCCTGGTGACGCGCGGGTCCTCCTTCATCTTGAACATGGCGCCGGCGATCTCGTTCTGTTCCTTGAGCTCCACCAGGCGCTCGTCGGCGTCCTTGTACATGCTTCGGAACTTCCACATGCGGAAAGTGGACAGGCTGCCGTCGGGGCGGGTCTGACCAACGCGGATCTGACTGTAGAAGGGGTTGCCCTCGCTCTCCAGACGAATAGCTGCGGCGAGCACAAGGCTGGGTACGGCGATGACGGCCAGCACGCAACCGCTGAACACGATGTCGAAGGCGCGCTTAACGGCGCGGTAGATCAGGCGCGAACGATCCCAGTCCATGATGGACTGCATGGCCTTGTAGCGGCCGGCGCCCTCGCGCCGGCCCATGGCCTGAGCGATGAGCGCCGCACCCGCAGGCGCATCCGTTGCATATTGAGTTTTATCCGACACGCTCTCTTCCAACACTTCTTCCCCAGATCGGGGATCCTCCTAGATCTATACAGCGATTGCCTGTAGTTAGACGATCGCCTTTTTAAGGTTGCGCATTGCACGTTGCTCGGCTGAAAGCACAGCAAGGCCAACACGGGTGGTTACGCGTCGACCGCACAGGTCGAACTCCAAATAAGCAGCGCTTGCGTCTGTTAATGGTTTTGATAAGGCCTTCGTGGCCCAGCAGCGGACCTGCCGTCACTACGACCTGGTCGCCGTCTTTTAGGGCCTCACTCATGGGCACTACGCGGTCTCCCCCATGCGTAAAACTGCCAATGAGCAGGGTCTCTTCTTTTGCCAGCGGCACAAACTGACCGTCCTGGGCAAGCACCCGGGCAAAGTCGTCCATGCGCAGCAGATACTGTTGCACGGTGCAGGGGTCTTCCGTATCGCAGATAAGGTAACCGGGAAAGAGCGGCTTGGTCGTATTGACCCATTCACCGTGTACTTTAATCTCGGTTTGAAATTGGGGATAAAAGAGCTCCTGTATGGCACCGACCGGCACCACACGCTCGATGCGCTCGCGCATTACGTCTTCGCGACCGTTAATGACCTGGATCACATACCACACGAGCACCACCCCCTTGCTGTCTTACGTGTGGCTCACGGGGTTTGGGTATGGCTTCGCCAGGGCGCTTGTGCGCGAAGGCGCTCCATATTCAAACCCTGAGCCCAGTTAGACAAGCACGTGGCTCTGCCCCACCGTGAACGGTATGTATGAGTGCAGTTGCTAGAGACACGGACGTGTATCGCAAAAATGACCGCGTCCCCAGCTGGCTGCGTGCGATCCAGTCAAGCGGGTACAAAACTGGACCGCACACAAACAGCTAAAGCATGCATACTGACAACTATTTCGCTGGTTTAATTCAGCGGAAATAGGCGTCGAACTTTATTGGGTTTCTGCTCAGGAGGGGCACCGCCGTTACGGCCGGATGCTCTCTGCGCGCTCGCGTGGTTGCTTATATTGATGCGTATAACGCATCCGCACAAACAGCAACGCGGAGTTGAAACCATGTGATGTAAAGCAGTTTAGCACAGCGTTTGGGAACGACTGTATTAGGTTCTGGTTTGTAGCATATAAGGCGCAAGCTGCGTTCGTTAGGCTGTTTTGTACCGATTAAACGTTACTGCAGGTTATGGGCAGGGTTGTGTAACGATTGCGAGGCGCAAGGTCGATGCGTTGCGAGAGCACTCGTCACACAATGGGCACGCCCGACTACAGAGTTAACGCATTTTGAGACGGATTGTTGGACAACTTTTGGGAAATGGCTGGGTATATGGGCGCTCAATTTCTAGAGCAGGGCTGATGGGCATCCCTGATCGAGAGGAAAGCAGCAGTAACAGGATGGTTAGCTGAGCGCTAATATTCCCCTGGAAAGCGAGTGTTATGATTCGATCTACAAGCTTTCGAATCGAAAAGGCGGAATAAGCATGGGAAATCCCGTGATAACACTCAGGGACTTGATGCCGGTGGCACACCCCGAGAAGACCAAGGTTAAGTTCAACATGAACGCTGGCGACGTGAGCCTACGCGCGTACGACCTGCTGCTAAAAGATACCTCGACCACGGAGAGGACCGATAGCGGCTCGCGATGGTACGAGATGAACGCGTGGAGGAGCGCGACAGGGCAGGCGAACAACAACCTCAACCATGCAGAGTACCTGCTCTCTTTCGCCCAGTACTACACCTACGGGCCCGAGTACTTCATCTTTGGCGGCATGCACAAAGTGGAGAAGGTGGTGCCCGAGGTGCTGGGCGGCGTGGGCTACAAGCTGACGCTTCTTCCTGACTACGAGGCCTACATCAAGCGTCTTATCATCAAGCTGAAGAAGCCGATCGGACGCAATATCTACAACAAGTTCTACGAGAAAGCGATGCAAGACTTTGAGCCCGTTGTATACGAATACTCGATGAGCCTGGGCAACGTGAGCCCCTTCCCCGGCTACAAGTACGTTCGCATCGACCACAAGACACTGCAGGCCGTCATCGCTAGCGTGGGCTCCGACTGGTACTGGGCGCTGGACAACGTGAAGGGCGTCTACTGCATCACCGACACCGTCACGGGACGGCTCTACGTGGGCTCGGCCTCGGGCGACAGCAAGAAGGACGCAGGCGCGGACCTGGGTATCTGGCAGCGTTGGCGCGCCTATGCCAACCCCGAGGACCCTACGGGCGGCAACAAGGAATTCAAGGCCATCATGGCTAAGCACGGGGCTGGGTACATCATCGAGAACTTTACCTACTCCATCCTTGAGGTATGCGACACAAAGATGACCACTGCGGAGGTGTGCGAGCGAGAGAGTCATTGGAAGGACGTATTGGGATCGCGCAAGTTCGGCATGAACAAGAATTAGGTGAGTACCATGGGTTTACTGCGGACGGTGAGGGATTGCGTTTACGGCATGGCCGTGGGCGACGCGCCTGGCGTGTCCTACGAGTTTATGCCGCGCGGCAGCTTCACCCGCGATGACATGACGGGCCATTTGTAAAAAATGCAGTTCAGGCCACTAAATATCGTATGTAAATAAAAAAGGCCACTCGATTGAGTGGCCTTGCATTCACGATGGTGGAGACGAGGGGGATCGAACCCCTGACCTCTTGACTGCCAGTCAAGCGCTCTCCCAGCTGAGCTACGCCCCCGTGACGAAGAGAAACTATAGGGGAAGTTGGCGCGACGTGCAAGGACTTTTTTGGGTCAGACTCTAAATACCTATTGATATAGGTAAGCGATAGCCGTGCCGGTGTGAACTTGGATCGTGGCTGTTGACCTGACGACGTTGCTAATGCCCGTGTCAGCTAACAAGCCCAGGGGGCTGTGATCTAGCTCCCACTCAAGACCGTGTTCACTTACCTCGGTGTTGGGGGCTATGGCGATGATGGAGAACGTCTCGCCCTCGGCACCCTTGATGGTCCACGACTCACCTGCGTGAAGGATGCGAGCGACCACCTTGTCTTCGGCGATCCAGATGGGAGCATCCTCGTAGCCTGCGAGCAGCCCCAGTACGGAAAGCGCCATGTCGGGGCGGCCGCCGGTGGCGCAGGTCGCAACCACTTCGGCACCCGGCCAGCGACGGCGGACCGAATCGAGCGCCAACGCCAAATCGGTGTAGTCCTTGTACGGGTCATGGCGCTCTACCTCAAAAGCTTCGGCGGCATCGACCAACGCGCGGCAGGCGTCGCTCACCGTGTCGGCGTCCCCCACATACACGTCGCAGCCCAGCCCCGCGCCCAGCAACGCGTCGAGCCCGCGGTCCACGGCGACAACGTGGTCGCACTCCCCCGCCAGCTGACGCAGCAAATCCGCGCTCGCCACCACGGGCGAGCCGCAGACCACTAACACCTTACAAGCCACAGCTCTCGCCTATCCCTCAAACGTAAGAACGCGGGTCAGATCCAGGTCCTCATAGCTATCGATAAAGATGTCGCAGTTGGCACGCACCTCATCGCGCTCCATACGGCCGTGCGGGTCATCGATACCCACGCGCTTAAAGCCTGCAGTGCCAGAGCTCTTTAGGCCAAAGACGGCGTCCTCAAACACCCAGGCGCGCTCAAACTTGCAGCCGTGGCGCTCCTCGAGGCGGCGCAGCGCAAGCTCATACACATCGGGGAACTGCTTGGAGCGGCCCGCCTCGCCCGTCGTGGTAATAAACTCCATATAGCGATCAAGGCCGGCGCCCGCAAGTGCAGACTTAACCAACTCGGCGGGCGTGGACGTGGCAACGCACATGGCAATACCGGCCTCCTGCGCCTGCTTCAAAAATGCAAGCAGGCCCTCACGCGGCGGCACCTTGGAGTAGCCATCGATCAGGATGTCGCTCAGCTCGCGGTAGAGCTCTTCGCCATTTTCGCCAATACCCCAGATGTCGTGGTAGGCCTGGCACTCGTCCTCGAGCGACAAATGCTCAAACTGGGCAAAATCGTCGACCGTCACGTCAATACCGTGGCGGTGCAATAACTCGGGCTGGGCATAGGCCCAAACGGGGGTGCTATTAACCAGCGTGCCGTCGCAATCGAAAATAAAAGCAACACTTGTGGCAGCGATGTGGTCCATAAACGAGCCTTTCAATGTCAAAGGGTAAACAACCTGCTAAAAACGTTTTACCAAACGTCAACCTAACAATCTTGAAACCCTAATTGGTAAAACTGTCAAGAGTTTTACCATCGCAATTCTGCCAGTGGCATAAACATGGCGCTTACCGATTAAACGCCACCGCAAATCCACTTTCGTTCATAAAACTAACGTACAGGTGTTATCGTAGTTTTTGCCGAAAGTTCCACCGAGCACGCGGGGTGGAACGAATCACAGAAACTTCGCCGTCCCTTCGATTCGTGCAGCCTTGGACCTTTCGCATCTAGTCACCAAGGCAATACGCTGCCGCGTCATGATGGGATCAAACGTGAGCGATACAAAGCTAAAGCCAGCAACAAAAAAGCCTGCTACCCGTAAAGCCGCCCCGCACGCGCCGGAGCTCACCAAGGACGATGTCTACCTGTTTGGCATCGGCACGTGGGAGCGCAGCTGGGAAAAGATGGGCGCGCACCCCGACACGCAGAACCGTACGCGCGGCTGGCGCTTTTGCGTTTGGGCGCCCGGCGTAAAGAGTGTTCACGTCATTGGCGAATTTAACGACTGGGACGAGCAAGCCAACCCGCTGGTGCCCATGCATACGAGCGCTATTTGGGAAGGTTTTATTCCTGGCGCCGAGCAAGGCCAGCTCTATAAATATCTCATCGAGACCAACGAGGGCGAAAAGCTCTACAAGGCCGATCCGTATGCCTTTAAGGCCGAGTGCCCTCCGGGAACGGCGAGCGTGCTGTGGACCCTCGATGGCTACAAGTGGAACGACGCTGCTTGGCTCAAGCGCCGTGCCGACCATAACCACATGTCGCAGCCGCTCAATATCTACGAGGTGCATATTGGCTCGTGGAAGCGCCACGGAGACGCGCCGCAGGGCGAGCCCGACGAGTACGGCAACTACCCCGGCCCCATGGATCCCTTCCCCGCGCAGCGCGGCGAGTTTTACACCTACGATGACCTGTCGGTGGAGCTCGTGGACTACGTGCGCGACATGGGCTATACGCATATCGAGGTTATGCCGCTTATGGAGCATCCCTTCGATGGCTCCTGGGGCTACCAGACGACCGGCTACTACGCCGCCACATCGCGTTACGGCAACCCGCAACAGCTCATGCACTTTATCGATGCATGTCACGAGGCCGGCATTGGCGTGATCATGGACTGGGTGCCCGGCGGTTTTTGTGCTGACTCCCACGGCCTTGCCACCTTTAACGGCCATATGCTGTTTGAGCACGAGATTCACCCCAACTGGGGCACGCACAAGTTTGACTTCGCCCGCGGCGAGGTTCGCTCCTTCCTGGTTTCCAACGTACTGTACTGGCTCGAGAACTTCCACGTGGACGGCATTCGCATGGACGGCGTGTCCAGCATGCTGTACCTCAACTTTGGCATCGACGATCCCGGCCAAAAGAAGTTCAACAAGTACGGTACCGAGGAAGACCTGGACGCCAGCGCGTTTATCCGCCAGGTCAACTGCGCTGTGGAGGCGCACTACCCCGACGTGATGATGATGGCCGAGGAGTCCACCGCGTGGCCGCTCGTGACCTATCCGCCGCAGGACGGCGGTCTGGGCTTCCACTACAAGTGGGACATGGGCTGGATGAACGACACCCTGCACTACATGCAGACCGATTTTCCGTGGCGCCCCGGCAACCACGGCCTGCTCACGTTCTCCATCATGTACGCCTTTACCGAGAACTTCATCTGCCCGCTGAGCCACGACGAGGTCGTGCACGGCAAGTGCTCGCTCATCGGCCGCATGCCGGGCGACTGGTGGCGCCAGTTTGCCGGCCTGCGCACGCTGGCTTTCTACCAGATGACGCATCCCGGTGCCAAGCTCAACTTTATGGGCAACGAGATCGGCCAGTTTATTGAGTGGCGCTACTACGAGTCCATTCAGTGGTTCCTGACCGAGGAGTATGAGACCCACCGTCATCATCAGGCGTTTATCAAGGCGCTCAACCACCTGTACACCGCCGAGCCCGCCCTGTACGAGCGCGGCTACACCGACGACGGCTTTACCTGGATCGACGCGGATAACTCCAAGCAGTCCATCGTGAGCTTTGTACGTCAGGGCGAGGACGTCGATGACGACCTGGTGATTCTGATCAACTTTGACCCGGCAAGCTACGAGAGCTTCCGCGTGGGCGTGCCGCGCGAGGGCGACTGGGAGGTCATCTTTGACTCCGACCGTCCCGAGTTTGGCGGCAGCGGATACGCCGGCGAGGAGCCCTACACCTGCTCGAGCGAGCCCTATCCCTGGAACGGGCAGATGGACTCCATCGAGATTAAGGTGCCCGGCCTGGCAGGCGTGGTGCTTAAGCGCCGCGGCCCCAGCAGCTATAAGCCGCCCGTGGTCGAGGAGCCCAAGAAAGCGACGCGTAAGCGCACGTCCTCGGTGAAGCCCAAGACCGCGGCTGCCAAGAAGGCTCCGGCCAAGGCGAAGACTGCCAAGTCTGCCGCCAAGACCGCTTCCAAGACCACGGCCAAAAAGGCAGCCACCAAAAAGGCTGCTCCCAAGGCCAAGGCAGCTGCTGTTAAGGCTCCTGCCAAGAAAGCGTAACAAAGGCGTTACCACTGTAATTACCTGCCCCGTGGGGGCGTAGGATACATGTCATAACCGTTCCGGGAGAAACATCCCCGGGGGAAAGGAACGTATGAATAAGATCTTCGACAACAAGCAGGAGTTTACCGAGCTCTATCGCGATGCCGTCATGAGCATTAGCGGCAAGAGCGTCGAGGCCGCCAGCGACCTCGACCGTTTTAACGCCCTGGCCAAGCTCGTGGCCGAGAAGGCACGCACCGTTGCCACCAAGAGCGACGCCCGCGCCACCGCCGAGGGCAAGAAGCGCGTGTACTACTTCTCGATCGAGTTTTTGATCGGCCGCCTGCTCGACAACTACCTGCTCAACTTTGGCGTGCGCGACATGGTCGCCGAGGCGCTCGACGACATGGGTTTTGATCTGTCCGTCATCGAGAACCAGGAGCCCGATCCGGCACTGGGAAACGGTGGCCTGGGCCGTCTGGCCGCATGCTTCCTGGATTCCATGGCAGCCGAGGGCATTGCCGGCTACGGCAACGGCATGCGCTACCGTTACGGCCTGTTTAAGCAGGAGATCGTCAACGGCAGCCAGGTCGAGGCCACCGACGAGTGGCTCACCCACGGCTATCCCTGGGAGGTCCGTCGTCAGGACAAGGCCGTGACCATTAAGTTTGGTGGACATGTTGAGGGCTTTGAGGAGAACGGCCGCACGTTCTACCGCACGGTGGACACGCAGGACATCCTGGCCGTCCCTTACGACATCCCCGTGGTGGGCTATGCCGGCGAGACCGTCAACAAGCTGCGCGTCTGGGCCGCCGAGCCGGTCGAGGAGCACTTCGATCTGGAGGCCTTCAACCGCGGCGACTATGCCCTGGCCGACGCCGAGCGCGCCGAGGCCGAGGCCATCAGCGCCATCCTCTACCCCAATGAAGCCGGCGAGCACGGCCGTCTGCTGCGCCTGAAGCAGGAGTACTTGTTTGTCTCGGCCGGCATCTACAGTCTGCTCGACACCTTTGAGAAGGAGCACGGCGAGAACTGGGAGCTGCTGCCGCAGTTTGTGGCCATCCACACCAACGACACCCACCCCGCCATGTGCGGCCCCGAGCTCATGCGCATCCTCATCGACGAGAAGAAGCTCGAGTGGGATGACGCCTGGAACATCGTGACGCAGGTCGTGAGCTACACCAACCACACCATTCTGCCCGAAGCTCTGGAGAAGTGGCCCATCGGCACGTTCTCCAAGCTCCTCCCCCGCGTATACCAGATCATCGACGAGATCAGCCGTCGTTGGCACGAGTCGTTCGACACCACGCAGGAGGGCTGGCAGGAGCGTTTGCGCCAGACCGCCATTCTGTGGGACGGCGAGATTCGCATGGCCAACCTGTCCGTGATTTGCAGCCACAGCGTCAACGGCGTGGCCAAGATCCACTCCGACATCATCAAGAACATCGTTCTCAAGGACTTCTATGCCCTGACGCCCGAGAAGTTCAACAACAAGACCAACGGAATTTCGCACCGTCGCTTCTTTGCCGAGGCCAACCCCACCTATGCCAAGCTCGTGACCGAGGCCATTGGCGACGGCTGGCTTAAGGACGCCTTTGAGCTGGAGAAGCTCAAAGAGTTCCAGAACGACACCGAGTTCCTGAAGGCCGTGGGCGCCTCCAAGCGCGCCAACAAGGAGCGCCTGGCCGCCTACGTCAAGGCCGAGACCGGTCTGGTTATTGACCCCAACACCGTCTTCGATGTTCAGGTTAAGCGCTTCCATGCCTACAAGCGCCAGCTCATGAACATCATGAAGGTGATGGACATCTACAACCGTCACATCGCCGATCCCAATTTCCACGTGACGCCGACGACCTTCATCTTTAGCGGCAAGGCTGCCTCGAGCTACACCTTTGCCAAGGAGACCATCCGCCTCATTAACTCCGTGGCCGACGTCATCAACAACGACCCGCGCGTCAACGAGGTCATGAAGGTCTGCTTTATCCCCAACTTCCGCGTGAGCAACGCCCAGCTCATCTACCCCGCCGCCGAGATCTCGGAGCAGATCTCCACGGCCGGCAAGGAGGCCTCGGGCACGTCCAACATGAAGCTCATGATGAACGGCGCCATTACGCTGGGTACCCTCGACGGCGCCAACATCGAGATCGCCGACCTGGCCGGCCGCGAGAACGAGGCTATCTTTGGCCTGACCGCCCCCGAGGTCGAGCAGCTCTGGGCATCCAACAGCTACTTTGCGTGGGATACGCTCAACGGCGACCGCGAGCGCCTGGGCCGCGTGATGGACGAGCTCAAGGACAACACGTTTGCCGGGCTTTCGGGCAACTTCGAGGGCATCTACAACGAGCTCATGAACAACAACGACCCCGACCTTGTCATGGCAGACTTCCGTAGCTACGTGGATGCGTGGGAGAAGCTCACGAACAGCTATGGTGACCAGGAGACCTGGAACCGCAAGGCGCTGCTCAACACCGCCTCCTCGGGCTGGTTCTCGAGCGACCGCACCATTCGCGAGTACCGCGACGAGATCTGGCACGCGTAAAGGCCGCGAGCTCCCTTATGCCAGCACGGCATTACTCGACGGGCGTGACGTTGCGCCGCGCCCGTCGCTAATGGGTTTAGGAACATCGATGACAGAAGGAGAAATCGATGAGTAAGAAAGAATGCATCGCGATGCTCCTCGCAGGAGGACAGGGCAGCCGATTGGGGGCACTCACCCAAAAGATCGCTAAGCCGGCGGTTAGCTTTGGTGGCAAGTTCCGCATTATCGACTTTTCGCTGTCCAACTGCTCTAACTCGGGCATCGACACGGTGGGCGTTCTGACGCAGTATCGCCCCTACCTGCTGCATGCCTACGTGGGCTCCGGCGAGGCGTGGGATCTGGACAGCCGCGACGGTGGCGTGTCAATCCTGCCGCCGTACGAGACGCAGACCGGCGGCGCCTGGTATGCGGGCACGGCCGACGCCATTACGCAGAACCTCGACTACATCAAAGCCAACGACCCCAAGTACGTCCTGATTCTTTCGGGCGATCACCTGTATCGCATGGACTACCGCAAGATGCTCAAGACGCACATTGAGAACAACGCCGACCTCACGGTGAGCGTTATGCCCGTGCCGTGGGAGGAGGCCAGCCGCTTTGGCATCCTGACCACCGACCCCGAGGACGGCCGCATCACCAAGTTCACCGAGAAGCCCGATAAGCCCGATTCGAACCTCGCTTCCATGGGCATCTACATCTTCTCGGCCGACGTGCTGATCGAGGCGCTCGAGGAGGACGCTCTGGACCAGCGATCGAGCCACGACTTTGGCAAGGACATCATCCCCAAGCTGCTCGGCGAGAACAAGCGCCTGTACAGCTACGAGTTCCACGGCTTTTGGAAGGACGTCGGCACCATCGCCAGCTTCCACGAGACCTCGATGGACCTGCTGGGCAACAACCCCGAGTTCGATCTGTTCGACAAGCACTTCCCCATCATGTCCAACATCACCACGCGCCCGCCGCACTACATTGGTCCGGATGGTCGCCTGGACGACTGCCTGGTGTCCAACGGATGCAAGATCTACGGTACCGCTCGTCACTCGATCCTTTCGACCGATGTCATTATCGAGGAGCGCGCCGTGGTCGAGGACTCCGTGCTGCTGCCGGGAGCGCACGTTAAGAGCGGAGCGCACATCTGCCGCGCTATTTTGGGCGAGAACTCCACAGTCGAAGAGGGCGTGAAGCTCGGCTCTGTCGATACCACCAAGGATACGGCCGTCGTTGGAAATGACGTCGTTATCGGGAAGGGGGAATGATCCGATGATCAATCGCAAGGCCATCGGTTATATCACCGCTAACTACTCTTCGACCTACGGCAGCGTGCTACTCAAGGACCGCCCCATCGCGTCCGTCCCGTTTTTGGGCCGCTACCGCCTGATCGACTTTCCGCTGTCCAACATGATGAATGCCGGCATCAAGACCGTCGGCGTCGTCATGCCGGGTAACTACCGCTCGCTGATCGACCACGTGGGCTCGGGCAAGGACTGGGGTCTGGACCGCAAGAAGGGCGGCCTGTTCATGGTCCCCGGCAACGCGTATGGCACCACCAAGGGCGGCATGCGCTTCCTGCTGCGCGACATCATCTCCAACAAGACGCTGTTCCAGCGCTCGGAGAAGCCCTACGTTGTGATGATGGGCACCAACATCATCTTTAACATGGACCTCAACACCATCATCGAGGCGCACGAGAACTCCGGTGCCCAGATGACCGTGGTGTACTGCAAGGCCACGCGCAACGTCGATGACGAGACCAAGCTCGAGATTAACGAGAACGGCCGCCTGACGGGCGTGAGCGCCGGCGTCGTGTACGGCGACAACGCCTCCATGGACTGCTGCATCGTCAACCGCGAGACGCTGCTCGAGATTATCGATCACTACCAGGCCGCCGACTATCTGGACCTGCTCGAGGCACTCCAGGGCGACTTTGGCAACATCGACGTGTGCAGCTACGAGTACAAGGGCGAGGTCGTGGGTGTGTTTAGCGAGAAGTCGCTGTATCGCCGCAGCATGGACCTGCTCGACCAGACCGTGGCCGACCAGCTCTTCGATCCTGAGCGCCCGATCCTGACCAAGGCTCACGATGTGCCGCCTTCGCGTTATGCGACCGGCAGCCACGCGTGCAACTCGATCATCTCCGCCGGCTGCATCATCAAGGGCACCGTGCGCAACTCGATCCTGTCGCGCGGCGTTGTGGTTGAGGGAGGCGCTTCGGTGACCAACTCGATCATTAACCAGAGTTGCATCATCAAGAGCGGCGCCCGTGTTGAGAACGCCATTCTGGACAAGAACAACGTGGTTCCCACCAACACCGAGCTTCGCGGCACGCCCGAGAACATCCTGGTGCTGGGCAAGGCTCCGTTAACTTCTGATACCACCATCGTACGTTAACGTTGGCACCGCAACATCGCTCGTAACATGTAGAATAGCCGCCCGGTTAGCGCCAGGCGGCTATTCTCGAATTGCAACATGGGAGACAATATGGCAGAAACCAGCAAAAAGATGCAGATCGTGTTTGCCTCGGCCGAGTGCGCACCGTTTGTTAAGACCGGTGGCCTGGGCGACGTGGCAGGCTCGCTGCCCTCGGCGCTTGTGCGCGCCGGCGCCGAAGTCATCGTGATGGTGCCCAAGTACGCCACCATCAAGGACGAGTACAAGGCGCAGATGGAGCACTTCTCCGACTTTTACGTGAGCCTGGGCTGGCGCAACGAGTACTGCGGGCTCGAGAAGCTCGAGCACGACGGCGTCACCTATATGTTCATCGACAACGAGCGCTACTTTGCGCGCGACTATCCGTACGGCTTCTTTGACGACGGCGAGCGCTTTGCGTTCTTCTCCAAGGCCATCACCGAGAGCCTGCAGCACCTGCCGGCCGGTTTTGAGTGTGACATCCTGCACTGTAACGACTGGCAGACGGCACTGGCGCCCGTGTTCTTGCGCGAGTTCTACCAGGGCCTGCCGCTGTATGACCGCGTCAAGACAGTGTTCTCGATCCACAACGTGGCGTTCCAGGGCCAGTTTAGCGACACCGTGATGGAGGACATCCTGGGCGTGGCGCATATTCCCGCCGCTGCTTCGCAGCTGCGTTGCGACGCCTGCAGCATCAACTACATGCTGGGCGCGCTGCGCTATGCCGACGCCATCACCACGGTGAGCCCCACCTATGCCAACGAGATCCAGACGTCCGAGTTTGGCGAGGGCCTGGACGGCGTTCTGCGCGAGCGTTCGTACGCGCTGCAGGGCATCCTCAACGGCATTGACGTGGCGGGCTTTGACCCGGCGACCGACAAGCGCATTGCCGCCAACTACACGGTTGAAGACCGCTCCGGCAAGGCCGTGTGCAAGGCCAAGCTGCAGGAAGAGCTGGGGCTCGAGGTTCGCGACGACCGCCCGCTCATGGTGATGGTCACGCGCCTGACGCGCCAAAAGGGCATGGACCTGGTCATGTACGCGCTCGACCGCATTCTGGCCGGCGGCGTGCAGGTGGCGGTGCTGGGCACCGGCGACCGCGACTACGAAGACGGCCTGCGCTACTTCCAGGACAAGTACCCCGGCACCATGGCCGCGCGCATCGAGTTCGATCCGGCGCTGTCGCAGCGCATGTACGCTGCCGCCGACATGTTCCTGATGCCGTCGAAGTTTGAGCCCTGCGGTCTGTCGCAGATCATCGCCATGCGCTACGGCACCCTGCCCATCGTGCGCGAGACCGGTGGCCTGAAGGACACCGTGCAGCCGTACAACGAGTTTACCGGCGAGGGCACGGGCTTCTCGTTTAGCAACTTTAACGGCGACGAGATGGGCGACGCCGTGTTCCGCGCGGCACGCCTGTTCTGGGACAACCGCGACGCCTGGAATCAGCTGGTCACGCAGGCCATGAGCCAGGACTTTAGCTGGACGCGCTCGGCCGATAAGTATCTGGACCTGTACTTCTTTATGCACCCGGAGATTGAGAGGCCGGCGGCTGTTGTCGACGAGCCCGAGGCTGTTGCTGAGCCGGTGGCCGCTGAGCCGGAGCCCAAGGCCGAGGAGAAGCCGGTTGTCGAGGAACCCAAGGCTGAGGAGAAGCCGGTTAAAGCTGAATCTAAGGTGAAGATTGAGGCAGCTCCCGAGACTGAGGCTAAGCCGGCTGCAAAGTCTGCCGCCAAGAAGACCACGACTCGTAAGACGACGGCTAAGAAGGCCACTCCGACTAAGGCGACGACAACCAAGACCACCGCTACTAAGACAACGACAACGCGCAAGCGCACGACCGCCGCTGCCAAGAAGTCCGCCGAGGCCGAGGCCGCTCCCGAGGTAAAGGCTGAAGCCGCCGTCGAGGCCAAGCCCACCGTCAAGGCACCGGCCAAGACCACTACCAAGAAGACGACCGCGACCACCAAAAAGGCAACGGCAGCCAAGAAGTCCACGGCAACGAAGTCGACGACCACGAAGGCCGCCACGACCAAGGCAGCCGCAAAGCCGGCCGCCAAAGTCGAGGAGACGCCCGTCGAGGCAAAGCCGGCCGCCAAGACCACCATGCGCAAGCGCTCTACGACGACGGCCAAAAAGACCACGACCAAGACAGCCGCTCCCAAGGCAGAGGCTAAAGCCAAGGACAAGCCCGCAGTAAAGGCCGAGCCGGCACCGAAGGCCGCTGAGGTCAAGACCGCTCCGAAGGCTACGGCAAAGACCGAGCCCGCCAAGGAGACCCCGGTCTCCCCTGCCGCCACGACCGTGGAAAAGGCTCCGACCAAGAAGACCTCCGTCCGCAAGGCAACGGCCACCCGCAAGCGCCGCTAGCCCGCAGACGATCTAAAACCTAATCAAAACCCTAAACAAGGGGCGCTCCAACCGGGCGCCCCTTCTCTGTAGATAGTTGGTAAAACGATTTTCTAGGACAACCGTTCGCCGATGGTAAACGGATGTTGTTTATACAGCCTGTGTATAAAAGATATACTTACAAGTTGCGCGTAAAGCCATGGCCCGCAGGCCGTGATTCTATTGAACTGGACCGTATTATGAGATTGATTCACAACAGCCGTCTGCCGCAGTTTCGCACTCCGTTTGGCGCTGTGACCACAGGAACTACCCTTTCGCTCTCCGTGATTCTGGAGGATGCCGATCCCAACCAGGCAACGCTTACGTTGCGTACCTGGGTCGATGAGATCGGTGAGTCTCGGTATCCCATGACGCACGAGGGCGACGGCATCTTTACCGCCGAGCTGGAGTGCTCCGAGCCCTGTCTTATCTGGTACAGCTTTATCTGCAATATCGAGGGCCAGCCCGAGGTCCGCTTGGGCGCACCGCAGGGTCGCACCGGTGGCGAGGGCGTAACTTACGACTACGCCGAGGTGCCGTCCTTCCAGATTACCGTCTATAAGCACCGCGAAGTGCGTCCCGAGTGGTACGAGCGTGGCATGGTCTACCAGATCTTCCCCGATCGCTACGCCCGTGACGAAAACTGGCGCGAGCGCACGCTGGCCGAGGTCGAAAAACCGCGCAACGGAATCCAGCGCCGTATGGTCGAGGACTGGAACGAGCCGCCCGTATACGAGCGCGCCGAGGATGGCTCCATCAAGACCTGGGACTTCTACGGCGGCTCGCTCAAGGGCATCCAAAATGACCTGCCCCGCATCGCGGAGCTGGGCTTTACGGCCATCTACCTCAACCCCATCTTTGAGGCCGCGAGCAACCACCGCTACGACACGGCCGACTACACCAAGATCGACCCAATCCTGGGCACCGAGCAGGACTTTACCGAGCTGTGCCAGGCAGCCGAGAAGCTGGGCATCTCCATCATCCTGGACGGCGTTTTTAACCATACGGGTGACGACTCCATCTATTTCAACCGCTACGGCAACTACCCCGGCGTGGGCGCGTGGCAGAGCGAGGACTCGCCGTGGCGCGATGCGTTTTATTTCCACGAGGACGGCTCGTACGACTGCTGGTGGGGCGTGGGCAACATGCCCGCCATCAATGAGAGCTCCGAGCTGGTACGCGAGCGGCTCCTGGGCAAGGACGGCGTGATCCGTAAATGGCTACGTGCCGGCGCTCATGGCTGGCGCCTAGACGTGGCCGACGAGCTTTCGGACGATTTCCTGACCGAGATCAAGAAGGCAGTACTTGCCGAAAAGCCCGATGCTCTGTTGCTCGGCGAGGTCTGGGAAGACGCCTCCAACAAGATCAGCTACGGTCATCTGCGTCGCTATCTACAAGGCTCCGAGCTCGACTCGGCCATGGATTATCCCTTCCGCGACATGGTCATCGGCTTTTTGATGGGCTACAAAAACGCCTACCAAGCTGCCGAGGATATCGAGACCCTACGCGAGAACTATCCGCGCGAGGCATTGTCCTGCGCGCTCAATCTGCTGTCGAGCCACGACCGTCCTCGCATCATCTCGGTGCTCGGCGGCGGCCCCGACGAGTCGCAGCTGCCCGAGTGCGAGCGCAGCAAATGGCGCTTGGATGAAGGCGCGATGGGCCTGGCCAAGAGCCGTTTTTGGCTTGCCACGCTTATGCAGATGACCTTCCCCGGCGTGCCTTCGATTTACTACGGCGACGAGTACGGCTTGGAGGGTCTTACCGACCCGGGCAACCGTCGCACCCTGCCGACCAAGGACCAACTGCACGACTTCGACACGCTGGCTATTGTCAAAAACGCATCTGCTGTGCGCCGCGCCCTGCCGTTTATGATCGACGGTGAAATCAAGGCCTTCGCGCTCAATGACGAGGTGCTGGCCTACAACCGCACCGGTAAAGACGGCGAGTCCGCGACAGTAATCATCAACCGCAGCCTGCGCAATTCACACCGCGTGACGATTCCGGCGCTCGGCGAATGCGCGAGCGATGTGATTAGTGGCCACGAATGCGAAATCCACAACGGCACGGTCACGCTCGATCTGTATCCGCTGGGCTCGTCGATCATCTATCACCATGCCGAGCAGCGCCTGCAGGAGCCGCTCGATCACGGTGCGGGTGTTGTGTGCCATATCACATCGGTGCCGACCGACGACGGCAAGCCCGGTACGATCGGCGCGCCCACGCGTCGTTTTATCGACCATCTGGCCGCCATGGGCATGCGCTACTGGCAGGTTCTCCCCGTCAACCCCACGGACTTCTTCCGCTCCCCTTACGCCGGTCCTTCGGCCTTTGCAGGCAATATCGACCTGCTGCCCGAAAGCCACGAGGAGCTGGCCGCCGACTTTGAGACCTGGAAGACCCGCGGCGGCGAGGATGCCGACCCGCTGTACACAGCGTTTAAGCATCGCAATGCCGATTGGCTCGAGAAATACTGCGTCTACATGGCCGTTAAGAAGTACTTTGAGGGCGAGTCGCGCCACGATTGGCCGGCAGATGTCGCGCGCTACAACGAGCATCTGATCGACGACAAGCGCTTCCACAACGAGGCCGAGCTTCAGGCGTACATGCAGTACCGCTTTGACCTGGCTTGGTGCGAGCTCATGAACTATGCACACAAGAAGGGCATCGAGGTCATCGGCGATATCCCTATGTACGTGTCCGACGATTCGGCAGATGCGTGGAGCGAACCCGAGAACTTCTGGCTGTCCGATACCGGCAAGGCGATTGAGATTTCCGGTGCGCCGCCCGACAACTTTGCGCCCGAGGGTCAGGTGTGGGGCAACCCGACGTTCCGCTGGGACCACATGAAGCAGAACGGCTATAGCTGGTGGATGGATCGCCTGCGTCGTGCGTTCTCGCTCTACGACCGCGTGCGCCTGGATCACTTCCTGGGCTTCCACAGCTACTTCAGTATCCCCGCTGGCAAGGCTTGCGCCGAAGGTCGCTGGCTGGCGGGACCGGGCAAGGACCTGTTTCAGACCGCCTATGACGAGCTGGGTCCGCTCAACTTTATCGCCGAGGACCTGGGCTATTTGACGCCCGGTGTTCGCGCCATGGCCTCGACCTGTGGTTTCCCCGGCATGGACGTGCTAGAGTTTGGCGACTACGACGTCCGCAACGGGATTAACCCCACGCCCGGCAAGATCCTGTATACCTCGACGCACGACACGTCGACGCTCGCCGGTTGGTGCACGCGCTCCTTTGCGGGCGGCGACGAGCCGAGCGGCAAGGAGTTCGCCGGTAAGCTGATGGGCGACGCGCTGGCAAGCGACGCACCGCTCGTGATGATGCCGCTGCAAGACGTGCTGGGTTTGGGCGACGATGCGCGCATGAACGTGCCGGGTGTCGCCACGGGAAACTGGACCTGGCAGGCCGATGAGGCTGATATCGAGGCGGCTGAGGAAAAAACTGCACAGCTCCTGCGCAACACCCATAGATTCTGGGGCGAAGCGTGATAAAACCCCCGATATAGGGTACAGTTACGGACGTTTGAATTTATGCGGGCAGAGCGATCTGCCCGCTTTGTGCTGAAAAGGAAGTATTATGGCGCGCTACGATTACAAGTGCTCGAGCTGCGGCAACGTGTTTGAGGTTGAGCATCCCATGTCCGAGACCCCCGAGGTCGTGTGCCCGAGCTGCGGCGCTCCGGCCGCCAAGACGTTCTCGGCCAGTGGCATCAAGTTTGAGGGCAGCGGTTTCTACAACACAGACCAGCGAAGTGGCGGTTCCAGCACCAGCGCCACCAGCGGCTGCTGCGCCAACTGCCCGCATAACCACTAGAAACAACACGGCCCCGCGATCAACATCGATCGCGGGGCCGTTTCTTTAGCTACCCAGGTTTCCTTATGAGTTGCGGTGAAATAAGGACTGTTTGGCGGCTAGAAGCCTATATTCAATCCCTATTTCACCGCAACTTAGTAGCTACTTGTGGACCAGGCGGGCGCAGAAGTGGCCGTCGTAGGAATCGGCGTTTACCGGTACGCTTTGGAAGAGGCCTCGATCGTTCTGGCGTACGGATACGAGTTTCTTGGCCTGATCGAACTCGGGGAGTTGCAGAATCTGTGCCTCGGAAAGCAGTGCCACGCTAAAGCCGGCACCCTCGGGAGAAGCAAGGAAAGCATCCACCACCTGCGTGTTCTCCTCGTCGAAGACCGAGCACGTCGCATAGATGAGCTCGCCGCCGGCAGCTACGCGCGCAGCAGCCTCTTTGAGCATCGTCAGCTGCAGCTTGGGCAGCTCGCACGTGACGTCACGCTCGGTCAGGCGCCACGGGATCTCGGGATGACGACGCATGGTTCCGGTGCCAGAGCACGGTGCATCGATAAAGACCGTGTCGAACTTAACCGGCTTGCCAAGCATGGCATCAAACGATGTGAGCACCTCATCAAGCTCGCAGGCATCACCCGAAACCGTACGAACGCCCTGAATACCGGCCTTATGAAGGCGAGCGAGATTCAGATCGCACTTGCGATCATGCAGATCGAGCGCAGTATGCTGACGCTCATAACCGGCACGTTTGGCCTGGCACATTATCACATAGGTCTTGGTGCCACGACCGGCGCCGATCTCAAGGCAGCTTCCGGGGCGCGTGGCGGCCGTGGCGATGAGCTGCGCATTGAGGTCAGATGCCACCGCGGCAGCACGCTCAAACACACCCGAAGCAACCGTGACCTGCGCATCGACCGGCGCATGGCAGCCCGGAAAGACAGGCGCGACGAGCTGCGAGATATACGGATCTGGCTTGGTCGCAAAAGCGTTTTCGTGCAGAGCAAGCGGCGCAGGCGCCAGATTGCCGGCAAAGTTGAGCGCACCCTCGGGCGTGTCGAACGACGCCATAATGCGAGTGCACAGCCAACGCGGAAGGCCCATCAGGCGCGACAGGCGAACCAAACGGCGCTCGGACTCATCGGCATCGGCCGCCGTAGCAAAGTCCTCAACATTGTCTGAAACCTTATGGAGTACAGCATTGGCCAAGCCAGCGGCGGACTTAGCACCGCAGCGAACCAGCTCAACTCCCTGACTTACGGCAACGCGGCCAGGCGTATGCAGGTAGAGCATCTCGAAGGCCGAGATACGAAGCGCCATGCGCACACGCGGAGCGACCTTTTTGGGCTTATCGAGAAACTGGTCGAGCAGCTCGTCCAAAATACCCTGCGTGGCGGCAACACCCAGCGCCAAGCGGGCGGCAAAAGCGGAATCGCGCTGGTCAATGGCCTTGGCGGAAGCACGGGACGAGAGCACGTCGCGCGCGTACATGCCGCGGCGATCGGCCTCCATCAGCACATCGAGCGCAAGCTTGCGCGCGGGAGACAGCTTGCTCATGACAAAACACCCCACGAAAGATCGGCACCCTGCAGGCCAGCAGCCCAAGCAGAAGCGGCCATAGCACGCTTGCCATCAGGCTTAACCTCGAGCAACTCAACCGAGCCATCGGAAAGGCCAAGGTAAACACGCTTAGCCTGAACGGCGACGAGCCCCTCACCAAGCGACACATCAGCCGGCGCAGCGTCGAGCACGCGCACGGTCTTGCCGGCAATCACGCAACGAGCAGGCGCGGTATCGGACGAGGCCAGCACATGATGCACGCAATCAAGCGCCGCCATGTGCGGATCCAAGCGCATCTCCTGCTTAGAAATCTTGGCAGCATGGGTAACAAGCGACTCATCCTGTTCAGTCCACACGGCGGTGCCATCGGCAAGCGAAGGAAGCGTATCGGCAAGCAGTTTGCCGCCGAGCTCAGCGAGCTCCATAGTCAGCGCCTCAGCATGCTTACCGGCAACCGAGGTCGAGGCCTGCGCACAATAGGCGCCGGTATCCACGCCATGCCCAATGCGCATAATAGAAACGCCAGCAATCTCATCACCAGCAAGAATGGCACGCTGAATAGGAGCAGCCCCACGCCAACGAGGCAGCAGCGAAGCATGAACATTCACAATACCAAGCGGCGCCATATGCAGCACGTCATCGGGCAAAATGCAACCATAAGCAGCCACACAGAAAATATCGGCATCCGCAGCTTGGAGCGCCTCAACAACCTCAGGCGTCATACGATTGGCCTCAACGACCGGCAACCCCAGCTCAAGCGCCTTAGCCTTAACAGGAGACGGCTCCAACTTTTTACCACGCCCACGAACAGCATCGGGACGAGTAACAACAAGTGTAATCTCGTTGTCAGCCTCAACAAGCGAAGTCAGCGAAGGCACAGCAAAATCAGGCGTACCCATAAACACAATACGCATAAAAGATAGTCTCCTCTCAATAACGAGCCGAGACGGCTACAAAAAAGCGTTCCAGGTCGCAAGCGCACCCAGCCGCAATAACAATTCAACAGAAACAAATATACCCAAAAACAAAGAAAGAGCCGCATAAAAGCAGCTCTTCCAACAAAGCAATTATCAGCGAAGACGCCCCTCCCTGGCCCAACGGCACCCGGGCGAAGCAAGCCAGAACAACGCAGTCCCCGGTGCTGAGCGCCCACATATCGTCCCGCGCGCAGTTTCGCAGCGCAGCGAGAATGTTTGAGCACGGGATGATATGTGGGCGCTCAGCACCGGGGACGTTGGGACCTACTCTGTCTCGCCCGGTCGAGCGCCGCGGGCCAGGGCGTCCTGGTACTCCTTGACGGCCTTGATCCTCTGCATCGGCTTCAGTCGCTCGAACATGGTGTTGCCGTGCAGGTGATCGATCTCGTGCTGCAGGCACACGCAGAACAGGTCGCCCGAAGCCTCATAGCGAATCAGGTTTGCGTCCAAGTCGTACGCCTCGACGACGACATGGTCGGGACGCTCGATCTCGCAGCTAATGCCAGGGATGGACAGGCAGCCCTCGCTAAACGGCACCAGATGGTCGCTCTGCTCAACAATGACAGGGTTGATGAGCACGTACGGGTCGTAGTCGTTCTTGTCGCTGTAGTCGCAGTCGATGGTGACGAGTTGAATAAGCTCGCCGATCTGCGGAGCAGCCAGGCCGCAACCGCCGTTGTCGAACATCATCTTCTTCATCTTCTCGGCAAGCGCCTCGATCGCCGGGGTGATCTCCTCGATGACGGCGCACTCCTGGCGCAGACGAGGGTCGGGCGACAGTACGATTCCGTTGGCTTCCATGGCCATCCTTTCGGTTTGTTACATCAAATCATAGGCATCGACGTCAACGCTCACGCTCACGCCGCGCACAGAGCCCACCTCTTTGAGGCAGGCGTCGATATCATCAGAGACATGGTACCCCACGGGCGACTTCACAAGCAGATGGAAGCGGTAACGGTCCTTGGCTCTCTCGATTACACACGAAGCCGGGCCCAGCACCTGCGGAACGGCGTTCCCCGCCCGCAAAAAGTCGGGCGCGACGGCATGCCAGCGGCGCTTGAGCAGCTTTGCGATGCGCCCAATGTAGTCCTGCGCATCATCCGCGTTCGCCGACCAAACCAAAATGTTGACCAGGCGCACAAACGGCGGATACAGCGCGTCGCGACGCTGGTCCAGGTCGTAGTCGGTAAAGATTGAACGATTGTGCTCGGCAACGGCACGAATGACCGGGTCCTCGGGCAGATAGGTCTGGATGATGACCTCGCCGGGACGATCGCCGCGTCCGGCACGGCCCGCGACCTGCTCCAGCAAATCGTAGGCGCGCTCCCCCGCTCTAAAATCGGGCAGTTTTAACGCAAAGTCGGCATTGACCACGCCCACGAGCGTGACCTCGGGAAAATCGAGACCTTTAGCGATCATCTGGGTACCCAGCAACACGGCGCAATCCGCCGCATCGAACTGCTCGAGCAGCTTTTTGTGCGCATCCTTGCCACGCGTGGAATCGGCATCCATGCGAATGATGGCAACGTCCTCGGGAAGCAACTGGTGCAGAGCGTCCTCGATCTGCTGCGTGCCCAGGCCCATTTTTGCCAGGTAGCGACTGCCACATTTGGGGCAACGGCTCGTGGGCGCGGGATACGGCTGCACGCGCCAAGACGAACCGCACGTGTGACACTGCAGCGTGTGTGTGCGCTCGTGATACGTAAGCGCTGTGGAGCAGTGGTTGCAGGTGGGGACGCAGCCGCACTCGCGGCACATAAGGAATGGCGCAAAGCCACGGCGGTTATGCAACAGCACGGCCTTCTCGCGGCGCTCGACCACACGCTCCAAGCCCTCCATCAAGGGTTTTGAGAACATGGAGCGGCTGCCGTGAGAAAACTCACGGCGCAGGTCGGCAATGCGGACCGTGGGAAGCACGGCGTGTCCCGGGCGCTCGGGCATCTCGACACGCGTCCAAGTGGCACCGTTATACGTGCCACGGCGGCAGCGGTCGAGGGCCTCGGCAGAAGGCGTGGCCGACCCCAGCACGAGCGGGCAGCGATAGCGGCGCGCCATCTCGGCTGCCACCTCGCGCGCATGGTAGCGCGGACTGGACCCCTGCTTGTAGCTGGTCTCGTGCTCCTCGTCAATGATGATGAGGCCCAGATCGCTGAGAGGGCAAAAGAGCGCCGAACGTGCGCCGACGACCACGCGGGCCGCACCGCTGGCAACCATATCCCACTGGTCCAGACGCTCCCCAGCAGAAAGACGCGAGTGGAAAACCGCGACCGTCTCGCCAAAGCGGGAGCGGAAGCGGCCGACGGTCTGGGCTGTCAGCGAAATCTCGGGTACCAGCACGCAGGCAGAGCGGCCAGCCGCGAGCACGCGCTCGATGGCGGATAGATAGACCTCGGTTTTGCCGGAGCCCGTAACACCGTCCACGAGCACCACGTCGCCGTGCACATCCAGGCGAGCGCGCTCAATCTGCGCGAGCGCTTGCTGCTGACCGTTCGTAAGCGCGACCGGCGCCTTGCCGCTTGCCGAGGACAGCGTGGTCTGCTCGCTGCAGCCACGCCAGGCGCGGCGCTCTTCCACCACCACGACGCCGCGTTTTTCGAGCGACTTGATGGTCGCCGACATACTGTTATAGAGAAGGTTGAGGTCGCGCGTCGTGACAGGACCACACTGGAGCGCCTCGATGAGTTGGCGCTGGCGGACCGCGGTCTTGGGTGGCGTGTAGTCAAAGCCTTCGGGCGTAAGCATCACCCAGCGGTTTTGGATGGGTTTGACGGCTGGACGTTCAACCGTCCACACGCCGTCGTCGCCCTTGACCACACGCGGGCTGCCGCCCGGTGGCAAAAACAGGCGCAGGCACTCGGAAAGCGTCGCGACATACTCGCGGCTCATCCAGCGCGCAATGCGTGCAGCCTCGGCGGTAAAGAGCGGTTTGCTGAGGATAGCCTCGACGGCTTTAATGCGCGCGGGGTCGAAGGCGTTGTTACCCTGCAGGTCGCCCAGCTCAGGCGCAATGTCGACAACATAGCCCGCGGCGGCACGGTTACCAAAGTGAACCAGGACCGTGGATCCGATCTGCGCCTCGTTGGCAAGGGACTGGGGAATGCAGTAGGCGAATGGCTCGGACAGCGCACGGGTGGGGATGTCGAGGACCACGCTCGCATAGGCGGCAGGGGGCTCGGGCGCAGGCTTAGACTGAGCCGAGGCAGCGGCAGGCTTGGGCTTCACCGGAGCTTCCTCCGGTTCCGGCGAACCAAACAGCGACAGTTGTTGAGCCATACACCACCTCTAACGAACGGACCTGAAAGGGGTGGGACAAAATAATCAGTAGAGTTTGTCCCATGGCCGATACGAGTGTCGAGCTTGTTGCGTCACTCGAACATGGGACAAACACTACTGATTATTTTGTCCCAGCAACCCACTCATCGGTACAGAAACAAGAGCCCCGCTCGGGGGAACGGGGCTCGGATACATGCGTTTACGCGTCTACTATAGCGCCATCGTGCGGGCGCGGTCGATGCGCGCCAGGCAGTCGTCGCGGCCGACGAGCGCCATGGTCTCGCCCAGCGGAGGACTCACCATGTTGCCGCAGACGGCGACGCGCACGGCCTGGAACACCACGCGCTTCTTAAGGTCCATCTGCTCGGGAAGCGGCTCAAGCGCGGCGTCAATGTTGACAGCCGTCCACTCGTCCACACCCTCGAGCGCGGCCTTAGCGGCATCCAGAATGGCACCCATGCCTTCCTTGGCCAGGCCCTTGTTGACAGACTTCTCGTCATACTCGAGCGTCTCGGCCGTAGCAAAGATGGGAGCGGCGACGGCCACGGCGTCGACCGGCATCTTGGTGCGCGGTTTAACGATGGCAGCGAGCGCGTCGATCCAATCCTCGCCGTACTCGACATTACCCTCGATGAGACCCGCCTCGTGCAGCTCGGGAACCATGATCTCGTCGGCAAACTGAGCATCGGACATGCCGTTGATGTACTCGGCATTGACCCAGTCGAGCTTCTTGGGGTCGAAGGTCGCCGGGTTCTTGGAGATGCGGTCGAGCGAGAACTTGCTGGCCAGGACATCGCGCGGGATGATCGTGGTCTCGCCGTCGAGCGACCAGCCGAGCAGCGCCAGGTAGTTGACGAAGGCGTCGGACAGGTAACCGGCGTCGCGGTACTCCTCCACCGAGGTGGCGCCGTGGCGCTTGGAGAGCTTCTTGCCGTCGGCGCCCAGGATCATGGAGATGTGGGCGAACGTGGGCACGGGCGCGCCGAGGGCCTCGTACACCATGACCTGGCGCGGGGTGTTGGACAGGTGGTCGTCGCCGCGGATGACATGGGTGATCTTCATCATGGCGTCGTCGACGACAGTCGCGAAGTTGTACGTGGGCGTGCCGTCGGAGCGGAAGATGACAAAGTCGTCGAGCTCCTTGGCGTCGAAGGTCACCTCACCGTGGACGGCGTCGTGGATGACGACGTCGCCGCGGTCCTCGGGCACCTTGATGCGCAGGACGTAGGACTCGCCGGCCTCGATGCGGCGGCGGGCTTCCTCGGGATCAAGATCGCGGCAACGGCGCTGATAGCCCTGGAAGGGGTCCTTGCGCTCCTGCGCGGCCTTGCGATCGGCGTCGAGCTGCTCCTTGGTGCAGAAGCAGGGATAGGCCTTGCCCTCGTCCCAAAGCTTCTGGGCCGCCTGCTTGTACAGGTCCAGGCGCTCGGTCTGGGCGTAGGGGCCAAAGTCGCCGCCCACCTCGGGACCCTCGTCCCAGTCCAGGCCCAGCCAACGCATGGCGCGCAGGATGATCTGCGTGTTCTCGTCGGTGGAGCGGGTGGGGTCGGTGTCGTCGATGCGCAGGATGAACGTGCCGCCGTTTGCGCGCGCGAAAGCCCAGTTATAGATAGCGGTGCGGGCGCCGCCGATGTGCAGCTTGCCCGTCGGTGAGGGTGCAAAACGGACGCGAACGTCTGATGCCATGGAAATCTCCTCGATTGCAGGATGGATGTCTAACCGCATCAGTATAAAGCATCAAAGCAACCTCCGCACAAAGGGCACCGACCTACTCATTGGGGACAGACTTAAATGACCATTCTTTGGGCAACCTGTCGACACTTAGGTAAGGCCGATCATTTAAGTCTGTCCCCAATGAGTAGGTGCGGAAAGGGTGTGAATGTTTGATTTACGCGCTATGATGTGCCCTTGCATAGAGAGCCCGGCGGAATGGTAACGGTCGCCGGGACACGTTTTTGAAAGGACAATCATGTCAGAAGAACTTCGTTCCATCCCGCCCCAACACGGGTCCTTTGTTTTTACGTCGGAGTCGGTGACCGAAGGTCATCCCGATAAGATCGCTGACCAGATCAGCGACGCCGTCCTCGACGCAATCCTCGCCAAAGAAATAGAGCTCCAGGAGCAGGGCTACATCGCCCCCAACGGCGTGCCCGCCAACGTGGAGAACGTCCGCTGCGCCTGCGAGACCCTCGTGACCACCGGCACCGTCATCGTCGCCGGCGAGATTCGCACCCAGGCCTACGTCGACGTACAGGAAATCGCCCGCGGTGTTATCCGCCGCATTGGCTACAACCGTGCCAAGTTCGGTTTTGACTGCGACACCTGCGGCGTTATGAGCCTCATCCACGAGCAGTCGCCCGATATCGCCCAGGGCGTTGACGAGTCCTTCGAGACCCAGACCGGCGCCACCACCGACCCGATCGACCTGATCGGTGCCGGCGACCAGGGCATGATGTTCGGTTATGCCTCCAACGAGACCAAGACCCTCATGCCCATGCCGCACTACCTGGCGAGCCGCCTGGCCGAGCGCCTGGCCGCCGTGCGTCACGACGGCACCCTCGCCTATCTGCGTCCCGACGGCAAGACCCAGGTCACCGTGCGCTACGAGGAAGGCAAACCCGTCGAGGTCACGACCATCGTCATCTCCACGCAGCACGCCGCCGAGATCGAGGACATGGGCAAGATCAAGGCCGACCTCATCGAGCACGTCATCACCCCGGTCATGGCCGCCGAGAACATGCCGTGGGACAACGCGGACATCTACGTGAACCCCACTGGTCGCTTTGTCGTGGGCGGCCCCATGGGCGACACGGGCCTCACCGGCCGCAAGATCATCGTCGACACCTACGGCGGCTACGGCCGTCACGGCGGCGGTGCCTTTAGCGGCAAGGACTGCACCAAGGTCGACCGCTCTGCCGCGTATGCCGCGCGCTGGGTCGCCAAGAACGTGGTCGCCGCCGGTCTGGCCGACCGCTGCGAAGTCGAGCTTGCCTACGCCATCGGCGTTTCCAAGCCCCTCTCAATCATGGTCGACACCTTCGGTACCGCGCATGTTGCCGAGGACAAGATCGTCGAGGCAGTCGAGAAGACCTTCGACCTGCGCCCGGGCGCGATCATCCGCGACCTGGACCTGCGTCGACCGATCTACGAGAAGACGGCAGCCTACGGCCACTTCGGCCGCGAAGACGCCGACTTCACCTGGGAGAATACCGACCGAGTCGAAGAACTCAAAGCAGCCTGCGGCCTGTAGAGCTTGCAAAAAAAATCACGCCAAGGGGCGCCGGACCAGTTCCGGTGCCCCTTTTTTAATAGAACGACAACGTTCGCAGCGAATCATGACGATGCCCAAATGCATGGGACAGCGGGAAATCAGATGTTTTTGTCCCACGTATTGAGACACATCTAGGGTTGTCACCAACAAAGCCGTGGGACAAAAAGATCAGATATCCCGCAGTCCCATGCAAAGCCCTCAGTCTAGGTACGTCACCAGCTCATGAATTTTGCAGCACGAGCGCCTCTACCATGTATCCTTAGTCCCGAGGGGCGGGGCATAAGGTCGATCGCGAGTTCCGCACGAGCCGGAGAGCACTTAATGTGCTCTCCGTGCGAGTCAGGACTGTCCGAGCAGGCGACCTTATGCCCCGCCCCTCGGGACGACGGGATAGAACAGGAGCGCATATGGCAGGCAAGCCACAAACACTAGCTACGACCTCGGCATTCGAGATCTTGGGCCCCGTCATGGTCGGCCCCAGCTCATCGCACACCGCCGGCGCCCTGCGCTGCGCCCAGGTTGCCGCCAGCTTGTTGGAAGGCCGCATCACCAAGGTCACCTTTGGCCTGTGGAACTCCTTTGCCCACACCTACCGCGGCCACGGCACCGATCGTGCGCTCGTCGCGGGCATCCTGGGCCTCGACACCGATGACGAGAACATCAAGCAGGCCTTCGACCTCGCGCGCGAGCAGGGCCTCGAATATCACTTTAACATCAAGGGCGACGACGCCTCCATCCACCCCAACACCGTCGACATCGACATGGTCGACGACACGGGCGCCACGGCACAGGTCCGCGGTGAGAGCCTGGGCGGCGGCAAGATGCGCATCAGCCGCATTAACGGCGTCGGCGTCGACATCTCGGGCATGTACTCCACACTCTTCGTGGCGCACTACGACGTCCCCGGCGTGCTCGCCGCGCTCACGAACCTGCTCGCCTACGCCCACGTGAACATCGCCTTCTGCCGCACCTACCGCACCGAAGTGGGCGGTCAGGCCTACTCCGTCTTTGAGACCGACGGCGCGCCCGACGACACCGTCGTCCCCATGCTGCGCAAGCTCGACAATGTCGATTACGCGACCTTTATCGAGCTCCCCGGTTCTGCCTCGTCGCTCTCCCCCGGCGTCTCGGCAAAGGAAATCTTCGACGACGGCGAGCAGCTGCTCGATGCGTGCGAGGAACTGGGGCTCAACATCGGCGCCGTCATGGCCGTGCGCGAGGCACGTCTGACCGGCGAGGCACACGCTATCGCCGCCATGCGCCGCGTACTCGACGTCATGCGCGAAGAGACCACGGCTCCCATCGCCAATCCGCAGCGCTCGCTCGGCGGGCTCATTGGCGGCGAGGCCAAGCTCGTCGAAGCAACCCGCCGCAACGATTTCAGTGCAAGCCTGATGGGCGCCGTCCAGACCGACGCCGTTGCCCGCGCCATGGCCGTGCTCGAGCGCTCCGCTACCATGGGCGTGATCGTCGCCGCCCCCACAGCCGGCTCCGCGGGTGTTGTGCCCGGCTGCGTGCTGGCGCTCGCCGATCACCTTCAGCTCGACGACGAGCAGGTCATGGGCGCGCTCTACTGCGCAGCCGCCATCGGCCTCAACCTCACCACAAGCGCCTGCGTTGCCGGCGCCGAGGGCGGCTGCCAAGCCGAGGTCGGAAGCGCCGCCGCCATGGCAGCCGCCGCGCTGGTGCAGATGCTCGGCGGCACGCCCGAGCAGGCTCTCGACGCCAGTTCCATCGCGCTAAGTAACCTGCTGGGCCTCGTTTGTGACCCCGTCGGTGGCCTCGTGGAGGTGCCCTGCCAAAACCGCAACGCCATCGGCGTGGCAGCGGCCTTTAGTTCGGCACAACTCGCCCTCGCCGGCATTAAGAGCCTGGTGCCGTTTGACCAGATGGCGCACGTCATGCTCTCCGTGGGCCACGCGTTGCCGGCCACGCTGCGCGAGACGGCAAAGGGTGGCATCGCGCAGGCTCCGGCCGCACTTTCGGCCTGTGCAAAATGCGGTGTGTGCGGATAGCGACAAAGAAAGACTCGAAGGTGGGACAAATGTCCCACCTCTTTTGAATGCCACCGTTTCCATACCACAAACAACTAGGTAATCGCTATAATGCAAGCCCAGTAAAAACACGATGAGCCGCAAGGCGAAATTCGAAGGATATGCATACGATGTCGCAAAACGATCGAACTCAACTGATTCCCGATCCGCAGCAGCCGAGCAGGCACACCGGCGGCGTTCAATCGCCGCGTCCTATCGCGCCGAGCCGCGGTCAGCAGCGAGGTGCGGCAAACGTTTCCCAACGTCCGAACAAGCAGCATCAGCAGCGCCAGACAAATGGCAATGCGCCCAAGCAGCCCCCCACGCACGCTCGAGGCGATCGCGGCCCCGCACGCAAACCCGCCGAGAACAATAAGTCGGGCAAAAAGACGACGCTCTTTGTCGTTCTGGGTCTTATCGTCATTGTCTATATCGTAGGCGTCGTAGCGTTTTCGCAGGTAGCTTACCCCAACACCACTATCGCCGGCGTCGATGTTTCGTTCTCCAACGCTTCGTCTGCCGCCACCAAGGTTAACTCGGCATGGAAGCACTACAAGCTCACCGTCACGGGCGATGACTTTAGCTGGACCTATCAGCCCGAGTCCGATGAGCCCATCGTCGACGGTGAAGCCGCCGCAAAAGAGATCATTAGCCACAACGAGTCCTTTATGTGGCCCGTCCGCCTCGTTGAGTCCCTTAGCGGCAAGACCAAAACCACCGTCGCTTCCGACAAGGTCGACTTAGATCAGGAAGTCGACCTTTCCATGCTCTCCGACACCTTTGATCAAAAGCAGTTTGAGGAGGACCTGGGGGCCGCCATCGATGCCTTCAACGAGGGCCGCTCGGGCACGTTCGAGGCATCGAGCTCCTATGACGAGCAGGCCGGCAAGTTCACCGTCGAGAAGGCGCGCTCTAATGAGAAGCTCAACCGCGAGCATGTCATTAAGTACGCCGAGCTCGAGCTTGCCTCGCTCGCCGAGACCGTCGATCTTACGAAGCTCGGCAACGATGCCTATGAGCCGCTCAATGGAACGCTGACCAATGACCAGATTCAGGCCGCTTGCGATGCCGCCAACAACTTCCTGGGCGCCAACGTCACCCTCAAGCTCAACGGCGAGGATGCCGGCAAGGTCGATGGCAGCTCCGTGCTGCAGTGGATCAGCTTTGCCGACCCGGCGAACCCCACACTCGACACCTCGCAGATCAGCAGCTGGGCCGCCGAGCTTGCCAACGGCTTTAACACTGTGGGATCAACCCGCTGGTGGACGCGCGCCGATGGCAAGCAGTGCGCCGTCGAGGGCGGCGATTTTGGCTGGTCTATCGACAGCACTACGCTCGCCAAGCAGGTCGAGGATGCCATCAACAACAAGCAGACCGGCGAGATCGAGATCAAGTATTCCCAGAAGGCCGACACCTTTACCGCAAAGGGCGAGCCCGACTGGAAGGCATATATCGACGTCGACCTGTCCGAGCAGCACGCGCGCTACTATGACGAGAACGGTAATATCGTTTGGGAGGCCAACTTTATTTCCGGCAAACCGGGCGAAGACGCCACCCCCGAGGGCGTGTGGCAGATCAACAGCAACGACGGCGGTAGCACCCTGATCGGAGCCAAGGACCCCGAGACCGGTAAGCCCAAATACGAGAGCCCGGTGAGCTACTGGATGCCGTTCGAGGGCAATATGATCGGCTTCCACGACGCTACATGGCAAAACGACAAGAGCTTCGATAATGCCGAGTCGTACAAGTGGTGCGGCAGCCACGGTTGCATCAACCTGCGCCTGGCAGACGCCAAGGCACTTCACGACTGCATCAAAGTCGGCCTGTGCGTGGTTGTCCACTCGTAGTGCAACGCGCGCATTCCTACAACGTGGAACCGCTGCGACCAATCTAACAGTTCCGAAAGAAACCATCCTATGCGCCCGCCCCAACCGGTGGGCGCATATAATTATCGAGGTTCTTTCTATAAAGGAGACGCTATGCCGAATGTCCCCACGATCACCCCGGGCCCAGATGATACCGAGCGCACGCCCGAAGGTGCCACCGAAACGATTCCTCTGATTACAAACGTACATGCCGACAAGCAGAGCGAACGCACGAACGATACGGCCGAGATTTCCGATGAAGAGGCGTATGCCAAGCTCAAGGCAAAACGCGCCGAACGTCGACGCAAAAAGCTGATTCGACGCGGTATTGCCGCCGGCGTCGTAGGTGCCATCGCGCTCATTGCCATTGTCGCAACCCTGGTTATCAATGCGCAGTCACAAGGCGCTAGCGGGCCTGTGACCGACATGGTGACCGAGGGCACGTTTAGCACAACGGTCGAGGCGAAAGGCCAGCTCAAACCCATTTCGTCCTCAGTGGTCTCCCCTTCTGTCGACGGCACGGTCGATTCGATTAACGTGCAGGCAGGCCAATCCGTCAGCGAGGGCGACGTGCTTATGACCATTAAAAACGACGAGCTCGATCGAAACGTTGCCGAGGCGCAGCGTGCAGTTGCAGCCGCCCAGGAAGACCTCACCAACGCGCAGAAAGCCGCCGCTGTCGCGCAGGCCACCCCAACGACGGACGTCGATGAAGCTTCCGCAGCGGCTGGCATCACCACCGCATCAGCGGACACGAACGCCGTATCGGCCGCGCAGCGCAGCCTCGCATCAGCCCAGGCAAACCTCGATCAGGCGAACGCCAAGGCCGCCAGGCGCACGGTTACGGCACCGAGCTCGGGCAGCATCGTGGAGCTTAACGCCAAGGTGGGCGCTACGGTAACAGGCGGCATGATCATGGGCGAAAGCGATACGAGCGGCGGCAAGCAGTGCATGCAGATTGCCGACCTCTCCAAGATGAAGGTAACGGTTCAGGTGGGCGAAAAGGATATCGCCAAGATCGCCGTGGGCCAGAGCGCCAACGTGACCTATCCCGCGTTTCCCGATATTGTGAGCCAGGGCACCGTCACGGCTATCGCCTCGGTGGCAAACTCTGACTCCGGCTCCGGTAGCGGCGGCAGCGTGACCTTTAACGTCGACATCCTCATCGAAGCACCCGACAGTCGCCTTAAGCCGGGCATGACTGCCGAGGTCTCGGTAGTGACCGAGAAGCTCGACGACGTGGTTATGGTGCCGACCATGGCGCTGATGACCGAAGATGGCGAGCACTATTACGTCAATCTGGCCACCGATTCGGAAGGCAAGAAGACGCGCCGCGTGAAGGTGACCGTCGTGACGCAAAACGACAACGAGGCTGTAGTCGGTAAGACGCAGGTCAAGCGCGACGACCAGGGCAACGAGATCAACCCAGACGTCCCGGTTACCAAGTTACGCGACGGCGACACCATCGTGACGGATACCGGCACAGGCATGACGGCAGACGGCGGCGACAGTATGTCTGCCGACGAGGGCAAGTAATGCGTCCCGTCATCGACATCCGCAACGTGCACCGCATCTTTGAGAGCGAGGCCGGTTGCGCCCACATCCTGCACAACGTGAGCCTGGCGGTGAACCCCGGTGAGTTCGTCGCCATCACCGGCCCCTCGGGCTCGGGCAAGTCGACGCTCATGAACATCCTGGGCTGCCTGGACAAGCCGACGGCGGGTGATTATTTCCTGCAAGGGCTCAACGTCGCCGAGCTCGACGATGATGAGCTCACCGAGGTGCGCGCGCTGAGCATCGGCTTTGTCTTTCAGAGTTTTAACTTGCTGCCGCGTCTGACGGTGATCGAAAACGTCATGCTGCCGCTGTCCTACACCAATGTGCCGCGTAGCCAGCGCGAGATGCGCGCCGTGCACGCGCTGCAAGCCGTCACATTGCCGGTCGACCATTGGGACCACCGCATATCGGAACTCTCGGGCGGACAGATGCAGCGCGTCGCCATCGCGCGCGCCCTCGTCAACGACCCGCCCATCATTTTGGCCGACGAGCCAACGGGAAATCTAGACTCGACAACCGGGGCGCTCGTCATGGAAACCTTCCACAAGCTCCAGAAACGCGGCAAGACCATCGTACTCATCACGCATGACCCCGGCATCGCCGCCGAGGCCGATCGCGCTGTGACCATCCGCGATGGCCGGATCCACGAGGGTGCGTACATCGCACATGCACCGCAGACCCTGCGCGGAACCGTCGATAGCCTACCCACGATTTCCGGATCCGCCAACCCCACGAAAGGGGTGAAGGTATGAGCACACGCGACCTCATCCAAGAAGCTCTTCACTCGCTCGAGGCCAACAAGGGGCGCAGCCTGCTCACCATCCTTGGCATCGTCATTGGCATCGCCTCGGTCATCGCCATGACTTCGCTCATCGGCGGCATCCAAAACAGCCTGGTCAACAGCCTGGGCCTCAATGCAGCCCGCATGGTAGAGATCTATTCGTCCCAAGAACTCACCGATTCGGATGTGGAAAAGCTTCGCAAACTGGTGCCGCAGATTGAGCAGATCGGCATCGTCGATAGCGCCTATTCCGAGTACAAGGTCGGGGATAAAAGCTATACCGTCATGGCACACGGCGTCGATAGCGACATGCTCGATGCCGTGGGCGCCAGCAAGCTCGTTGCGGGACGTGTCTATTCACAGGCAGAGTCTCAATCAGGCTCGCGCGTGGCGCTCATCAGTCGCGGCGGCGCCGATCAGCTTTACGGCAACGAACAGGACGCACTGGGGAAAACCATCAAGGTGTCCAACGGCGAGGTGCAGATTGTAGGCGTGATTGATGGCGGCAGCGACTCCATGGGCTCGCTCACGCTGTATATGCCACGCGAAACCATCTCCGGCCTGTTTGGCGACGAGAATCCTTCATTTCCCAGCGTGACGGCACTTGCCGCCGAGGGCACAGACATGGACGAGCTCTGCAAGACCATCGAGTCTAAGGTGCGCGCGATGAAGGGCATCTCGGAGGATGATGAGTACGACAGCGTATCGGCGACCTCCATGAAAAGCGCCATCGATGCACTCAACTCGTTTATGGGCGCCTTCTCGCTCATCATGGGCGCTGTCGCCAGTATCTCACTGCTTGTCGGCGGAATCGGCATTATGAATATGATGCTTACCAACGTGACCGAGCGCATCCGCGAGATCGGTATTCGCCGTGCCTTGGGCGCCAGTCGCCGCGATATCACCGCGCAGTTTTTGGCCGAGTCCTCGGCGCTGTGCGTCACCGGTGGCCTGCTGGGTGTCCTGATTGGCTATCTGCTGGCCTGGGGCCTCGCGATGTTTGCCGCAGGATCAGGGGTTCTCAACGAGCTCGGTGCCAGTGGGGAGATCACACCGAGCTTTTCAATCGCCACGGTGCTGCTGGCCTTCGGCGTCTCCGTCGGCATCGGCGTAATCTTTGGCTTCTACCCCGCTCGCCGCGCGGCAAAGCTCAACCCGGTGGAGTGCCTACGCTACCAGTAAGCCACCACCAGCTACCAGTAAGCCACCACCAACAAGTTGCGGTGAATTAGGGACTGAATATGCTATCTAGCAGCAAAAACAGACACTATTTCACCGCAACTTATTGAAGGGCTGTTTGCGCCAGTTCTGGGCGTCGTCCTCGAGCTATTGATGGATGACGGGCTTGTACGGGTCGAGCTTGCTCGGGACGCTCCTCCTCGCGGGCGGGAGGGCGCGCAGGCGCGGCAAGCGCCTAGCGCGCGAACTCCCGTAAGAGCGCGTCTTCCACTTCCCGAAGCGAAAGGGCCCCGCTTCCCTCGGCGGGACGGGTGACCACGATGCAGCGCGCTCCCACGTCGCGCGCGGCGGCGAGCTTCTCGGCCGTGCCGCCTACGGTTCCCGAGTCCTTGGTCACAAGCCACTGGGCGCCCACCTGCCGAAGCATCGCCTCGTTGAGCTCGCGCGTGAAGGGCCCCTGCATGCCGATGACGTGCGACGGCGAAAACCCCGCGTCGATGCACTTCGTTATAGCACCGGGCAGCGGGAGCACACGCACGAAGAAGCGCTCCGCGAAATCGGCGACGCGCGTGTAGGGAGCAAGCTCCTTGCTCCCCGTCGTGAGAAGCGCGCAACCCGGGTTCTCGGAGAGAAAGCGCGCCGCGCAGGCGATCGACGCGACCGGCACGACGCCTTTGGGCAGCGCCTCGACCGGGCGCGCAAGGCGCAGGCATCGTGCACCCACGGCGAGCGAAGCGGCCCGGATGTTGCCGCTTGCGAGCGTAGCGAAGGGGTGCGTGGCGTCGACAACGATGTACGCGCCGGAAAGCTCGCGCTCCATGTCGGCATCGTCGAGCCTGCCCGCATGCACCTCGATGCCCGGAAGCTCGCCCAAAAGCTCGCCTCCGTACTCGGTTGCCGCGTAGGCACGGGCGGGGATGCCCGCCCTGCTCGCCCATTCGCACAGAAGGCGGCCCTCGGTGGTGCCGGCGAAGATGCGCAGCGCCAGCGCGGATGCGGGGGCCGTCACTTCGGGCCGCCTGTGCGCGTGATCTGGTAGAGCAGCGCGTTCATAATGGCGGCCGCCACGGTCGAACCGCCCTTGCGACCCCTCGCGACGATGGCCGGAACGCGTCGTGCGAGTAGCTCCTCTTTCGCCTCGACCACGTTCACAAACCCGACCGGCACCCCAACGACGAGCGCGGGCGCGATCTTCCCCGCGTCCATGAGCTCGGCGAGGCGCAGAAGTGCTGTGGGAGCGTTGCCGACGGCCACGATGAGCGGACCCTCGATGCCGCAAGCTTTGTCCATGCTCGCAACGGCGCGAGTCGTGCCCGCGGCGCGCGCAGCCGCGGCGACATCAGGGTCGGCCATGAAGCACACGGCCTTGCAGCCGAGCTTCGCGAGCGCGGGCTTGCTTATGCCTGCGAGCGCCATGTTCGTGTCGGTGAGCACCGTGGCCCCTGCGCGCAGTGCGTCGAGCGCACAGTGCGCGGCGTCATGGGTAAACACGAGGGAATCGGCGTACGAGAAGTCGGCAGTGGTGTGGATGACGCGCTTCACGACGGGCTCTTCGAGCGGCGGGAACGTGCGGCCGCCGAGCTCTTCGGTGATGATCTCGAAGCTGCGCCGCTCGATGTCGCCGGGCGCCATCTCCTTGGAATCCATCTAGTACTCCACTCCTTCCCTTGCACATATCCCCTGCTCGTAGGGATGTTTCTTGCACCACATCTCGGTTATGTAGTCGGCCTTCTCCACGATCTTGCGGGAAGGCGCGCGCCCGGTGAGCGCTACTTCGACGCCGTGCGCGGACATATCGAGCGCGCGGTCCACGAGCGCCTCGTCGACAAGCCCCTTCGAAAGCGCGTCGAGCGCCTCGTCGAGCACGTGCAGTCCCTCTTGCGCGCCCTCGAGCTCGGCGAGCGCGGAAGCGAGGTTCCCATCGTGCAGCTCGCACGTCGCGGCAAGTTCTTCCGACGTCATCGACCAGGTAAACTTGTCCGACACCTTCCCCGCGAACACGGGCACGCCGAAATGCTCGGCGAGCAGGCGCACCTCCCCGCTTTCGCCGTCTTTCAGGAACTGCACGACGACGACGCGGCGGCCTGCAGCGAGCATGCGAAGGGCGAGGCCCATCGCCGCCGTGGTCTTGCCTTTGCCGTCGCCATGATACACGTGGATCATACGCCCTCCTCGATAATGCGGTAGACATACTCCATGTCGAGCGCCCCGCGCACGACGTCGGCCAGGCGGTCGAACTCGCGCGCACGGTGATCGGCCGCGGACGCCACGCCCGCGTCACCCACGACGCTCTCGGGCAGGCCGCGCATGCGCGCGAGAGAGCGCGCGAGGGCGAGCGCCACCCCCGGTTCGTCGAACAGGCCGTGGAGATAGGTTCCGAACACGTTACCGCAGGCCGCGCCTTCCGGTTTGCCGCCAATCGTGCCCGCAGGGGCGCAGGAGACGGTCGTTTCGCCGTCGTGAATCTCGTACCCGCGCGCCATCATGCCGTTCCACACCGAGAACGCGCCTTGGGCGCCCGTGATGCGCAGTGCCGACTGGGCGAGGCGCTTTTCCTCCTTGAAAACCGTACTTGCAGGGATGAGCCCGAGCCCGCGCGCGGTGCCAGCGCCTTCCCTGCCGTGCGGGTCGGAAAGCTCGTCTCCCAAAAGCTGGTAGCCTCCGCATATGCCGAGCACCGGCGTGCCCGCGCCCGAAAGCGCGCGTACACAGGCTCCGATGCCGCTAGCCGCAAGCCAACGCGCGTCGTCGAGCGTAGTCTTCGAGCCGGGGAGCACCACCAGGTCGGGTCGACCCAGATCGGTCGTCGAGGAAACGTAGCGCACGCCCACGCCGGGCACGCGCGAAAGCGGGTCGAAGTCGGTGAAGTTCGACAGATGCGGAAGACGCACGACGGCGACGTCGATGACGCCGCGCGCCTCGCGGGCAGATAGGCGCGGCGCGAGCGAGTCCTCGTCGTCAAGGTCGAGCGTAAGATACGGCACGATACCCACGACGGGAACTCCGCACATCTTCTCGAGCGGGGCCAAACCCGGGCGCAGGATATCCACATCGCCGCGGAACTTGTTCACCACAAGCCCCCGCAAAAGCGCGCGGTCCTCGGGCGCAAGGAGCGCGACCGTGCCGTAGAGCTGGGCAAATACCCCGCCCGGGTCGATGTCGCCCGCAAGCAGCACGGGGGAGGACACGGCGCGCGCGAGCCCCATGTTGACGATGTCATTTTCGGCAAGGTTGATTTCGGCGGGGCTGCCGGCGCCCTCGACGACGATGACGTCGTTTTCCTCCGCGAGCGAATTGAACGCCTCCAAAATCTGCGGCATGAGCGCCTTCTTTCGCGCGAAGTAGTCCCTCGCAGCGAAGGCTCCCTGCGCCTTGCCGGCCACGATGAGCTGGCTTCGGTGGCCGCTTTCGGGCTTGAGCAGGATGGGGTTCATGCGCACGTCGGGCGCGATGCCGCACGCCTCGGCCTGCATGATCTGGGCGCGCCCCATCTCGAGCCCGTCGGCCGTGACACCGCTGTTGAGTGCCATGTTCTGGCTCTTGAAGGGAGTCACGCGCAGGCCGTCCTGCGAAAGCACGCGGCACAGCCCCGCCGCAAGCAGGCTCTTCCCCGCGTTCGACATGGTGCCCTGGATCATGATGGGCTTCGCCCTACCCACGGGTATCGACCTCCTTCGCCGAACCTCGGCCATCCGCGCCCGCCATAGCGCCGCCGCAAGAAGCGCCGCCCCGTTCGTCGGGTTCGCCTTCGCCCGATGCACCTTCCGCCCGAAGCACGCGGCCGAACGCCATCGCAAGCCGGGCATTCTCCTTGCGCGTGCGCACCGCGACGCGGCACCAGAAACGGGACAGTACCGAAAACGAGTCGCACGTGCGAACCAAAACCCCATGTTTATACAGGCGCTCGGGGATGTCTTTCGCCGGCGTGCGGACTAAAAGGAAGTTCGCATCCGACGGCACGACGGAAAGCCCGAGCGAGGAGAGCTCGTGGGAAAGCCATGCTCGCTCGCCCGCCAATACATCGCGCGTGCGCGAGACGTATTCAATGTCTTCCAGGGCGGCGATGCCCGCGGCCTCGGCGACCGAGGAGACGGGCCACGCCTGCCCCGCCCGGCGAATCCCCTCGATGAGTTGGGCGTTTCCGCTGATCAGATATCCCAACCGCAACCCCGCCATTCCGTAGAGCTTGGTGAACGCGGAGAGCACGGCCACATGGCGCGAACACGCGGCGCGTGCAGCCACGCTCCTTTCGCGGGCGTCGGGCGCAAATCCGAGGAAGCACTCGTCCACGACGAGCAGCGCGCCCACCTGCTCGCAGCGGCAAGCCGCGGCATCGATCACGCGGGGGTCGACGAGGCGCCCCGTCGGGTTGTTCGGATTGCAGAGGTACGCCACGTCTCCCGGCCCCTCGATCGCGCGGGCGAAGGAGGCGGGCACGTCGAAGTCATCCGCCTCGGAGAGCGGGAACTCCTGCACGCATGCGCCGTAGTACGATGCCGCCTCAGCATATTCAGAGAACGTCGGCGCGCACACGACGATGCGTTTCGGGCGCACCGCCGCGGCGAGCCGCCAGATGATGTCGGACGCGCCCGCGCCGCAGACGATAGTATCTTCGGGAATGCCCTGGGCACGCGCCAGGGCGCGAACGAGGGCGAGGCTTTCCCTATCGGGGTAGGCGTCGATTCGAGAAAGCGCCTTGCAAGCTGCGGCGACGGCGCGCGGCGAGGGGCCTGCCGGATTCACGTTCACCGAGAAGTCAATGAGGTCGGAGGCACCCCCTTCGCAAGCGATGCCGAGCGATTGCGTGCTACCCCCATGCGCACGGGCGCGTAGGATTCCCCCGGCAGCCCGGGGCGCGGCTTGGTCTTTCCTCATGCCATCGCCCCCACGGCGAGCACGACCGCCGCGCGCGCGGCGCCGAAGACGACGAGCGCGCATACGGACGCGGCGAGCATGAGCCTTGCCGCCCGGGCGATGTCGCCCCACTCGATTTCGCGGGACGCGTCGCCTATCGTCGGTTTCTCAACGAGCTTGCCGAAATACACCGCGGGTCCTGCCAGGCGCAGTCCGAGCGCACCCGCGCACGCCGACTCGGTCTGCGCCGCGTTCGGGCTCGCATGGCGACGCCTGTCGCGGCGCCAGATGCGCGCCGCCCCGCGCGCGTCGAGCCCGACGATCGGGCACACGGCGATCATGAACAGGGCCGATAACCGCGAGGGAATCCAGTTCACCGCATCGTCGAGGCGCGCCGAGGCGCAGCCGAAGTCGATGTAGCGCTCGTTTTTGTAGCCCACCATGCTGTCGAGCGTGTTCACCGCCTTGTACGCCATGCCCAAGGGCGCACCCCCGATCATAAGGTAGAAAAGTGGCGCGATGACGCCATCGCTCGCGTTCTCCGCCACCGTTTCCACGGCGGCGCGCGCGACGCCCTGCTCGTCGAGAACAGACGTGTCGCGTCCCACGATGAGCCCGACGGCTTCGCGCGCCGCGACAAGGCCGCCCTTCGAGAACGCGTGGGCCACGGCCAGGCTCTGGCGGCGCAGCTCGCATGTCGCGAGAACCTGATAGCTCGCCCATGCCTCGACCACGAAGCGCAAGCCGGAGTGAACCATGCCGCAAAGATGTAGGATACCCCAGGTCAAAAGCCCACACGCAAGCGGAAGCGCCACGGCGAGCACAAGCCCTGCGGCACGCGTGCCCGCGGACGTTTGCGGGAATGCGCCTCGAAGGCGGCCTTCGGCCCACGTGATCGCGCGCCCCATGGCGACGACGGGATGGGGAAGCCAGCGCGGGTCGCCGAAGGCAAGGTCGGCCGCGAACCCGGCGGCGACGGCAAGAATCGTCATCACCGGGCATCGCCCCCCGAAGCGGGGCGAACGTCGCGAAGGCAGCGCCCATCCCAGGTGGCGGCCCATGCGCCGCCCGGCTCGGTATGCACGTCGAAATATCCCATTTTCGGGACAGCTAGCTCGGAGAGTAGCGCTTTCACGGTACCCGCGTGAACGACGAAGACGGCGCGCTCACTCCCCTGGGCGCGCTCCGATTCGCACGCCTCCCGAAACGCCGCGACGACGCGGCGGGTGAAATCGCTCTTGCCCTCGCCATGCGGGCAGCGCGTCTCGCACCAGGAGTCTACCCAGGCGTGGTAGCGCACATCCTCTTTAAGCTCGGCGGCGCTTCGCCCCTCGAAGTCACCGAAATCCATCTCGCGCAGACCGGGGCACGTCATAAGCTCCGCGTTCGGGAAGAGAATGCGTGCCGTCTGGTCGGTGCGGGCCATGCCGCTCGTGATAACACGGAACACGTCACGATCGCACGCGAGGTCGCGCAAAGCGCGCTCGCCCGCGCTCGACAGGGGCTCGTCGGTGCCCGCCCCGCTGTAGCGATGGTCTTCCGTGCCCGCCGTGGCACCATGGCGCACGAAGACGACTTCCAAAGGCGCGCCCGCGCCCTGCGTCCCTCGAGGCGCATCGGTAAGGTTTCCTTTGATGACCTGGGGAATCCCAAACGTCATGCGCACGACGACGTCGGCGCGCGCAGCGAGCGCGCATCCCAGGCGCCCCGCGCGCTCGCGCCATTGGGCGTCTTCCGCACGCATGGGGACGACCCCCGAGCCGACCAAGGGCAGAATCACTGCGTCGAAGCCGATCAGCCGCTCGAGCGCCCGGTCAGCGTCGAGCGCGCGTACGAGTTCCTCAGCACGGTACGCGACACGGCCGGCAAAAGCCGCGGGCACGCCGCCCTCAGCAAGCTGCGCCGCGTCGACGAAATCGTCCGCCGCGAACCCGAGCCTTTCGCGCACGAAGGTCCTCTTCCCCGAATGCGCGCCACCTACCACGAGAATCATAGGAGCATGCCCCCCGCCACCAGCATGGCAAGCATCGCGAGCTCGGCCCATTGCAGAAACCATCCGGCCAAATCACCCGTCACCCCGCCGAAGCGGGACAGGGCAACATGGCGGTACCACGCGAGCGCCAAAAGCCCCGCCACCGCCATAAGGGCGCCGACGGCCTGAGCGCACGCGACCATCCCTGCAGCCGAAGCCGCAGCGAAAGCGCAAAGCGGCACGACGATCGCCGCGCGCTTCTTCGCAGGCGAGAGCCCCACGGCCATGCCGTCCGCCCGCGCGGCAGGCCAGCATTCTACGGCGAGCCCCGAAAGCGCGCGGGAGAACACGAGCGAGCACAGAAGCGCGAGGAACGCCCCCGCCGTAAGCGGCAGCGCGGTGAACAGGGAAAACTGCAGAATAAGGTACACGACAACACCGATGACCCCGAAGGCGCCCGCCCGCGGGTCGTGCATGATCTCGAGCTTTCGCTCGCGCGGGGCCCAACTTGCAAGCGCATCGGAGGTGTCGCAGAGCCCGTCTAGGTGGATGCCTCCCGTCACCGCCACAGGCAACGCCACGAGCACGGCCGCGACGATGGTCGCGGACACGCCGAGCAGGTTCGCCACGTGCCCCCACGCCGTCATGAGGAAGCCTTCCGCAAGGCCCACCAGGGGAAACGCGGCAAGCGCATGGGTTGACCCGAAATCGGTCCAGGCCGATTTCGGGACGGGGATGCGCGAGAACGTTCCGAACGCCGCGCCGATTGCCTCTGCTATCTTCACCTTGTAGGTCCTTCGCCTTTCATCCACACGGGAATCCCGCATACCACTTCGACTGCGCGGTCGGCCAGCGCCGCCACGCCCGCGTTCACGCGCGCGAGCGCGCGCCTCCATGCCTCGGTCCCCTCATCGTAGCGCATCCCATCGGCGAACACGTCGACGGTGACCACCACCGTATACGCAGCGGCCTGAGCGAGCCGTTCGATGCCTCCGAGCACCTCGCGCGCCGCAGCGTCGGGGTCACGTGGGGACAAGCCGCCTTCCGCGAAGAGCTCGTTCGCAACCAGGTTGCCCACGTCCTCCAAAAGAAGCGTGCAGCCGCACGGAAGCCCGGACGCTGCGGCGCCCACGTCACGCGTGCGCTCGAGGGTGGAAAACCCCTTGCCCTCGCGCAGCGCCCGATGGCGCGCGATGCGGCGGGCGCCCTCTTCCCCGAAGGGCTCCATCGTTGCCAGGTACACGCGGGGGCCGTCGTGCCCGAGGCACAGGGACTCGGCATAGGCGCTCTTGCCGCTCGCGGCGGCGCCGATGACGAGTGTCACCGTCATTTCCCAGCCTCGAAATGCTCGTAAGCAGCCATGCCAGTCGCCGTGAACGTCTTCCCATCCCGGTACACGCGCAGCGCCGAATCCAGAAGGGGCAGATACGCCATGGCGCCCGCGCCCTCGCCCAAGTGCATGCCTGCGACGAGGGGTGCCTTTATGCCGAGCTCGCGAAGGAGCTCCTGGCTTGCGGGTTCGCTCGATGCGTGGGTGCCCACGAGGTAGCCCAAGGCGTTGGGGCAAAGGCGCACCGCGCACAGGGCCGCCGTGCAGGATATGACCCCGTCGAGGAGCGCCGGCGCCTTCGAGGCCGCGGCCCCCAGGTAGAAGCCGCACATCGCCGCGATGTCGAATCCGCCCACCTTCGAGAGCACGTCGATCGGGTCGGCGGGATCGGGCGAGTTCGCGTCGATAGCGCGCTCGACCACGTCGCGCTTGCGCGCGAGCGAGGCGTCCGAGAGCCCCGCGCCGCGGCCGACGAGGCTCCGCGCGTCCGCCCGGATGAGCACTGCGGCCACCGCCGCCGAGGTGGTCGTGTTGCCGATGCCCATCTCGCCCGCGGCGAGAAGGCGCACGCCGGCGCGAGCAAGCCCGCACGCGACGGCGATTCCGACCTCGATCGCGCGCACAGCCCCATCGCGAGACATAGCGGGGCCGTGCGCGATGTTGCCGCTCCCCCGCCGCACGTTCGCGCGTACCATGCGCGCGTCTTCTATGCCCCGGGCCATACCCACGTCGACGGGCACGACCTCGGCACCCGCGAACGCCGCCATGCGGCAGGCGCTCGTGGCTCCCTCGCACATGTTGCGCGCGACGGCTCGCGTCACGTCTTGTCCGCTTTGCGACACGCCTTCGGCAACGACCCCGTTGTCGGAGAAGAATACTGCGAGCGCACGGGGAAACTCGGCAACCTCGGCGCTCCCCTGAGCTGCGGCGATACGCGCGACGGCATCTTCAAAGTCGCCCAATCCCCCCAAGGGGTGCGCGATGGAGTCCCACGCGGCGTACGCGGCGGCGCGGGCGCACTCGTCTGCGGGCGCGATCCGGGAGAGCGCGGCTTCGAGCACGGCGCCCGGCGCCGACGAGAACGCGCGCTCGACTTCCTCGCGGATGCAGGCAAGCGCGGTTTCGGTTGCCTCAGCCATGCCGTCTCCTCTCTGCGAACGACGCTGCGGCAGACGCGAACGCGCGCGCAACGTCGGGGTTCGCAGGATAGTACACATGCGGGAAGCCCGCAACCAGGGACGGGGTAGTCGTCATGCACGGCCAGCCTTTGTCGCGCCGGGGCTTTTGCGCCCAAAAGTCGCCGCCCGGGCAGGTGGACTGCCAGTAGTGGAACTCGTGCGCGCGGATGCGTGTGCCGCGCGGCCCGTAGAGCCCGTCGCGTTGGGAAGTGAGCTCCACGTACCCGAAATGGGACAGCCTTCCCCCGTTCTCGCTTGCGCCCTCAAGGGCGCCCACAACAGGCCAGCGCCGCCCCTCGCTATCGGAGATTTCGCGCTGCAGGTACAGAAACCCACCGCATTCGGCAACCGTCGGCATGCCGGATTCCACCGCACGCCGCACCGCCTCGCGCATCGGCGCGTTCTCGGAGAGCTGCCGCACATGGAGCTCCGGGTAGCCGCCTCCCAGATAGAGGGCGCTTGTCCCCCGCGGCAACTCGCTATCACACAGGGGGCTGAAAAAGGCCAGCTCGCAACCCAGGTCCTCGAGCGCGCGCAGGTTCTCCTCGTAGTAGAACGAGAACGCCTCGTCACGCGCAACGGCGACGATGGGCCGCGCTCCCGCGATCGGCTCCAACCGGTAAGGTTCCTCGCAGATATCGGGTGCCGTCGCCGCTATTTCGAGCAAGCGGTCGACGTCGACGCTCTTTTCCACCAGCTCGGCCATCTTGTCGATGCGCGCGGAGAGCTGCTCGACCTCGTCGGCGGTCACAAGCCCCAGATGCCGGCTTTCGAGCGAGAACGCCTCGTCGGCGGGAATATTACCCAAAACCGCGACGCCCGTGTGCTTCTCGATCGCAGGCGCCGCGTAGGCGCAGGCAGCGGCGCTCGTCTTGTTCAGCACGACGCCGCGCACGTTCGCACAAGGCAGGAACTCGGCGATGCCGCGAATTACGGCGGCGAGCGATAAAGACGCCCCGCGCCCGTTCACCACTAAAACGACCGGCGTTTCCGTGTCGCGCGCAACCTGGTAGCTGCTCGCGTCGGCCACGCCGGGCGCCATGCCGTCGTAGAAGCCCATGACCCCCTCGAGCACCGCGACATCCGCGCCCGCGGCGCCGCGTGCGAGCAGGGCGCGCAGCGTCGGGGCGTCGGTGAAGAAGCCGTCTAAGTTGCCCGAGCGCGCGCCCACGACGCGACGATGAAAGAGCGGATCAATGTAGTCGGGGCCGCATTTGAAGGCCGCGCATGCAAGGCCGCGGCGCGCGAGCGCGCGCAGGAGCGCGCACG
>JAPJOH010000008.1:68401-82149 GCA_030826265.1 Collinsella aerofaciens
GCACCACGCGCGCTGACGAGGAACACGGGGTTTTGCGCCTTCATAAGATGGTGCGAGCCTACAGCTTCGGCGCGGGCGGCCGACACCTGGCAAGCCTCGAACCCCTTAAAGCGCGAACTCGAGAGGAGCGCGCACGCCTCGGTGAGCGTCTCAACGGTGACGCATGGCACGCACAGGCGAACCTGCGAGTTCTTCTCGAGCGCCACCTCCACGATGGAGGGAAGCTCGCCCGCGCTCCCGCCGACGAACACGGCGTCGGGGACGGGCAGTATCACGAGCGCTTCGGGGGCGACACCGGGGACCGCATGCACGTTGCCGCACCCGAATGCATCCGCGTTCTCTCGGATGAGCCGCACGCCGGCCGCGTTGCGCTCGACCGCCCATACCGACCCCGCTCGCGCGACGAGCGCCGCCTCGATCGACACGCTCCCCGTGCCGGCGCCGACGTCCCACACGGTGTCGGTCGCGGCAAGGCGCAGCTTCGCGAGCGCGACGGCGCGCACCTCCTGCTTGGTCATGGGAACGTCGCCGCGGATGAAAAGCTCGTCGGGAATGCCCGAGGAAGCGTACGGCCAGCGGGAGCTCGCGGCGCGGGATGCGCCCGCAAAGTCCGCCGCGGAAGAAGCCGCCGCGGGCGCGGACGCGCCGGCCGGCGCCTCGGAGGCTGCGCTAGAGCCCACAGGCGACCCGGCGCCGCCTGCGAACTCGATAAGCATCACGTTCAAGTCGTCGAACGTCTGACCTGCGATTTCACTTGCGGTCGCGCAGGTGATGCGCTCGTTGGGGTACGACAGGCGCTCGGCCACCGTCACGCGCGCGTCCCCGAAGCCCGCCTGCACAAGCTCGCCCGAAAGCCGCGAGGGGTCGTCCCCGCCCGACGTGGCGAGGAAGAGCTCGCCTGAGCGCTCGGCCTCGGCCACGATGTCGCACGCCACGCCGTGAGCGCTCGCGAAGCGCCAATCCTGCCATGGACGCGCGAGGCGCGCGGCGAGATACGACGCTGAGCTTATGCCGGGAATGACGCGCACGTCCACCTGCGCGTCGCCGGAGAGCGCCTCCACCAGGCGGCGCGCGCCGCTGAACAGCCCCACATCGCCCGTCATCACGACCACGGCGCGCTGCCACGACGCCGCATCGGTGAGCGCGGCGACGATGTCCGCCGTCTTCACGAGCTCGCATCTCACCACGTCGGGCGGCACGTCGATGCCGGCAAGCGCGCGATGAGCGCCGATGACCACGTCGGCGATGTCGATCGCGTCGAGCGCCGCGCGCGAGAGCAAGTCGGGGTTTCCGGGCCCCGCCCCGATGATCGTTACCTTTCGCATGGAATCTCCCGATACCCGCGCGGCGTGACCATACGGCCGCCTACGAGCTTCGTGTCCGCGTTGCCGACGAACACGGTGGTGAACATGTCGGCGTCGATCTCCCCCAGCTCGGAGAGCCTGCACATGCCCGACTGCTGCCCCTCGCGCCCGATGTTGCGTACCCAGCCGCAGAGCGTGTCGGGGGCCTTCCATTCGAGCATAATCTTCGCCGCGCGCGAGAGCCTGTCGGCGCGCTTTCTGCTGCGCGGGTTGTACAAACAGATGCAGAAGTCGGCGCTCGCCACGGCGGCGAGCCTGCGCTCGATGACCTCCCACGGCGTGAGCAGGTCGGAGAGCGACACGACCGCGAAGTCGTGGGCAAGCGGGGCGCCGAGCACCGCCGACCCGCTCTGAGCCGCGGTGGCCCCGGCGATAACTTCCACGTCTACATCGGGGTAGTCCTCCGCAAGCTCCAGCACGGGGCTCGCCATGCCGTACACGCCCGCGTCACCGCTGCACACGAGCGCCACGGCTTCTCCGCTCTGCGCGCGCGAAAGCGCCAGGCGGCACCGTTCGACCTCGTGCATCATCGGCGTCGCGAGATGCGCCGCGTCGGGCACGGCAGCGAGCGCGAGCTCCACGTATTTCGTGTACCCCACAACGATGTCCGCCGCCTCGAGCGCGCGCCGGGCCGCAATCGTCATGCCGTCGGGGCCGCCCGGGCCGATCCCCACCACGAAGAGCTTTCCCATCACCGCTCCTTAAACGAAAGTTCGATAGTTACCTTGGAAAACGCGACGGTCACGCCGCCGTGAGCGAGCTTCGGGAAGATAAGTTTGCCCCCGTCCGCGAGCGCCGCGCGCTCGCACACGTTGTCGACCCCCACCGTCGCGCACACGAAATCAGATGGCGAAACGCTGCCTTCGACCTGCGACAACTCCTCTGCGGAATACGTCGCAAGCGGGATATTGCGCGCGCGGCAGAAGGCGAGCAGACCCTCCTCGTGCGCCTTCACGTCGATCGTCGCCACCTCGCGCACGGCCGAAGGCGAGATGCCCGCCTGCCCGCACGCGAGAAGAAACGCCTCCTCGATCGCTTCGGCGCACGCACCGCGACGGCACCCTATGCCCGCAACGATGCAGGGCACGACAAGGCGAAGCGGCTCGGGCGCAGGCGCCTGCGCCCGCACGCCCGCCGGCTTCCCCGTCTCACCGGCGGGCACGACCTCGCCCGTTGTCTCCGCCGCGCGAACGGACGCACCTGCATTCGCGCCAGCGAACGGCGACACGACGATATCGGCCCGAGCGCGGTCGGACGCAATGTCAACCCCCTCAGGAGGCTGTCCCGAAATCGGCATGTCGGAATAGAGCGCCACGCGCCCGCCCGAAAGCAGCCGCGCCGACACTCGCTTGATAGCCTCGGGATTCGAAACGACGAGCCCCGCACAGCGCGCCCACGTATCCACCGCCCACACGCCGCGGACGTCGGTCGCCGTGGTGATGACGGGGATGGCCCCTGCCGCGCGTGCCACAGTTTGCGCAAGCTCGTTCGCACCGCCCAAATGCCCCGACAAAAGCGGGACGGCAAAGCGCCCAGCCTCGTCGATCACCACAACCGCGGAATCGGTTGCCTTCGAGGCGACATGCGGCGCGATCGCCCGCACGGCGATGCCCGCCGCGCCCACGAACAGAAGCGCGTCCGACGCTTCCCACGCGAGCGCCGTCCATGCGCGCAGGTCGGCCTTCCCCTCACCGAACCCGCGCGAAACGGAAACGTACCAGCCAGGGTCATCTTCACCTGTCTGCGCGTAATCGGAAAGCGCGTGTGCGGTGCGCTCCGCCAACGCATACCCCCTCTCAGTGAACGCTATGCAGGAAATCCTCATCTAGCACACCACCTTCGTCGAGAAGTAGCTGCCCCGATCGGGCATATCGTCGAGCGAGCGGTACACGCGCTCGCCCGGAAGCCCACAGTCCTCTACGAGCTCGGCACCGTCGAAGGTGCCCTCCTCGCGAAGGATGCGCTTCGTGTCCGCAAGCGAGCGGCGTGCCTTCATGACCACCTTCGTCCCCGGCCAGCCGATTGCGCGGCCCACCCCGTACAGCACGCCTTTACTCATACGTCGCCCCCAATTTCCCGATAACTGCATCGGCGCCCGACGTGCGGAAAAGCTCGCGGCGCTCGGCGTCGAACACGACCGCGGCGATGTCGCATGCGCCCGCCGCGCGACGGCGCAACCTGTCCTCGATTGCCGTAGCGAGCGAGGCGCGCGCAGCGTCCCCCACGCCGGCGGCCTCGATTACCTCGAGTGCCGCCGTGGTCGTGACGGACGTCATGATCTCGCGCACGGTCTTCGCGCCCGCGCCGGCCATGGCCGCGTGGGCGGCCAGAATCTCCGCGCGGCAGTCGGCGGTACGCGAATGGGTGTCCATGATGCCGCCCGCGACCTTCACCAACTTGCCGATGTGTCCCACAAGAAGGACATTGGTAAATCCCTCGCGAATGCAGCAATCAATCGCGTCGCCCACAAAGTTGGAGATGAAGACCACCGGCGCACCGTTTAGGTGGAAATGCCCCGAGATGAACTGCCCGCCGTAGTTGCCGGGCGTGAGCACGACTCCGCGCCGCCCCATAGCCGCATGCTGCCGAATCTCGAGCTCGATGCTGTCACGCAAGGCAGCGAGGCTGCGCGGCTCGACGATGCCCGTCGTTCCCAGGATGGAGATGCCGTCCTCTATCCCCAGGTGCGGGTTGAAGGTCTTTTCGGCAAGGGCCACACCCTCGGGTACCGAAATCGTCACAGCAATGTTTCCAGAAAAGCCGTGCGCGGCGCACACCTCACGCACCGCCGAAGTAATCATCGCTCGCGGCGTCGCGTTGATGGCGGCCGCCCCCACCGGCTGCTCGAGCCCGGGCAACGTCACGCGCCCCACGCCCACGCCGCCATCGACGGAAACTTCCGATTCGTGCGCGGGCACGTCCTTGCTGCCCGCAGTACCCGTGCCCGACCCCGCATGTTCCACGCGCGCGTACACGAGCACGCCGTCGGTCACATCGGCGTCGTCGCCTGCATCCTTTCGCACGGCGCACTGGGAGCACCCCTCGCCGATGTATGCATCGACCACGTCCGTCTCGACGGGCAGCCCGCCGGGGGTGACGATCGACACGCGGCCGACGGGCTTTCGTGACAAGAGCATCTCGCAGGCCGCCTTCGCCGCGAGCGCGGCGCAACTCCCCGTGGTATAGCCGCAGCGCAGGCGGGTCGTCCCGGTATATATGTAGTGCTCGAAGGCCACGCTAGCTGCTCGCCTTCCGATACCCCGTGGCAAACGAAGGGTCGTAAAGCTTGCTGCGCTCGTACGACTCCGCTTGCGCGCCGTCGTGCGCAAGCCCGCCGCGAGCTCCGAGCACGCGGCCCACCACCACGAGCGCCGTGCGGTCGATGCCCTCTCGCGCGCCCGCATCGGCGAGCGTGCCCACTGTGCATCGCACCACGCGCTCCTCAGGCCAGGTCGCCTTGTACACGAGCGCCGCCGGCTCGTCGGAGCTGCGGCCCGCGGCCAAAAGCTCGGCGGAAAGCTCGGCGAGCATACCCGAGCTCAGGAAGATGACCATAGTCGAGCCGCTTTCCGCCATGGTGCGCATGCCCTCGCCCGCGGGCATGGGGGTGCGCCCGGAAAGCCGCGTGATCACGACCGACTGGCTGATTCCCGGCAGCGTGTATTCCTGGCGAAGCGCCGCCGCGGCACCGCAAAAGCTCGACACGCCGGGCACCACCTCGTAGTCCACGCCGCGCGCGTCGAGTGCGTCCATCTGCTCCTGGATGGCGCCGTATAGGCACGGGTCACCCGTGTGCAGGCGCACCACTTCCTCGCCCCGCGCATCCGCCGCACACATCACGTCGAGCACTTCCTCCAAGGTCATGTGCGCGCTGTCGTAGACGACGCAGGATTCCTTGCAATCGGCGAGCAGCTCGGGGTTCACAAGGCTCCCCGCCCAAACGACCACGTCGGCCGCGCGCAGAAGGCGCGCCCCGCGCAGCGTGATAAGGTCGGCGGCGCCCGAGCCTGCGCCAACGATATGAATCATCCGAGCCTTCCCTTCCCGTTTCTCATCGCAACCGTTTACGCCGCCCTTCGCACAGCGGGCAAAACACGGCGCCCGCAGCGGCAATCGGCGCAAATACGCAGGCAGGAGGCGCAATGCCGCCCGCCCTGGCTTTGACACGTTCACAAGTGCCCACTATCATAGTAAAAGTTTCGGCAACGAGCATATGACAATCGGATAAAAGGAAATGACCGGCGCGGCGCCCGCACAGCCCGCGCTGGCTTGCGAAGGGAACCAGGTGGGAATCCTGGGCAAGGGACATTACTGTATAGGACGCGCGGGCGAACTGCCTCGCGCCCCAAGCCAGACTGCTTCGCCTTTTCCTCACGGCATCGCCGTGGCGTTAGCTCCTTGTGAACCCCGAGGGGTGCGCTTTTCTTTCGCTTGTGCCGACAAGCAACTGTCGCCGGGGGACCGGCAAACCGAGGAAAGGAAAAACCATGTCCGACCAGATGTCACGCCGCGGCTTCATGGGCGCCGCAGCAACCGGAGCCGTCGCGCTCGCCGGATTCGCGCTCGCGGGCTGCTCCAGCACCTCCGCGAGTTCCGAGAAATCGAGCGAAAAGGAGAAGGCCGTGAAGCCGGTCATCCTCGTCACGAGCTTCGGCACGAGCTACAACGACTCGCGCCACATCACCATCGGCGCCATCGAAGACGCTATCCGCGAGAAGTACTGGCAGGACTACGACATCCGCCGCGCCTTCACCGCGCAGATCATCATCGACAAGCTGAAGAAGCGCGACGGCATCACGATCGACAACATGACCGAGGCGCTCGACCGCTGCGTGGAAGACGGCGTGAAGGAAATTGTCGTGCAGCCGACGCATCTCATGACTGGCCTGGAATACGCCGACGTGAAAGACGAGCTCGACAAGTACGCCGACAAGTTCGACAAGATCTCGCTCGGCGACCCGCTGCTCACCTCCGACGACGACTACAAGAAGGTGGCCGCAGCCATTAAGGAGAACATGGCGTCCTTCGACGACGGCAAGACGGCGCTGTGCCTCATGGGCCACGGCACCGAAGCCGATTCCAACGCCGACTATGCCAAGATGCAGGAAGTGTTCAAGAACGAGGGCTTGACGCAGTTCTTCGTCGGCACCGTCGAGGCTGAGCCGACCTGCGAGGATGTTATCGCCGCCGCGAGCGCCGCAGGGTACAAGAAGGCCGTGCTCGCGCCGTTCATGGTGGTCGCGGGCGACCACGCGAACAACGACATGGCAGACGAGACCGACCCCGACAGCTGGGCTGCAAAGTTCATGGCCGCTGGCTTCGAAGTGACGTGCCTGCTCCAGGGTCTGGGACAGAACGCCGCGGTCGACGACATCTACGTCTCGCACGTGGACGACGCCATCGCCAAGCTGTAAACTCGCCGCGCACGGGGGCGCCGGTCGCGTCCCCGTGCAACGGGCATGCGCCTTCCCCGACCGACGGCGCATGCCCGTTGCATTCGCATCCCGCCCGCCCACCGCACGGCGCGGGCGGTCGAAGCGATTGAAAGGAACCCCCTCCATGTTGAAGAAAACCCTCGCCTTCGCCCTGTCGGCGGCGCTTTTCGCGTTCTCGCTCGCCGGCTGCGGCGGAAATTCAATCGACAGCGCAAAGGCAAGCGATGCCGATTCCCAGGAAAAGACCGAACAGGCGGCCGATGCGCCCGAGGGCGCAAGCGCTGCCCCCATCACCGCCGACAAGGTGGCCGACGGCACCTATCCGATCACCGTAGATTCCAGCTCGAACATGTTCAGGATTGTGGACGCCCAGCTCATCGTGGAAAACGGCTCCATGCACTGCGTGATGACGCTTTCCGGCACGGGCTACGGCAAGCTCTTCATGGGCACGAGTGACGAGGCTGCCGCCGCGAGCGAGGCCGACTTCATCCCCTATGTGGAAAACGCGGAAGGCAAGTACACCTACGACGTGCCCGTTGAAGCGCTCGACGAGGACACCGCCTGCGCCGCGTGGAGTATTAGAAAAGAGCAGTGGTACGACCGCACGCTCGTGTTCGAATCCGCCGGCGTCGATCTGCGCGCCGACGCACTGAAGTAACGCCATGCGGTCGATTCTTCCCAAGGGGGAAAACAGAAAGCGCCACAGAATCGCGGCGCGCGCGATCGCCTGCGTTCTCGTCGCCCTGCTCGCGCTTCCCTTCGCGGGGTGCAGTGCGAGCCCGAACGCGACCGGTGCCACGACGGGCTCTCAGGAATACACTGTGAGCGTCTCGCTCTCCGGCGGGTCAGGGCGCGCAAGCATCGCCTCACCAACCACAATTGTGAAGGATGGCGACACCTACACCGCGACCATCACCTGGTCGAGTTCGAACTACGACAAGATGACCGTCGACGGCGTGGACTACGCGCCCATAAACGACGGCGGCAACTCCACGTTCGAGATACCCGTCACGCTCGACGAGGACATCGCCGTGTCGGCCGAGACCGTCGCCATGTCGACGCCGCACACCATCGACTACACGATCCACTTCGACTCATCCACCATGAAGGAGAAATCGGGCGACGAAGCAAGCGGCGGCTCCCCTGCGGGAACGGCTTCAAGCGCCGCGGCCGACTTCCACAACGCCGATTTGGGCTGCGGCTGGAAGCCGACGGGGACGTTTCAGCTTGAATACGCCGAACACTTCACTGTCGACGAGTTCGAAGGCGGCCTGCGGCTTATCTGCATTTCGAACGGGGAGCGCTTCCTCGTGGTGCCGCAAGATGCGAAGGTACCTGATGGGTTGAGCTCCGACATCGCGGTCATAAGGCGCCCCGCCGACAAGGTGTACCTCGTGTCGTCGGCGACGATGTGCCTGGTCGACGCGCTCGATGCGAACGACAATATCATTATGTCGGGCACGAAGGCCGACGATTGCTCGGTCGCGGGCTTCAAAAGCGCACTCGAAAGTGGGGCGATCGCCTACGGCGGCAAGTACAGCGCGCCCGACTACGAGCGAATATCGGCCTCGGGCTGCACGCTCGCCATCGAGAACACCATGATCAACCACACACCCGATGTGAAGGAAAAGCTGCAGAAACTCGGGCTCGTCGTGCTCACCGAACAGTCGTCGAGCGAGCCCGAAGCACTCGGGCGCGTCGAGTGGATTAAGCTTTTCGGCGTCCTGTTCGACAAGGAAGACGAGGCCGCGCACCTGTTCAACGAGCAGAAGGCCCGCGTCGAGCAAACGTCGGGGCTCGCGTCGTCAGGTAAAACCGTGGCGTATTTCTACATTAACTCGAACGGGGCCGCCGTCACGCGGCGGGCGGGCGACTACGTGGCGCAGATGATCGAGCTTGCAGGCGGCAACTACGCGCTCGATGACGCGCAGACGGCGTCGACGTCAGGTTCGTCAGTAACGCTCGAAATGGAGCGCTTCTACGCGACGGCGAAGGATGCCGACATCATCGTCTACAACGGCACCATCGACGAATCGGTTGCCACCTTGAACGACTTCGTAGGCAAAAACGCGCTATTGTCGCAGTTCAAAGCCGTGAAGAACGGCAACGTCTGGGTCACAAGCGCCGACATGTACCAGCAGATGACTTCTACCGCCGACATTATCGACGAACTGCACGGGGCGTTCACCGGCGATGACGCGAGCGACTTCCATTATCTGAGGAAGCTCGGCTAGCACCATGAAAAGCCGACTTTCCATGACATACGACGAATCGGGGCGCGCCGCGCGGTGTCGCGTCGTGACGGCGCTGCTCGCTGTTGCCCTCATCGTGCTCGTCGGGGCCAACCTGTGCATCGGGAGCGTGCTCGTGCCCGCAGACCACATCTCTGGCATCCTTTCGGGCGGCGCGGCCAATTCCATGGAAAGCCAAGTCATCTGGGAGATTCGCCTGCCGCGCGTGCTTTCAGCCGTGCTTCTCGGCGGGGCACTTTCGCTCTCCGGGTTCCTGCTGCAGACGTTTTTCAACAATCCCATCGCCGACCCGTTCATCTTGGGCGTCTCCTCGGGCGCAAAGTTCGTCGTCGCGCTTACGATGATCGTACTTCTGGGCGCGAACCAGGCCATGTCCTCGCCGGCCATGGTGGCCGCAGCGTTTCTGGGCTCGCTTATCACCATCGGCTTCGTGCTCCTCATCGCACGGCGCATAAGTTCCATGGCCATACTCATCGTGGCGGGCGTCATGGTGGGATACATCTGCTCGGCGGCGACGAACTTCCTCATCGCCTTCGCCGACGACCAGTCCATCGTGAACCTGCACAACTGGTCTTTGGGTAGCTTCTCGGGTTCGAGCTGGGACGACATCGCGGTCATCGCGGTCGTGGTGATCACCGTGAGCGCATGCGTATTCGCGATATCGAAGCCCCTTTCCGCCTTCCAGCTGGGAGAAGCCTACGCGAAAAGCGTCGGCGTGAACGTCGCACGCTTCCGCGTGGTGCTCGTCCTTCTAGCGAGCATGCTCTCCGCCTGCGTGACCGCGTTCGCTGGTCCGGTGTCGTTCGTAGGCATCGCGGTTCCGCATCTCGTTAAGTCGGCGCTGAAGTCGTCAAAGCCTATCCGCGTGATTCCTGCGTGCTTCTTGGGAGGCGCCATCTTTTGCGCGGGCTGCGATTTGATCGCGCGCACGCTGTTCTCCCCCGTCGAGCTTTCCATCAGCGCCGTCACCGCCATCTTCGGCGCGCCGGTGGTTATTGCACTCATGTTGAAGAAGCGGGTGAGGTAGATGGGGGAATTCGTGCCGCGGACCAAAACGCTCGGAGGGAACATTCCATGCTTGGCCAGTCCTGAGCTCGCACGAAAGCGCCAGAAGGCACTTTCGGCTCGTGCGGAACTGCGCGCGGAACGCCTCCTTCGAGCGGAGTCGAACCTCGAAACCCCGGTCGAAACGCAGGCTGACGGAGCGCCGCTTTTCCGCATAAGCGACCTGTCGGCGGGCTACGACAAGAAGGTCGTAGTCGAAGGCGTCGATCTGGAGGTTCGCGCGGGCGACGTCGTGGCACTCATCGGGCCGAACGGCTCGGGCAAGTCGACCATCTTGAAAACCATCACACGCCATCTGGCACCGCTTGCCGGCGCGGTCGAGCTCGACGGGCGGGAGATTTCCCTATGGAAGACGGCGGAGTTCGCAAGGAACCTTGCCGTTATGCTGACAGATCGCCCCCGGACCGAGCTCCTCACCTGCCGCGATATCGTAGAGGCGGGAAGGCATCCCTACACCGGGCGAATGGGCACACTCTCGCCCGACGACCATAGTCGGGTCGACGAGGCCATGAAAACCGCACATGTGGAAGAGCTCGCCGAGCGCGACTTCATGCAGATAAGCGACGGGCAACGCCAGCGCGTCATGCTCGCACGAGCCATCGCGCAGGATCCGCGTGTGCTCGTGCTCGACGAGCCCACGTCGTATCTCGATATCCGCTACCAGATCGACCTGCTGCGAATACTTCGCCACCTTGCGAAATCGCGGAATGTGGCTGTCATCATGTCCATCCACGAACTCGAGCTCGCGCAGAAAAGCGCCGACAAGGTGATTTGCGTGAAGGACGGCCGGGTCTTCCGCGCCGGCGCACCCGAGGACATATTCACGCGCGAGACGATTGGCGAGCTCTACGGCCTTCAACATGGCACCTTCAACGAGCGCTTCGGCAGCGTGGAAATTGGGCGCCCGCACGGCAATGCGCACACGTTCGTCATCGCCGGCGCAGGTACAGGGTCAGCTGTGTTTCGCCAGCTCATCCGGCAGGGCAAGGCATTCTACGCGGGCATTCTGCACGAAGGGGACATCGACTGCGAGCTCGCGCGCGACCTGGCGACGGAATGCGTGGCCGAGCGTGCCTTCGAGCCGATTGGGGATAAAACCATAGCCCGCGCCAAAGAGCTCCTCGTCCACTGCGCGCGCCTTATCGTGTGCCCCGCCGCCTTCGGCACCCTAAACGCCCGCAACGCAGAGCTCGTCGACTTCGCGCGCTCACATGGTATCGAGGTCATGCGAGCGTGCGAAGGCACATCGGAGGATTCCCAATTGGGGTGGGAAGGATAAACTGGACTTTCTTTTAAGGATCCTCAGGCTACAGCTCCTACACCGGCGAGGTCTCCAAGGCGCCGGAGAACCTCGTGAACAGGGATTTCCACGCCGACGAGCCCAACTAGGCCTAATCCAAGCGAGATTCCAGACTCGACAGACCATTGAGAGTCAGATCGTTGGCGACCTCAGAGACGCGCTCGATAGGAACCGAGCCGTCAGACAGTGCCCACGTGCGATAGATACCGATAATACCCGACAGCAAAAACGCCAGATAGTAGTCGAACATCTCGTCCTTGAGACCTTGGGGCAGCAGATCGCGCTCGGCAATCTCATGTTCGAGCGGCGCACGAAGACGAGCCATGAAATCATCGAGCGGAATATTCTCGATCAGCTGACGATTGAGCACTAAGTTGTTGCACAGTGCCTCATTAACGGTTTTAAAGAAGGTCGCCGCCGCGCCAAGAGCGCGCTCGCTGGTGTCACCGTCCATAGAAGCAAGCGTTTTCTCGACCGAGTCGACAATCATCTCCACCACATCGACGGCAATGGCATCGAGCAGGCCGTCAACCGTACCAAAGTGAACGTAAAAGGTCTTGCGGTCGACATTGGCCTCGCGCGCGATGGCACTCACCGTAATGTCTGCCAGCGGCTTTTCCATGAGCAGGCGCTCGAAAGCCGAAAGGATGGCATTACGGCTGCGAATGATGCGACGATCAAGACGCGGTTTGCTGGTTGCCATGGGCGTGTCCCTTCGATATGCAAGCATTCATCAACAGATGAGAGATAATCTACGTAAGAGGATTATCCCCCATACAGCACAAATATGCCCCGCATCATGAAGAACGCACGACTGCCCTACTGCGACTTGGGATGCTTCTTCTTATTGAGTGCCGACGGAGATACGCGAATACCATCGCCTGTCTGGCGCACATAGGCTTTATGAGCCGGCTTAGCGGTCCCAGAAGCCTTCTGAGCGCGCTTCTTGGGATCAACGGTAACAGCATTCGTGGGGTGCGGCATAGTGGGCGCAGAGGGCGTCTGAGGCGTGCGGCCGAGCTTGCGCATCACACGATCCCAGCGCGCATGGATGCTCTCGTTGTGGGCGCTCTTAAGTCCCAGCAGGGGCGCAGCCAAAATGGTCGGCGCAATAAACGTAATGAGGCGCCACAGCAGATAGCCGGCGGTCGAAGCCGACCCAAAGAAATGACCCAAGAACAATGCAAAGCCGCCCTCAGCGCCACCAGTTCCACCGGGCAGGGGGACCGCAGAGCTCAGCAGCTGGACAAAGGCGCTCGCGGCCATGACCGAGAAAAAGTCGACCTCGTGGCGGCCAAAGGCAAGCATCAGGAAATACGGCACCAGATAGAAAAACGCGAGTTGCAGCATGGTGATGACCACCGTGAGCAGCATGGAAGAAAAATGTCCGGCTGAAAGCTTGAACTTTTCGGAGAAGGAGTAGATCTCGCCATCGACAAACGTGCGCCATCCCTCGATCTTAGTGGCCGAGACACCAATGCGCTCAAGCCAATTGATGATGCAATGGGCGACGCGCGTGACGGTCTTAGGCATGAGCGCGACGGCGAAGATGCCCAGCAAGATGCAGCAGTGCCCACCAAAGCTAAAGACGCACAGCAACGTCATGTCGCCATAGCGCTCGGCAAAAAACGGCATGCGAGCAAGCAGTAGGATAGCGCCCCAGGCAACGAGGCCAAACTGGTACACGATAAAACGCGTGAATTGCGTGGCGCCGGCCTCGCCCACGTTTTGGCCGGCCTTGGTCAGGCGATAGATTTGAGCCGGGGTGGAGCCCATCATCATGGGCGTCAGGTTACCAAAGAAGATGCCACTCGCCTCGACCGAGATCAGGTCGCGGATGCCGACGGGCGAATTGGGATCGAGCCAGACGGCGATCGCATAGGCCACAATGCCAAAGAACAGGTACATGAACATGCAAAGACACGCGACAAGGAGCCATGACGCCTGGACGCTCGACATAGCGGCCCAGAACTGCCCCATCTGCCCGGTTACCACCAGATAGACGATATAACCTACCAGCACGACGCCGATAAAGATGGCGCCGCGGCGTGCGCTCTTATTGTCATCTCCGCCCGAGGCCTCAACCTCGACCTGGGGCTTAGACGTATGCTGAGAGGACTCCGTCATGAGACTCCTTCTAACAGTCAAAATATCTTGGATATTGTACCCGTAAGGGCCATAGGCAGAACGCAAAGCTCTGGTTCAAACGGGAATTGCAGACGGTTGTTTGAAAATAAAAAAACCCGGCCTTCCATAGGAAGTCCGGGTATCAGATGCGTGGTAGCCCGTACCAGATTCGAACTGGTGATCTCCGCCTTGAGAGGGCGGCGTC
>JAPJOH010000040.1 GCA_030826265.1 Collinsella aerofaciens
GGTGGCGGCCGTGTCAGTTGCGGTGGTGGTGCCGGCAGCGCGTTCCGTGTTGACTGCGCTGGTGCCGGTGGATGTTGCGGTGCTGTCCTCTACGGTATCTGCTGCCGCATTTGTATTGGTGCCGTCTTCAGCCTTGCCTGCGACGCTGTTCGCGGCGTCGGCTTGTGCCTGCTGCTCGGCTGTTGCCCGAGGCTGGATGGCTTCTGCGATGGCTGCCATGGGCATCGTCGCGCCGACCATGGACGAGCACGCGATCGCGCAGAGCAGGTAGTAAAGGGGTCGTTTCATAGCGGAGCCTCTCGGTGAGCAGCCAATAGGGTCCGAAGGCAGCTCCAGGCCAGCACTCCGCGCATATTTTGTTGCGGTTTATTTTACGGGAACATCAGTCAACATCAGCGAACTTTCTGGGTAATGTGGGGAGGGGGAGCGGGATGGTTGGTTGCTCGGTGACGTTGTGGATCGCGTTGGGTTGACTATGCAAATCTTGGCAGGGTTGATTCATGAGGGATATTCTGCTCTCATAATATTGAATTGACCCTTTGAGGACCAGGGGATACGGTGAACAGCGGTATTGACGTAGTCAACCTACGGGCCTACGACCTGCGGAGTGGCGGCTGTTCTTCTGAATGGCCGTCTCTCTTCAATGCACCCATGATGAGAGACTATATTGTGCCAAGGTTGGCGGGCGCAAAAACGTCAACTTTATTCGAATGGTTTGGATGCTTGAGCGTTATTTGACTGAAAGTGAGTTTAAACGATTTATTAAGAATCTCACTTTTACTGGTCCCGGTCTCCATGTCAGTTGTCGCTTGTGTCGTCCATGGTTAGGTCCATCTGGCGCCATTTGCCGTCGATCTTTACGGCGTTCCAGGTATGGCTGTTGCTCTTGGGCATTTTGTCTTTAAAACTCCGATTGTCGTTCTGGTGGCTTTTTTCGTCCCTGCAGTGGCGGACAATTTTCTTAGATGCTTTACGGCATGTGAGTGCTTCTCACGGTTTATCCTCACATTAATTAATTGTGATGGCGCTAAGTGGTAAGAGGTGTATATGGACGAAGCGGTTTCAAGGGTTTTAGCCAATCTGGGGCTCGACGCTAAGCCGTTCAGGCAGGAGAAGGTAATTGAGCTGGTTAAGAACCCTCTTTCTGGAGCATGGACGACTGTCTATTCGCATCATACTGATGCTAATAGAAGGCCTTCGGTTTTCGCCTGTTTTGCCGACCTTACACGAAAGCAGGAGATCCTTGCAGGCGATGATTGGTTGAAGAACGCCTCCAGTTTCTCACCAGGTTTCTGTATATATGGAGATGACGTCACTTATCATAACGGTCGCGACGAAGGCTATGACTTTATTGTTGCCGAGCAGTATTTCTATCCGCTTGACCAAGCGCAAATTCTGGTCAACCAAGAATTTATCATGCTGTTCGAACTCTTCCGCGACGAAGACGGTTGCTATTACGGCATCGACAAGTGTGCCGAGAGAGAAAAAGTCGTCGACTTTACTGGAGACGAGGTACGCGTCAGGACCAAGTATTTATTGCGCTTCATTGCGGCTAAGCAATGCCTTTTCGTCCACTTTGTGGACGCGCGACTGGCGTCTGCGCCCAGCTTTCCCCTGGGGAGCACTGAGTGCATTGCGGAACGTGATGAAGTCGGGGAGAACTACCATATCAGGCATTGGTACACGAGCGATACTGATGAAAACTATCTGCTGTCAATGATCTACGCTCGAAGTTTTATCGAACCCGGCCACGTCGAGACTTGCGGCGTATGGCCGTACGATGAGAATAAAGAACATTACCCTGAGTTCATTATCGACGAACGGCCTGACGGCTCGTTCGTTCGATTCACATCCGATCCGGATAAGCTTGGCACCTACTTTGATAAGGAGCCTCGCGCTCCACATTATTTAACCCCCGTTTTCTTCAAGCCCGCCGTGCTTGATAAGTACAGGAGCGACCCTCGCTTCGATGTAAGCGAACGTCACATTTCTTGCGGGAGCCAATGGCGGTGCGAGATTGACAATGTCGACTCGGACAGAGTCATGGTGTATCTCGGCGATCTGGGGCGCGACCTACCCGAGAGCGAGCGCACCCATTTCCTCTCTTTTGAGATGTCACCCGTTGACCAGCATATTTCTGATGAGGTGTTCAAGACAGATTTGCTCAATATGTGGGTTAAGGATCCGTCGGGCCCTGTTTCCATGCTTATGCGGGCGCGCATGGAACTTGATAAGGCATGGAGGAAGCGGTTTGGCTTGGCGCTGTTCAGGCCTTTCCACCGTGCAGACGAAGGCGTTCTTGAACAAATCCACATTCCATCTGGTAATGGCGAGCCTGAATTTGAGGCCGTGATCATGGCCCTCACGAAAGCCTTTGTCGACTATATCGATGAGAGTTCTCTTAAGGGCATTGATGCGAAGGGAAGTATTAACAAGCTGGAGACCTTTCTCAGCGGGAATGGTATCGTGGCTGACATAAAGCCTCTCCGTGACCTTCAGAACCTTCGATCTGCGGGAGCGGCGCACGGCAAGGGTTCAAAATACGATAAGCTTCACGGTGATGTGGTCACCGAAGACCATAGGGAAGACACGAAAAGGCTTACTGCTCGCCTTACAACTATGCTGAACGAGTTGGCTGAAACTTTAAAATCCGTCGACTGTCGCGACGAATAATTTTTAGGGTGTTGGGCTGTCATACGATGAGGAAATGCGGCTGTCGTTGTTGGCGGATCCAGGTGCTCACGCATCAAGACCTTTCGATTGTTTTGCTGCCAACGCTATAGGTCCGCGCCGCTTGATATTCTATGGGTCTATTCGATTGGGAGGTTCTATGGGTGCTAACAAGATGGACGTTGAGGTTATTGATCGTGACCGTATTGAGGTGTTTGTTAGCTCTTCGATGCGCGATGAAGGCGATTTTAGCTGGCAGCAGCTGAGGGACGAGCTTAATTGCGCTTTGCTGAAATCGGATATCTTTAAGCCCTTTGCCATCGAGTTTCATGCGAGCATTGAGCCATCATCCTCTTATTATCTTAATCGCTTGGCGCAAAGCGATATAGTAATTGGAATTATACGATCAGAGTTGAGGCCAGGGACTAGCAGAGAGCTTTATCATGCTATCAGGCTTAGAAAGCCACTCTTGCTTGTTAAGCTTGAGTCTGGGACGTCGCCGGAAATCGAGTCTCTGCTTCGTTATGCCAGAGAAATGGATGCGTGCACGTATGTAGGGCGGCCGAATGATTCAGGCCTTGTTCCTTATCTGATGGACCAACTTAACAACGTGATGGTCGATTTGTTTCACAATCGACGATTTGAAATTGGAGATGGTGGATCGGCGGTTTTTACTGATATTGCTCCTGTCTCTATTCCCGAAGATGTTCTCGATGCTTTCGGTTCTTCGGTTGCCTTGATTTCAAAAAAATTTAACTACCATGCTGATTGGCTTGAGAGAAAGTCTGACAATCCTTATCTCTTCTTTCTTGGCGAGAAAGCGGTCAATTGGCTTCTTTATGGCACCCCTTTTTCGGTTGATGCATTCAAGGCTGTCATTCTGGAAACTATGAAGGACAGCGGTATTCCCAGAGACACCCTTTCACTAAGGCTTGACGCTCTTGACGCTTCTATTGAAGGCCGCTATTCCAGGTGCTATGAATTACTCTAACTTGCTTGTGATTCAATAGAATCGAAAGATTGTTGGGCTTATGGTAATTGTTTAATTGACAAGCGGACTGTCGCTGGCATGCTTTCCGAATATGGATTTGGCACCCAGTGGTCAATTCAGAAACAAATTGATGCGCTTTCCGCTCCATGCTACATTCCCCTTGCGCTTAAGTTTGAAGAGGAGGTTGGAACCGCTGTTCTAAACGCATCGAGAGAGGCGAGGTCTGTTAATCCTTACACAACGATTCGACATGATGCCAGCCTTGCTTCCGTCCTGTCGAATATATCATGTTTGTTATTTAGTTCATTATTGTGCGGAAGCATATCGAGTGCCCTCTATGCTCGCGGCCTGCTTGCCAATTCGCTTATCGACTACTCCTCTATCTACAATTGGCCAAAACTTGAGCTTGAGGGAATTAAGCTTCTTGTTCTTCAGGGGGATGCTAAGGGCTTTGAGAAAAGGTTTGCTTACAAGAGCGATCGTTTAAGGTCCTACCTTCCGTCGTGTGCCGAGGAACTGTGGCGTCTGACTTCTTTGACGGCACAGGTATATCGTCCGAGCACGAGAGCCGTCGTCATTAAGGAATGCGCGCCTTATTTTTCGGATGACACCATTTGCGTTGCTTGGAGCACGTTAAACGCTGCAGATGATTATCGGCAGTCTGCATCAGAATGGATCAAAGCCATCGGCATGATCAAGATGCGGGTTGATGAGAAGTCACTTGTAAACCTACTTTGTCGGATTGTCGATCAACATTTATATACCGTCGCTTCTGATGTTTCGAACGTTATTGGCGGAATGGATTTAGACAAAATTGATAATGAACTCGTTAATCAATTGGGTCGTAGTCTTAAATCGAATTCTGATGAACTGCTCAAATATAATTTCTCCGCTGGCGTATTCGGAGGTGTTGAGAAGCGTTGCGGCTATTCTATTCTGAGTGAGGAGCAAGTAGAGCACCTTTCTGCTGTCGAGCAGGGTTGTTATTCTGACAACAAATCTCCTGCATGCAATACGGAGACGGCTTGTATCGATGAATTGCGTACGCAATTCGATTCGAATAATCGTTCTGATTTTCGCTCTGGGTTTTCCGTTCGTCCTTCTTCTCTGCTATGTCGGTCCCTCGATGATGATTCCTCTGAGTCATTTAGCGCATCCTTGGCTCGCGTGCTGGAACATTGTCTTAAAGAGCTTCCGTCATATCAAGGATCCCCTTGCTCCGTAGGAGAGGCTATGGTCGTATTAAATAAGTTTGCATGTTGTTGTGTGCGCGATGGAAAAGCGCTGCCCGACGGTTGGACGGATTTGATTTCTGAGCTTCCGGATGAGTGGCCAGAAGATCCAGTATTTAGAGATCCTGCTTCAATGGATTCATGTGCATGGTCTGTAAGGTGTTTGGCTTTGAAAGTGGTTGCTGGCCTTGCAAAGGACATAGAGTTCCTAACGCTTGGTATAAGATTTGAAACACTTACTGCTTCCGGCCAGCGTGCGTTTTTGGATGTGCTTGAGCAGCTGATTGTTTGTAATGCTATCTGCGATCGGTACTGTGACGTCGTTTCTGCAATCTGTTCGAGCATTTTGCTTAGTGAGGACTCTGCTGTGCGTGCAATATTGCTTGCAAGCATTGCTGCAGGTTATCGTAGATGGGAAGCGAGCTCTTTTAGCGATTTAGCGTTTCAATCGTTGCACGATGTTTCCCCTAATGTTGCATTTAAGCTTGTGCGCTTATGCAAGGAGGGGAAATTTGATGATGCTTCTCTCGAGCAAAAGTTGCTTGGTGGGCTCTCGAGTGATTCCAACTGGTTTATTCGATGGCATGTTGCGAATGACTAGACGGAGGCTGCTCGCCTGAGTAGCTGCTTGTTCGAGTATTGTTGAATATCGCGATACGGTACCGCCAATGACGCGTTTGAGCATCGGAGCCAACATGAGCTTCGGTGCTCTGTTGTTGCGGCTCCTGATTGACCTGCACCGATCTCGGTGCCTATTTGTTGCTATCGGCAGACCTCGCAGCGCTGACGTATGTCGGTATCGCCCAGATTGGTGATATCGGATTGACGGACCCCGAGTTCTCCCTTAAAGTAAGCCTTGTGATGAGGCCTTGCGACGGTACGTCCGGCTTGGTCCGTGGGAACCGCCGAAAGGCGGTTTTCGCGTTTAAGGGGCCCATATGGATAAGCCATTTAAATCTATTGCCGAGCAGATTGCTATTCTTGAAAGCCGTGGGCTCGAATGCGATTACGATACTCGTTTAGTTCTGGAGCGCGAGGGATACTACCCGGTTGTTAACGGCTACAAGGATTTGTTTCTTGACCAACGGGATGGTTCTGGCCAAGAGGTTTTCGTAAAAGGGACCAAGTTTTCTGATATCTATCGTCTATTCGAATTCGATCGAACTTTGCGCCTGCTGATGTTTGAGTATTTTAACAAGGCGGAAGCAGTTCTTAAGACCGTCTGCTCTTATCGGTTTGCTATGGCTCATAAAGATAACCCAGAAGCATACCTTGATAGAGATTCCTATCGGGCTGAGGCCGGCTATCGAAAAAAGATCGACACGCTTATCGGTAATTTCGTGAAGGTGCTATGTAGGTCTAAAAAATGGAACAGTGATTATAAAAGGGACTACATTCGTCATTATGAAAATAATCACGACAATACGCCGGTATGGATTCTTATGAATTACTTAATGCTTGGCCAGGCATTCAAGTTTTTCGAGTTTCAGCCAGAAAGCATGAGAAATTCCATTGCCAAGTCGTTTTCTGACCTTTATTCCGAGACACATGAAGTCCATAAGCGTATCAGCCCACGAAGGCTAAGACTTGCGTACGATCATATTAAAGATTTCAGAAATATCTGCGCGCATGACGAGCGCCTGTTCTGCGCGAGGGTGTCTCCGTCTCGCGATGTCAATCTGGTAGGGGTTTTAAGCGATCTTGAGCTAGTGCTGACTGAGGGTGACTATAAGATGTTACGCCGAAATATACTGCTTGATGCACTTAAGTTGAGTGACGAGCTCAGCAACGATGCCAGCGCAAAGGTGCTTTTCGCTATGGGTGTTAACGATTTATCGAGTGTGTTTCCTAAGGAAATACTGGGGTCGTAATCGACGCGAGCGATGAATTTACTCTACAAGTTGGACGTGGATGCGATCGCGCGGGGAGCGGGAGGATGGTCACTGGCGGCGTCCCGCCCGCGCTTCGTTGGCTATACGCGATGCGTGAGCTTCAACATGAGACCGTCTTGCGACTCTTCGAGGTTCGGCACCGAGGCCTTCGAGGAAAAGCCCGCGAGGTTGCTGCCTAGGTCAAGCTCTGCATGGCCGTATTCTTCAATTTTGCAGCCCGGGTGATTCTTGTCTGGTGAAAGGCGACATTCGACCGGTCGCGACCCGATGATTCGATACTCCTTCTGATATGCGTACTTGGGCGTTTTGATAACGAGATTGTGCGGGATGCCCTCAAAGATCTCGCGTATCAGTTTTGGCCCGGGGACGCCGTAGGAGATGGGGCCGTGGGCGTAGATGCTTCCGTCGTCGGTGGTGTGTCTGTCGGCGAGGCGCGCGAAGCTGTCGTACTGCACAATGCCGATCCACCCGTCTGCGCACCCGAACTCCCGGATCATGCGCGTCGGGATTTTCACGGCGTTGTCGACGATGTCGTTCTCGCGGACTGTATACATGCAGTAGATGGGCAGACAGTAATTTCCGTAGAGGCGTGCCCCGGGAGCCATGGACGCCTCGAGCGGGTCGCCCTGTTCGCCAAGCAGTCTATGATAGTAGCCGGCTGCGTTCATGTAGAGACGCCCGTTCAGCAGGTCGTCGATGTACGCCTCCCTGGGTGCGAACTTGAGTAGGTAGGCGATGGTGTTGCTGGGCATGGCGTGTCCTTTCTTTGGTTGTGATGTCCCGGACCGCCATGTGCGTCCGGGGTGCGTGCTACCAAGGTAAGGGCGCCACGTGGGACCCTCGTGCCGGAATGGCTCGCGTCTGGCGCTTGCCGGGATTGTGGCTGCCTTTGGCACTGGGGTACACGCAGGCGGAGTGTTCCGGAAGTTGTTGTTGGACGGGGAAGTGTCGGCCGCCGTCAACTTTCAACGATATCGGGCGCCTTCCGTGATTGACGATGTGACCAACTGCGGCCGCGGCTGCGTCTTATGGGCATCGGCGAGGACACGAAAGAGCAGCCTTGCCTCGTCTTCGTTGGAAAATAGGGAGCTTTATCCGCCAATGAAGAGCGGGCGATTCTTGCCGATTGGCGTGGCTTCTCGGTCGGTTACGAGGGCGTCCATAAACCTTCCCTCGTTTCTCTCGAGCGCGGGACTGGCGCTCCTTTGGCGCAGCGGCGCGGCGAGTGAAATGTTTGACATGTCGTCGTACTCAGCCACGGCGATCCGGCTCACGTGGAACGTACGGGTGATTTCGGACCTCGAGCGCCCGGCTGCATCAACCAGCCGAATATCATTCGCTGGGGCCAGGGGCACGGTCCTATTAATCAAATTACTCGATTCTTAATGACTAAAGTGCTCGATTCTCGGCGATCTTACGGACCACTTATAAATGAATATCAGTAAACTTGACCCCGTCCTGGACAAGACGGGGTCGCAGCCGTCGACCAACAGCACAATCGAGGGAGGGGCGAACTCCCAACTGAGGGCCGTCCTGTGCAAAACCGTGGGTTGACTTCGGTCAAGCGCGTGAAGGCGGTGCTCTGGTGTTGCCGCGCGCGCTTGGGGGACGCGAGGCGGCGCGCGAGGAGCTCGCCACGATGCCGATTGACACGGACATCGACTTCCTATCCGGTGCCTGCTCCGCATCGCTGACGCGTGAGGATGGAGGCCCAGAACGTGGCAACAGGGCCGTGTGGGAGGGCCTCCGCCGCAGGGCCCGTACCCGTTCTGGGTGGATTAATGGATGGAAGTTGATGTTCTACCGGGGCACATTTTTTGTCCTATGAGCCCAAAGCCGGCGTTAAGACACTTGGGTAAGCGTCAAGTTACTATTAGCAGCATGAGCCAATTTCTCATAGCCTGTTTAATAAAAGCAAGAATGGGGAATAAAGCTATCTGCCCATCGCGAACTGGCGATGGGGTACGCTACTGCCGTCAATATAGCAAACGACGAAATTCCGACGTTCGCCACATTGACACCAGCGTTGCCTGCGGCTAGCTGGATAAGGGCTTCGATGGTCATAAGTACCAATTCCTCGCTTTCGTCTAGTATGACATAGGCAATCATTGTTCTAGGTGGCCGCGAAAGCGTTGGTTGCACTTGCTGCACCTTTGATTAGCCTGTCCGGGGAGGGTTAGCCGCCGCTCGTTGATCCGGATAGGTTGATTTATTTGGGGGTATTTTGACCGAGTTCGACATCGCTCGTATTCCTCGATATAGTTCCAAAAGCTCATACGCCCATTTCGATCATAGGGTGTCTTTTGCCGATGTCCAGGACAAGATCTTAGATCCAGGGTACGTTTCCCATCACGCGTTCTACCCTCTAATTTCCAACGAGATCATCGCCGTTCGGTATCGTGGGGGTAAGCGAAGCTGCAAAGTTCGCAATATCGCTTATGCCTCGCATTTCGATCACCGCGTCTTCCAGTACTACTCTTATCTGTGGTCGGACTTATATAACAAGAGGGTCATTGCCGAAGAGTTTAATGAGGTTGCCGTAGCGTACCGCTCTTCGCTTTCATCAGACAGCGCCGTAACTGCTGGCAGCAATATTTCATCAGCTAAAAAGGCCTTCGATTATATACGCGAGCAAGATTCGGCTTTTGTGCTTACGGGTGATTTCGAGAGCTTCTTCGACAACTTAAATCATGTTCATCTAATGACGTCGTTGCGTTCGTTGTTTCCCAGTGGACGCTTACCGGACGATCATTATCAAGTCATTAAAAATATCCTCCGATATTCGTGCTGGCCTATTGCTGATTTGGCTGCTCGACATCAATTGCCATGGCCAGCAATCGATCCTACTCGGGAGAAAATGATCAGCGATGCGGCTATCGAGCTTCGGTTCAAGTCTATTCGCGAACTTAATAAGCTGGATGTTATCTTGCCAAAGTCTGAATTTCTTGCAAACAAGAGCAATATTATTACCAGACCTTGGGTACGGGATGGCTCTGCACTGGGCATTCCTCAGGGTCTTGCCGCAAGCGGAGTGCTCGCTAACATTTATATGGCCGATATCGATATGAAAGTCAGACTTGCCCTTGAACGGGTTGGCGGCTTGTATCTTCGTTATTGCGATGACTTTATTATTGCCGTTCCAGAGTCTGGCTTCGATGCACTTGTAGAGGCCATTAATCTAATGGCCGATGTCGATTCCGTTAAATTGCAACCTGAGAAAACCAAGGTGTTCCGGGTTGATGGCGGCGGAGTTGCGCAGCTTGATTTTGAAAGCGTTTGTGCGGGTGAGGTCTTTTCGTACTCCGGTGCACATCCGGCGCAGAAAGTCAGTTTCCTGGGGTTTGACTTTGACGGGCGCATCGTAAGACTTCGACAGCCTACGGTTGGAAGGTACAACAAACGTCTCCGTGAGGCGGCCACTGCGATTGCGCGCTCTAATCAGGGAGAGGGAAGGCGCGCATCAAAAAAGCGCGTCTCCGCTCTGTATCAACATTATTCACCGCTCGGTATTAAAGGAAGAAGGCTGTGCCCATCGGGTGATGCTGACCCTTCTGCATTTTCTCGCTATGGGAACTTTCTTTCCTACGTAGCGAGAGCCCAAAAGGCGTTTCCAAATGATCCGATTGCTCCCGATGAGGCTAAGATTTACAGGAAGATTAAACGCTTGAGTGCTCGGTAGGCGATGGTTTTAGCATTGAATTATTCATAGCCATAAATACTTAATCGATATCGGCCAATTCCGATCACCGGGTAATAATTGATGTGCCTTCTCGTCGTCGTGGCACGATGTCTCTGAAACTCGCGCCGAACATCAGAATGATCTGACAAGAACGGTAGTGTCGCGAAAGTTGATGTAATGGACTCTTTGGCCCCTGTGTCCAGGATTCGGAATCTATCGATATCCTAGGCTGACTCCACTCTGTCGGCAAGCTCAAGGCTGGATTCGACTATCTTCCTGGTGGTCTTTTCCAGCTAGGCCCAGTCATGACAGCCCGATGCGCCCCTCCGGAGCGTCGTGTCGTGCAACTCGGCTTCTTCCTCTCCGAGAAGTAACGCGAGGTTGCCGTGGAGACGGCCGGGATGGTCCCGAAAGCGGCCTGTTCGCGCCATGGTGGGCGTATTCTAGGCGAAGGCACGGACCCTTCCGAGCCAGGACGGGCCGCTCGCTCGGGCCAACTTTGGCGATCGCGTCGAAAATGTTGGTGTAAGGGTGACGCCCTAGCGCCCGTTTAACGAAG
>JAPJOH010000041.1 GCA_030826265.1 Collinsella aerofaciens
CCGTACGCTTGAACTTAGAAGGGGGAGGCCTCGCGGCCTCCCCCTTTTTTGCGTTTACGGGCATAAATGACTCATTTACGCCAGACGATTTAATTCTTTTTGGTATTGAGCTTTTATTTAAAGAAAATAAAACGAATAACAAGGGCAATTGCTATGGCTGCAATGATCAAAAGCAGGATTGTCAGTCGATGCTGCTTGCGTCGTTTACTTGATGAAACGAAGATTGATTTTCCCTGTTTTGGCGTTTCGAGATAGCGAGCCGAATGCGTCAAGGTTTGCTTTGGTCGAGGACCTCTTTGTTGATGAGCGGCGGATGCTTTCATCGGCTCATCACTAGCTGCGCTGTTTTTAGATAATGGTGCGTCTTTCAGATATATAGGGTCTCCCGAGGCGACGCCCATATGTTTGCGTCCCGTTTGGGCATCCTCGAGCGTTTGATATCGATTTCTCGTCACATACTCGGGCTCAGGATCATTAATGGGCTCTTGCGAGATGTGGGGGCAATGGAACCGTGGCGGCTGCGTGGAAGTTTCTTCCCCCTGCGTCTGCATAAACATTTTGTTCTGGTTTTGGTCGTCCATGATGCCCTTTAGCTCGTTACCAACAACGTGTACGCGCTCATTGTAAGCCCCTTGTTATTTGTAGCTGCGAACATACTCGTTATTTAAGCTCTGGTTCAAAGAACCTTAACCTTACTAAAACCTGAGTCAATTACACTTAGATATGCTTATAGTACTTGACTCAAAAAACTTTATAGTCAATGTATATATAAGCACTGTGTGGGCATATATATGAGCGTCAAAAGAAGTCCCAGTCACCTAGAAGATGGCTCGGCAGTCCTAAAAGGAGTGGTAAACATGGCAAGCATGGTTCCTTATCGTTCGGTTTTTGGCGTTCGTCCTTCTGCTAGCTCGCTGTTCGATCTGTTTGATGATATGACCGACCTTGCAAACAACTCGATTGCTTCCAAGGCGTTTCCCGTTGACGTTGAGGATAAGGGCGACGGCTATGAGGTCAAGGCTTATCTGACCGGCGTCGCCAAGGACGATATCGATGTCGAGCTTAACGAGGGTCGTCTGTCCATTAGCGTGAATGTCGAGGAAGACGAGGAGAACGAGGGCAAGAACTTCCTGCAGAAGGAGTTCAGCTCGTACAGCGCGACGCGTGGCGTGTATCTAAAGGACGCTTCGAGCGAGGACCTCTCGGCTAAGTACGCTGACGGCATCCTGACCGTTACGGTCCCCAAGATCGTCGAGAAGAAGAACGTTACGAAGATCTCCATCGACTAACTTCGTTGGTGTTCTGCGCTATTAAAAGACAGCAAAAGGGGCTGGGAAGCGATTCTCGGCCCCTTTTGCTGTCTAGGACAGTCTATTGAATGGTTATTGGCCGATGCTGGCTTGCGGGGCGTATCGAGAGTTTTCGCGATCCTTGGAGAAGGGTTGCGGAGCTGCCGACCTCGTCATCCAGGGTTGCGGTCAGAGCTTTGGCATAGCTTTTGACGGTAAGGCTCGGACGATTGTTATCTTGGCTGATATGCATGGCAATGAGCTGTTCGGTGCGTTCGGTAACAAGTTCGCGCGCGGCTTCGGCGGCTTGGCCATTGGAGAGGTGTCCCCTTGCAGACAGGATGCGCTCCTGAAGAAAGCGGGGATATTCTCCCTCGCGCAGCATGGTCACATCGTGGTTGCTTTCGAGTGCGAGGACTCGACAATCTTCGAGGGTGTTCATGGCTTGGCTCGATAGCTCTCCGGTGTCGGTGGCAAAACCGATGGAATCATCGAGGGTGTCGAATCGATAGCCGACTGGATTGATGACATCGTGTGACGTTGAGTAGGTTTGCACGTGGATGCCGGCAATGGATAGGGTGTCACCGGGATCGAATTCCTCGACAGGCAGATGCGAAAGATTTTCTTTGCTCGAAAGAGTGCCCCTGCTGGCAAAGAGGGGGCCGTGCCAGTGCTTGCACCAGACATCGAGGCCCTTGATGTGATCGCTATGCTCATGAGTAATGAGAAGAGCCGAGACGTTGTCTGCCGAGAGCCCCAGTTCTGCCATGCGCTTTAATGTCTCGCGGCGAGACAGTCCGTCATCGACCATAATGAGCCCCTGCGGGCCCTCGATGAGTGCGCAGTTGCCTTTAGAGCCACTGCCGAGGATATGAAGGTGCAGGCAAGACATAAGATTCCAAAGGATACAATGGGTGCGGACGAATAAAGGAGGAAGCGAATGCCAACGGTATCACAGCATTACGGACACCATGCCGTGCCTGGGGCAGTCGATGAGACCCGGACGAGGCAGCAGGCTGCTCCTGTTGTGCTCATGGTATCAGGCGGCGCGGACTCGACGGCACTGCTTCTTATGGCGTGCACATCAAAGTTGGATATCCAAGACGGACGCGGTGTTGCCCCCATTGCTCGCGAGCGCTTGCATGTGCTGCATGTAAACCATCATCTGCGCGGCAAGGCGTCCGATGGCGACGAGGCCTTTGTGCGTGAGCTCTGCGCGCAATATGGTTTACCGCTGTGTGTGGAGCACGCTTATTTTGATGGGGAGTCGGGCAATATTGAGGCCGCGGCCCGCGAGGTGCGCTATGCCGCGGCGCGGAGGTATGTTCGCGAACTCTGCGCCCAGACGGGGGCACCGCGAACGGCGGCTCGTATCTGCACCGCGCACACGTCTTCGGATCGCGCGGAAACGTTTTTGATGAACGCGATTAAGGGTTCGGGGTCCGCTGGTCTATCGAGCATTCCTCGCCGGAGGAATATCGTGGTGCGTCCCTTGCTCGACCTAACTCATGGCGAGCTCGTGGGCTATCTACAGGTACATGGTCAGCCGTGGCGTGAAGACGAGAGCAATGAGGATATCTCGTATCTGCGAAACTACGTGCGCCATCGGGTAATGCCAGTGGTGGCACAGCGTAATGCGAGCGTGTGCAAGACGATTGGCGCCGCCTGTGAGATCTTGGGTGACGAAGATGCGTTTCTATCCCAGCTGTCGGCACAGGCGTTTCGAAGCTGCCTGCGCAAGGAGGCGGCGGGCGCGCTAGTGCTCGATGCCAGACGCCTTGCTGCGGCCGAGGTGGTAATCGCGCGGCGCATCGTGCGACTGGCGATCAAACGCATCGATCCGGGCGCTCGTCCAGAGATGCGACATGTGGAGCGAGTCCTTTCCTGCGTTGCCGAAGGCACAGGCTCGGTCACGCTTCCGGCGGGAATTGACGCGCGCGTCGAGTTTGGCATGCTAGCGTTTAAGGCGCCGGCGGCTCGTGAGGGGCTGGTTGCGGACTGGATTACCATACCCGGTCGTTTGCCGTTGGGCGGGGGGCGCATGCTGGTCGCAGAGCCGATGGCCGTTGAGCCGGGATGTGATATCGTGCGCCGCGCCCGTGAGCTTGCGGCTGCCGGGGAAGTGACAGCTTTGGTAGACGCGGCTGCCCTGGGTTTTGCCGACAGCGATAGTGAGCGGATCCTGGCGGGCTCACGTGGCGAGATCCCTGCAGAGGCGCGATTGGCGCGCCTGTGGGTGGACGGTCCCGCACCGGGAGACGTGATGTGCCCGTTAGGAATGAGTGGCCGAAGCAAGAAGGTATCCGACTTGCTAGGCGAGGCTCGCATTCCCGTTTCCGAGCGCGCCGGCGTGCCCGTGGTGAGGACGGCGCCGGGAGGTGCCGTGGTGTGGGTCGCCGGAGTTCGCGCGGACGAACGTTTTAAATGCACGGCGGCGACGCGTGTGGCTTATCTGCTTCGCGTGGTTGACGCGGATTAGCCCCTCGCACCAGCTGTTCTGTGCGGCGTTGACGGTATTCCCGCGCTGATGGTGCGCGGGCTGGAAAATATACCCCGTGCGCTGCTAGAATGTGTAGTTCGCGTCCATACGGCGGTGTGTGGGCGATTAAGCACAAGAAAGGGTTGTCATGGCTTCTCAACATCCGGATATCGAGAAGGTTCTGTTTACGCAGGAGGATATCGACGGCATCGTTTCTCGCCTGGGCGAGGAGATCACTCGCGACTACGCGGGTAAGGATCTGGTGCTGATCGCGGTTCTGCGCGGTGCCGTTGTCTTTATGGGCGACCTGATGCGCAAGATCGAGCTGCCGACCAACATCGATTTCATGGCTGTTTCGAGCTATGGTGACGGTGTGAAGTCCTCGGGTATCGTGCGTATCATTAAGGACCTGGATATCGACATCCGCGGTCGCGACGTGCTGATCGTCGAGGACATTCTGGACTCGGGCCTGACGCTCAAGTATCTGATGAAGAACCTCGAGAGCCGCAAGCCCGCCTCGCTGGAGGTCGCCGCCTTCCTGTGGAAGGACGTTGAGGACCGTACCTCGGCCATCACGCCCAAGTATGTTGGAACCCATTGCCCCGATGCCTTTGTGGTGGGCTACGGCCTGGACTATGCCGAGCGCTATCGTAACCTTCCGTATCTGGGCATTTTGAAACCGGAGGTTTATTCGTAAGATGCCCGACGACCGTAACGATAACAATTCCCAGACTCCCCGGGAGCCTAAGATCCCGGGGATGCCCGGAGGCAAGAAGCCCACGCGTACGGGCTGGCTGTATTTTATTTTGGCTTGCGCGCTTCTGGGCTACGCCTTCTTTAACATGGGCTCCGGCTTTGCCAATTCCAGCAATACCGTTAAGCTCGCGACGAGCGAGATGGTGAGCGCCATCAAGCAGGATCGCGTCGAAGATCTGACCTATACGGTTCAAGACGGAAGCGTGACGGGTCATTACTGGAAGACGAAGAAGGACAAGGGCGATACGAGCGAGCTCAAGAGCTTCTCCTCGACCTATGTCGGCTCCGATTCGCTTGCCGAGCTCATGTCGGAGCACCCCGATACCAAGTACATCGTCAACACCAACGATCCCGATTTTTGGGGCGACTTGGCGATGAGTGTGCTTCCGACGATCGCCCTTATCGCCATCATGTTCTACTTTATGCGCCAGATGATGGGCGCCAACAACAGGAACATGCAGTTTGGCAAGACTAACGCCAAGACCAACGAGGCCACACGCCCCAAGGTCAAGTTTGAAGACGTTGCCGGCGTGGACGAGGCAGTCGAGGAGCTCGAGGAGATCCGTGACTTTTTGAGCGATCCGGATCGCTATCGCAAGCTGGGCGTCAAGATCCCGCGTGGCGTGTTGCTGGTTGGCCCTCCGGGCACCGGTAAAACGCTGCTGGCCAAGGCCGTTGCCGGCGAGGCGGGCGTGCCGTTCTTTAGCATCTCGGGTTCCGACTTTGTCGAGATGTTCGTAGGTGTCGGCGCCAGCCGTGTGCGTGACCTCTTTAAGGAGGCCAAGTCCCAGGCCCCGTCGATCATCTTCATCGATGAGATCGATGCCGTGGGACGTCAGCGCGGAGCTGGCTTGGGCGGCGGTCACGACGAGCGCGAGCAGACGCTCAACCAGCTGCTGGTCGAGATGGACGGTTTTGAGGAGAGCGAGTCGGTCATCCTGATCGCTGCGACCAACCGTCCTGACATCCTGGATCCGGCATTGCTGCGTCCCGGCCGTTTTGACCGTCAGGTTACGGTCGACCGTCCGGATGTGAAGGGCCGCGAGCAGATCTTGCGCGTGCATGCCGAGAACAAGCCGATGGACGAGGACGTTAAGTTTGAGAAGCTCGCCCAGATGACCGTTGGCTTTACTGGTGCCGATTTGGCGAACCTGCTCAACGAGTCTGCGCTGCTGGCCGCTCGCCGTCATCGTTCCGTGATCTCGATGGACGAGGTCGAGGAGTCGATGGAGCGCGTGATTGCCGGACCGCAACGCAAGGGTCGCGTGATGACCGAGGCCGAGCGCACCACGATTGCCTACCACGAGAGCGGTCATGCCCTGGTGGGCCACATCCTGGAGCACTCCGATCCGGTCCACAAGATCTCGATCGTCAGCCGCGGCCAGGCGCTGGGCTACACGCTGCAGCTTCCGCAGGAGGACCACTTCCTCAAGACCAAGAACGAGATGCTCGACGAGCTCGCCGTGTTCTTGGGCGGTCGCGTTGCCGAGGAGCTCATGTGCGATGATATTACGTCGGGCGCGAGCAACGATCTGGAGCGCGCAACCAAGATGGCGCGCGAGATGGTCACGCGCCTGGGCATGAGCGAGGAGCTGGGCACGCAAGTGTTTGGCGAGGCGCAACATCAGGTGTTCCTTGGTCGCGATTACGCCGATCACCAGGATTACTCCGAGGAGACGGCGCGCCGCATTGATATCGAGGTTCAGCGCATCATGCGCGAGGCCCATCGTCGTGCTGTCGAGATCTTGGATGCCCGTCGCGATCAGCTCGATCTGATGGCGAAGGTGCTGCTTGAGCGCGAGACTGTCGAGGGCGATGCCGTGAATGCCCTGCTCGATAACGAGTGGGACGCCTACCTTGAGCGCGAGGGCGATATCCTGGCGGCCAAGGAGGAACGCAATGCCAAGGCGGCCGGCATGCCGACCAAGAAGCGCGTGCCTCGCATGAGCGAGGAGGAGCTGGCGGCTGATGCCGCGGCCTTTGCGCAGGCGGCCATGCAGGAGGATGCCGAAGCCGCATCCGATGATGCTGACGATGACCATGCCGTCGTCGGTGCCGACACCGACAAATAGTCTTTGTGGCAAAAGCCTCCGCGGGGAAACCTGCGGAGGTTTTTTCTTTTGAGCGATATGGGGCCGTCTGTTGATTGGGGACAGACTTAAATGAGCGTTTTCACGCATTTAAGTCTGTCCCCAATCAACATTGCTGCGGCACTTTGCTCGGCTAAAGCGTACAATAGCGCCTATGCGAAAGGGGAACAGATGATCAACGAAACTATGTATGCTCGCGGTGCGGAAAGCTCCATCATTCGCGAGATCTTTAGCTATGGTCTTGAGCGCAAGGCACAGATCGGTGCGGAGAACGTATTCGATTTTTCGCTGGGCAACCCGAGTGTTCCGGCGCCCGCTGCCGTGGCTGAGTCGATTAAGAAGGCCCTGGAGCTGCCGAGCGACCAGCTGCACGGCTACACGCCCGCACCGGGCCTGCCGCAATGTCGTGCCGCTGTGGCCGAATCGCTCAACCGCCGCTTTGGCACGAGCTATGAGGGCAAAGACGTCTTTATGACGGTGGGTGCCGCGGCTTCGCTCACCTGCACGCTCAACGCCGTTACGAACCCGGGCGACGAGGTTATTGTTATCGCCCCGTACTTTCCGGAGTATCGCGTTTGGATTGAGAAGGCCGGCTGTACGTGTGTTGAGGCGCTCGCCGATGAAGATACGTTCCAGCTGAGCGTGGACAACGTGCTCAAGGCGATCAGCGATAAGACGGCGGCCGTCATCATCGACTCTCCCAACAATCCGACCGGTGCCGTATATACATGCGACACGCTGACGCGACTGGCCAACGTTCTGCGCGAGGCCAACGCTCAGCGCGATCCCGAGAATCCGATTATGCTCATCTCGGATGAGCCGTACCGCGAAATCGTGTACGGTGCCGAGGTGCCTTGGGTGCCCTCGATTTACGAGCACACCATCGTGTGCTACTCGTATTCCAAGTCGCTGTCGCTGCCGGGTGAGCGCGTGGGGTGGATCTTGGTTCCCAACACCAATCCGCAGGCCGCCCGTCTGATGCCGGCTGTTGCGGGTGCTGCCCGTACGCTGGGTTTTGTATGCGCACCGGCACTCTTCCAGCGCGTAATTATCGACTGCATCGATGAGCCGAGTGACGTTGAGGCCTATGCACGCAACCGCACCGCGCTTACCGACGCACTAGCGGAGTATGGCTACACCTATGTTGAGCCGGATGGCGCGTTCTACCTATGGGTGAAAGCGTTGGAGCCCGATGCGAATGCGTTTTGCGAGCGCGCAAAGAAGTATGAGTTGCTTGCGGTTCCCTCGGACAGCTTTGGTATGCCGGGTTGGTTCCGCCTGGGCTATTGCGTGAGTTACGAAACGATTGTCAATTCGCTACCCGCTTGGAAACAGTTGGCGGACGAGTATCGTTAAAAGCAAAGCGATCTGCCTACAATGTTTTACGTGAAACGGGGTTTGGTGTTAAGCCGGACCCCGTTGTCATGGACGTTGTGTCTTTGGGATGGAGTGGTTTTACGACTATCGAAGGCTATGCGTACAATGAATATAAGCGACGGCCGTGCCAGATAAGGAGACCTGATGCCCTACCTGCTTTCTTGTGACATTCATACCCATACGATGTTCTCTGCGCATGCATATTCGACCATTGAGGAGAATGCGTACTGGGCGGCAGAGCGTGGTCTGCAGGTGCTCGGATCTGCCGACCATTTGAGCTCTATGGTTACGGCTTGCCCCAATGACCTGCGCAGTTACCAGTTCTTTATCAACCAGGATATCTGGCCGCGCATTTGGAGCGGCGTGCTGGTGCTGCGTGGTGCCGAGGCCGATATCGTTTCGCTGGACGGAAGCCTGTTTGGCGAGGACACCCCTGTCACGCTCGATATTGCCGGCGATTCGTACAGCCGTCAGCATTCGCTGTTCGATTTGGTTACGCGTAATTTGGATTATTTGGTTGCGAGCGTGCATAATCCGCAGATTGCTGAAGGCGCGACGCTGGCCCAGACGACCGAGATGTATATCAATGCCCTGGAGCACCCCAAGGTGTTCATGCTGGGTCACACGGGGCGTTCGGGCGTGCCGTTCGATATCGACGAGGTGCTGTTGGCGGCCAAGGCCAAGCACAAGATTATCGAGATTAACAACCATAGTCTTGAGCATGGTGCCGACACTGAGCATTGGGCCGTATGTCGCAAGATCGCCGAGCGCTGCGCCGAGCTGGGCGTGGGAATTGGTGTGTCGACCGATGCCCACATTGGTATGGCCATTGGCAAGCTCGAGCACGCCCGCAAGTTGCTCGACGAGATTCACTTCCCGTTGGATCTGATCGTGACGCGCGACCGCGAGACGCTGCTGCGCGAGATGGCGGCAGCCGGCGTATGCGACCTGCGCAAGGGGATGTAACGAGACTCATATGTCCAACGAAAGGGGGCGGTCCAGACGGGCCGCCCCCTTTCCTGTCCCAAAAATCTACCGGGGTGGATTAGCGGCGCTCGAGGACCGCGACGGTCTCGGTGTGGTCGGTATGAGGGAACATGTCGACGGGCGTGATCTTGAGCAGGCGATAGCCACCGTCGAGGAGCTGGTGCAGGTCGCGCTCTTGGGTGGCGGGATTGCAGCTGATATAGGTGATGCGGCGCGGCTTAAGTGCGCAGGCGGCCTCGAGGAACTCGGGCGTGGAGCCGGCGCGCGGCGGGTCGATGGAGAGAACGTCGACGCGCTCGTTGTTATCGGCGGCGTCCAAGATGTAGTCGGTGGCGTCGTCGGCCATAAACCAAGCGCTGCGGGTGAGGCCGTTGAGCTCGGCATTGCGACGTGCGTCGGCAATGCCCGCCGGGTTGCGCTCCACGCCGAGCAGCATAATGCCGACACCTCTGTCCTGGGCATCCTTCGCGGCGCACAGACCGATGGTGCCGCTGCCGCAGTAAGCGTCCATAAGAATGTCACCCTGCTGCAGGTCCATGCCGTCAATCGCGAGCTGATAGAGTAGCTCGGTCTGCTGCGGATTGGTCTGATAGAACGCGGTAGGGGAGATATCGAATTCGCAACCGAGCAGCTGGTCGCGCATGCACTCGGCGCCATAGACGATACGAGTCTCCTCACCCAAGATGGCGTTACCGGGACGGCCATTGATATTTTGGGCAACGGTGACGATATGCGGATCGAGCGCCGCGACGGCCTCAAAGAACTCCTGCGCATGCGGTAGGTCACGCTGGGCGGTCACGAGCGTAACCATGACCTGGTCGGTACGCCAACCGCAGCGGACGACGGCATAGCGAAGCAAACCAAGATGCTTGTCCTCATTAAAGGCGGGAATATGCAGCCGCTCAGCTTCGCGTGCGATGCCGTTGAGAATCTGACGGGCACCCGGCGCCTCGACAGGACATTCGGGCACGGCAACGATCTTGTGCGTGCCGCGCTCAAAGAAACCGCAACGGGCAGTGCCTTCCTTACCGGGAGCAAAGGGAGTGGCAGCCTTATGGCGAAAGCCACGCGGTGCAGGATATTTACCCGGGTCGCCCAGGGTGACGCCCATACCGCGAATAGGATCAACGGCGATACCCTCACGCTCACAAAGCGAAGCAAACAGCTCCTCCATAGCAGCCTGCTTAGCGGCCAGCTGCTTTTTATAAGGACGATTGGGCGCCGTGCACCCACCACAAGCCTTCATGATGGAACAAGGCGACTTGGGGTCCACAGCCTTACGAGCAGGCTTGGCCGAATCCTTATGAGAACGCTTAGAGCGAGCCTCAGAATCCTTGGATCCAGCCTGACGAGCACCAGAGCGCTTGCTCTTCGCCTTACTCTTGTTAGATTTACCCTTTGCATCCTTAGACAACTTGGGTTTCCTAGAAGATTTCGTCTCCTCCGACCCCTCAGCCGCCTGGATCAAAGCACGCCGAGCCTTACGTTCAGCACGAGATTCTGCCATGAATTAACCCCACTAATTTATGAATTGAAAGCCACAAGCATTGTACCGAACCAAGCTAAAGGACGATATGCAAGCGGTTATTTCATGTCACTGATGAGTGCAACGACGTTTGCCCGGCACGGGCGGGGAGCGGCGCGTAATTAAGTTTATCGCGAGTTCCGCACGCAAAGGAAAGCACTTAATGTGCTTTCCGTCTTGCGCAGG
>JAPJOH010000009.1 GCA_030826265.1 Collinsella aerofaciens
ACTTGCAGCGACGGACCTCAGGACACTCTTACACCACGTCTGCGCGCGCGACCCCAGGGGTCCTACGGCGGAAGAATTTCAGGCGTTTATCAGCTATGTACTTGGACATATGTTGCGTAACAACCCATATTTTGTAAATAGATAATGCTACAGGACTTGTGACAGTACTCATATTTGACGTTTTTTGTCCACAACCCTTTATACCTAGGCAAGTCGGCGGCAAAACGGGCTTCAAAGCGCCCTTCGCAAACAAAAGCCGGGGCCCGCATGATGCGGACCCCGGCTCAATACCGTGACGATATGTCAGTTACGCTCTACACGTAGAACAGGATGTCGTCGTAGGTCGGAACCGGCCAGTAGTCGGCAGCCACGATCTCCTCCATGGCGTCCACGGCGGCACGCAGCGTATCCATAGCGGGGACGACCTCGTGTGCATACACGTTGGCCTGCTCCTGGCCATCGAGGCCCTCGGCCTTCTGATGCACGGCGTCGAGCGCCTTGATGGAGTCGTTGATGGTGGTGATGCCGTTGCAGAGCTTGTTGAGCGTGTTCTGCTCACACTGCATGGCGGCCTCGGCGCCGGCGGCACGAATAGTCTCAAGGCCCTTAGCGACCTTGGTGGCATAGGCGGTAATGACCGGGCGATAGGTACGACGCGCCTCGCGAACCATCGTGGTAGCCTCGATGTTCATGAGCTTGTTGTACTTCTCGAGCTTGCAATCGTAGCGGCACTGGGCCTCGGCCTTGGTCAGAACACCCGTCTCCTCAAAGAGCGCAATGGCCTTATCGGAAACAAAGGCGGGCAGGGCGTCGGCCGTGGTCTTGTTGTTGGCAAGGCCGCGCTTCTCGGCCTCGACGGGCCACTCGTCGGAGTAGCCATCGCCGGAGAACAGGATGCGCTGGTGGTCGGTCAGGACCTTCTTGCAGTACTCGAGCGCGGCGTCCTGGAACTCATCCTCGGGCGTACCCTCAAGCGCGTCGGCGAAGGACTTGAGCGACTTGGCCACGGCGGCATCGAGCACCAGGTTGGAGTCGGAGACGTTCTGCTCGGAGCCGCAGGCACGGAACTCGAACTTGTTGCCGGTGAAGGCAAACGGGGAGGTGCGGTTGCGGTCGGTGTTGTCCTGCATCAGTTTGGGCAGGGTATCGGCGCCCAGGTCGAGCACGCCGCGCGTGGCATGGACGGAAGCCTTACCATCGATGATCTTCTCGACGACCTCGGTAAGCTGGTCGCCCAGGAAGATGGACATAATCGCCGGAGGAGCCTCGTTGGCGCCCAGACGATGGTCGTTGCCGGCCGAGGCAACAGAGGCACGCAGGAGCTCCTGATAGTTATCGACGGCCTCGATCACCGCGGTGAGGAAGACGATGAACTGCAGGTTGTCGAGCGGGGTGTCGCCCGGATCGAGCAGGTTCTCGGATTCGGTGCCAAGCGACCAGTTGTTGTGCTTGCCCGAACCGTTGATGCCCTCAAAGGGCTTCTCGTGCAGCAGGCAGACCAAGTCGTGGCGGGAGGCGATGAGCTTCATTTTCTCCATCATGACCAGATTCTGGTCGATGGCCTCGTTGACTTCGCCATAGACGGGGGCAAGCTCATGCTGGCAGGGAGCAACCTCGTTGTGCTTGGTCTTGGCGGGAATGCCGAGCGCCCACAGTTCATCGTCCAGGTCCTTCATATAGGCCGAGACGGTGGGGCGAATAGCGCCAAAGTAGTGCTCCTCGAGCTCCTGGCCCTTGCAGGGAGCAGCACCAAAGAGGGTGCGGCCGGTGATGACCAGGTCCTTGCGCTTGCGGTAAGCGTCCTTCTTGATCAGGAAGTACTCCTGCTCGTCGCCCACGGAAGGAACGACCTTCTTGGGGGTCTTACCGAACAGCGCCAAAACGCGCTTAGACTCACGCGAGAGCGCGGTCATGGAACGCAGCAGCGGGGTCTTCTTGTCCAGGGCCTCGCCCGTGTAGGAGCAGAAAGCCGTGGGGATGCACAGGACATCGTCCTTGATAAAGGCGGGGCTAGTGGGGTCCCAAGCGGTGTAGCCACGGGCCTCGAAGGTAGCACGCAGGCCGCCGTTGGGGAAGCTCGAGGCATCGGGCTCGCCCTGGATGAGGTTCTTGCCCGTAAACTTGGTAATGGCGGTGCCGTCGTGGTTGGGCTCCAGGAAGCTGTCGTGCTTCTCGGAAGTAATGCCCGAAAGCGGCTGGAACCAGTGCGCGTAGTGCGTCGCGCCCTTGGAGATGGCCCAGACCTTCATGGCATGGGCAACGGCGTTGGCCACATCCAGGTCGAGCGGCTCACCGCCCTCGAGGGTTGCAGCAAGGCGCTTCCAAATGTCCTTGGGGAGGTAGTCCTTCATGACTTCCTCAGAGAACACCATGGTCCCGAAGCGGTCAGTAAGATCGGCCATACGGAACTCCCTTCGTATCGGCACCGCGTGAGAAGCGGTGTTGATTACTAACGAACGAGTCATAGCTTAGACTCGCCGTGTTTCCGCGACATTACCGTTATGTTGCTGTCGCGAAACCAATCAATGAGGTTACCCTATCGAGGCGGCGTTGCCACCCTCAACAGCCAATCAACTGTATAAATAGCAGACCTCTCCCCATGGTTTAAGGGTAGTCAATTTGGGATGGAGCTCTATTAACTGGTATTTTGCATCAGATACCAGTCTTTATAGTCCGTGCCTAGATTAGCCGCTCTGTTATAGAGAAAGCCGATAGCAAGGCATCTTTGATTGGTATCCTCAAATAGCGAGTGAAACTCCACCGTGGCACAGTGGTGCTGTAGAATCCTTACAACACATCACACTATTACGTATCTAGAGGAGCACAATATGCGCGTCGACGAGGTTTTTAAGCAGGCAGCATCCCAGGGCACCGCACCCGTTTCGTTTGAGATGTTCCCGCCCAAGGGCGAGCTTACCCTCGACACGGCTCGCGAGGTGGCAGGCAATCTGTGCAAGCTTTCGCCGAGCTTTGTCTCGGTCACCTGCTCGGCTGGCGGCTCGGGCAACGGCGCCACCACCGCCCCCATCGCGCATATGATTACGAGCGAATTCGATACACCCTCGGTGGCACACCTTACCTGCGTGGGCCGGTCGCACGCCGATATCGCCGCCAAGATCGACGAGTATCGCACCGCCGGCGTGGAAAACATCCTGGCCCTGCGTGGTGATCTTCCCGCTGGCGCGACCGAGGACGACAAGCCCGCCTCCGACTACGCCTACGCCCGCGACCTCATCCCCGAGCTCGTCGACGCCGGCTTTTGTGTGGGCGCCGCAGCCTACCCCGAAGGTCACATCGCCTGTGAGGACCTCAACCTCTCGGTCGAACACCTCAAGCAAAAGCAGGACGCCGGCGCAAGCTTCTTTGTGACGCAACTCTTCTTTGATAATGAGTGCTTCTACCGCTTCCGCGAGCTTGCCGATAAAGCGGGCATCACGGTGCCCATCACCGCGGGCATCATGCCGTTTATGGGCAAGTCGCAGATTAGCCGCATGGTCTTTATGTGCGGCGCGTCGCTGCCCTCCCCCGTCATCAAGATTCTCGCCAAGTACGAGAACGACCCCGAGAGCCTGCAGGCAGCCGGTGTAGATTATGCCGCCCGCCAGCTTTGCGACCTCAAGGAGCACGGCGCCGACGGCCTGCACCTGTACACTATGAACCGTCCTGCGATCGCCGCGACCATTATGGAGCGCCTGGGGTAATGGAAAAACCGCACATCGATACAACCGCTGTCGAAGTGCCGGCCGACCTTGCGTCGCCGGCGCTTTACCGTGTCGATGCTGCGCACCATCCCCGTGTCGACCGTGCCGAGATGCTGCGGTATCTGGGTTACGGCGGCCAGCAGATTGAGCCCGAGCTGTCACGACGTATTGAGCTTGTGGTCGAGCGTCTGGAACTGGACATTGAGCCCCGTGGCGTGCGCCGCGTGTTTGCCGTCGATGCCACGGGCGTGGACGAACAAAGTGAGCCTTGCATTCGCTTGGTCGGCACCAACGTTGAGCTGCGAGGTCGCGATATCTATCGACATCTCAAAGATGCCCGCTTTGCCGCGCTCATGGCATGCACCCTCGGCATGGACGCCGAGCGTCGCCTGCGCACCACGGGAGCCCAACATCCTCTGGAGGGCGCCGTGCTCGACGCCGCGTGCTCCGCTTACGTGGAAGCCGCCGTTGAGCAAATGGACCAGCAGGTCAAGACGGACGCCGCCATTCATGGGCTCGCCGGCAACTGGCGCTTTAGTCCCGGCTACGGCGACTGCCCGCTCTCGGCCCAGCGCTCGATCGTCAACGCGCTCAACGCCACGCGGCTCATCGGGCTTACCGTCACGCCCACCAGCCTGCTCATGCCCACCAAAAGCGTGACCGCGGTGATCGGTCTGTTTGACGGCGAGGTCCACGACGCCCAAAGCCGCCCCACCTGCAATATCTGCCGCATGCGCGAGAACTGCCGCTTCCGCGCCGCTCACACCACCTGCTATTCCAGCCATTAGGAGCCCTCGATGTTTACTCCGCTTATCACTCATGATCCTGACGGCACTGCATTGGCGGCACCCGTTGATGCCGCACGTCGCAACGGCGCCGCGTACAAGACGCGCACGATCGACGATCTGCGCATTAAGGACGATCGCCTGCATGCGGCCGTCGAGGGCACGGGACACCTGCTGTTCGACGGCGGCATGGGCACCATGTTGCAGGCCGCCGGCATGAAGGCGGGCGCCCTGCCCGAGCTGCTCAACTTTGAGGAGCCCCAGGTTATCACCGATATCCAACGTCAATATGTCGAGGCTGGCTGTGACGTGATCACCGCCAACACCTTTGGCGCTAACGCCCACAAGCTCGACGGTGCCGCCACCGTGGCAGACGTCTTTGCCGCGGCCGTCACCTGCGCCCGCGAGGCCGGCGCCCGCTACGTCGCCGGCGACATCGGCCCCATCGGCGCGCTGCTTCGTCCCTTAGGCACCCTCAGCTATGACGAAGCCTATGACCTCTTTGCCGAGGAAGTGCGCGCCGGCGTCGATGCGGGTGTGGACCTCTTTATTATCGAAACCATGACCGACCTTGCCGAGATCAAGGCGGCCGTCCTCGCCTGCCGCGAAAACTCCGACCTGCCCGTCTTTGCCACCATGACCTTTGAGGAAGACGGCCGCACCTTCTTGGGCACGAGTCCCGAGGTTGCCGCCATCACGCTCGATGCCATCGGCGCCGACGTCCTGGGCATCAACTGCAGCCAGGGACCGGCCGAGCTCCGAGGACTCGCCGCACGTATGCTCACCGTTACCGACAAACCCGTTATGGTGCAGGCCAATGCGGGACTCCCCCATGTGGACGACGACGGCAACACCGTCTTTGATATCCAAGCCCCCGAATACGCCGAGGCCGTCGCCGGCATGATCGCCGACGGTGTGAGCGTCGTGGGCGGTTGCTGCGGCACCACGCCGGCGCACATGGCGGCCTTGCGCACGCTTATCGACAACCACACACCCAGCCCGCGCCGCCGCAAGCCCAGCATGTCGGTCACGAGCGCCCAAACGGTCGTGGACCTTCCCTGCGACGGCCACAAGATCGCCGTCATCGGCGAGCGCATCAACCCCACCGGCAAAAAGCGCCTGCAGCAGGCCCTGCGCGACGGCGACCTGGACTACGTCGTGAGCCAGGGCATCAGCCAGCAAGAACAGGGCGCCGACATCCTGGACGTCAACGTCGGCCTGCCCGAGATCGACGAGGTCAAGATCATCCAACAGGCCACCGAGCAGCTCCAGGGCTCCACGCTGCTGCCGCTGCAGATCGACTCCACCGATCCCGCCGCTGTCGAGGCCGCCGTGCGCCGCTACGCCGGCAAGCCCATCATCAACTCGGTCAATGGCAAGCAGCAGATCATGGATGAGATCTTTCCGCTGGTCGCCCACTACGGCACCAACGTTGTCGGCCTTACGCTCGACGAAGGCGGCATCCCCGATACCGCCGAGGCTCGCTTCGCCATCGCCGAGCACATCGTGGCCGAGGCTGCCCGTTACGGCATCGGACCGGACCGCATCCTCATCGACTGCCTGGTCATGACCGCCTCGACCAACCAGCGCCAGGCCGAGCAGATCCTGCGCGCCATGTCCCTGTGCAAGGAGCGCCTGGGCGTCAAATGCGCGCTCGGCGTGTCGAACATCAGCTTTGGCCTGCCTGCCCGCCCGCTGCTGGGTTCGGTCTTTTTGGCCGCCGCCTTTGGCGCGGGCCTGGACGCCCCCATCATGAACCCGGGTTCCAAGCGCTTTATGGACACCGTCTACAGCTATCGCGTCCTGAGCGTTGAGGACGAGGGCTCGACCGGATACATCGAGCGCTACGCCGGCTGGACCGATCCGTATAAGATCGCCGCAAACCCGGCAGCAGCTCAGGCCACATCGAGTGATGCCGCGCCTGCTGCAAGCGCCCCCGGCACCGACGGCAACGACGACCCGATTCGACGCATGGTCGTCTCGGGCCGCAAAGGCGAGATCGCTGCCGAGACCGAGCGCCTGCTGGCCGACCACGACGCCATGGACCTCATCAACAATCACTTTATCCCCGCCCTCGACGAAGTTGGCGTCCTCTTTGACCAGGGCAAGTTCTTCTTGCCGCAGCTCATGGCCTCGGCCGAGGCCGCGCGCGTGGGCTTCGACACCATCAAGCGCCTGATGCCCGCCGGCGAGATTGCCGACAAGGGCAAAATCTGCGTGGCCACCGTCAAGGGCGACATCCACGATATTGGCAAGAACATCGTCAAAATGCTGCTCGACAACTACGGCTACACCGTCTTTGACCTGGGTCGCGACGTCGATCCGCAGGAAGTACTCAAGACCGTCAAGGAGCGCGACATCAAACTCGTCGGCCTCTCGGCGCTTATGACTACCACAGTCGTCGCCATGGAGGAGACCATCAAGCTGCTTCATACTGAGGTGCCGGGCGTCAAGATCATCGTGGGCGGCGCCGTACTCACCCCCGAATACGCCAAGCAGATCGGCGCGGACTACTACGCCAAGGACGCCGCCGAAAGCGCTCGCATCGCCGAAGAGGTCTTTGGGCAGTAACACAACGGAAACAACCGAGCACCAAAACGTGCCGCACGCGCCACTTGCCACGTGCGGCACGTTAGAATAGAAAAGACTATGCTCGTTTTGGCAGATAGGAGCGCAAGGATGGCGATCACGCCCGCAGAAATCGCGGAAACCCGCGGCATGGTTGAGGAACAGAACCTCGACATCAGGACCATCACCATGGGTGTTTCGCTCATGGGTTGCGGTGACGAGAACCTCGACCGCATGTGCACGAAGATCTACGACCACGTGACGCACACGGCTGAGCATCTGGTCGAGACCGCCGAGAACCTCGAGCGCGAGTACGGCATCCCCATCGTCAACAAGCGCGTTTCCGTCACCCCGGTGGCGCAGATCGCCGCATGCTGCAAGAATGAGGACCTCACCCCCATCGCGCATGCCCTCGACCGCGCGGCCGAGACGCTCGGCATCGATTACCTGGGCGGCTTCTCCGCACTCGTCCAGAAGGGCATCGGCGGCGCCGACCGCCGCGTCATCCAGTCCATCCCCCAGGCGCTCGCCACCACGAGCCGCGTCTGCTCCAGCGTCAACGTCGCCAGCCTGCGCGCCGGTATCAACATGGATGCCGTGCTCATGGCCGCGCAGACCATCATCGATGCCGCTAAACTCACGGCCGACCAGGATTCCGTTGGCGCCTCCAAGTTTGTCTGCTTTGCCAACATGGTCGAGGACTCCCCGTTTATGGCGGGCGCCGTCCACGGCGGTGGCGAGGCCGACGCCGTCATCAACGTTGGCGTCTCGGGCCCCGGCGTTATGGCTGCTGCCTTGGAGACGCTCCCCGACTCCGCCTCGATGATGGAGGTTGCCGAGAAAATCAAGCAGACCGCCTTTAAGATCACCCGCGCCGGCGAGCTCATGAGCCGTGAGGCAGCCCGCCGTCTGGGTGTCGAGAAAGGCATTGTCGACCTGTCGCTGGCTCCCACGCCTGCCATCGGCGACTCCGTTGCCCGCATCCTCGAGATCATCGGCGTGGGCACCTGCGGTGGCCCCGGCACGACCTGCGCGCTCGCCATGCTCAACGATGCCGTCAAGAAGGGCGGCGTCATGGCCAGTTCCAGCGTGGGCGGTCTCTCTGGCGCCTTTATCCCCGTGTCCGAGGACGCCGGCATGATCGCCGCCGTCGAGGCCGGTGCGCTTTCGCTCGAGAAGCTCGAGGCCATGACCTGCGTGTGCTCCGTTGGCCTGGACATGATTGCCATCCCCGGCGACACCCCGGTTGAGACCATCGCCGGCATCATCGCCGACGAGATGGCCATCGGCGTCATCAACAACAAGACCACGGCCGTCCGCGTGATTCCCGCCATTGGCAAGGGCGTGGGCGACTGCGTCGAGTACGGCGGCCTGTTCGGCCGTGCGCCCATCATGCCGGTGAACCCCAACGCCGGCACCGTGCTTGCCCACCGCGGTGGACGCTTCCCGGCGCCGCTGAACTCGCTGAAGAACTAGCTGAGGGGTTCGGGCGAGGAGTCCCGAGGAGGGCAAATATATAAGGTCGCCTGCTCGGACAGTCCTGACTCGCACGGAGAGCACATTAAGTGCTCTCCGGCTCGTGCGGAACTCGCGATCGACCTTATATATTTGCCCTCCCCGGGACTCCCGCACAACGGGACCTCAGTTGGGTTCTATCCCGTATGGCAGTCGCTTCGCTCCTGCCCGCCTTGGTTGTGAGGGCGGTTTGGCGTTGGAACGGTTCTTTTCTGATATATGCTGGTTGCGGCTCTTCTTTTGGGGGAGTCGCTTTTTTGTTGCTAGGAGGTTGGCCCGTGGTTGATGGGGATACTCGTTCTGAGCTGCTTTCTGCGGATTGGAATGGCGAATGGATGCGTCTGCAGGCCGCTCGGCATCGGGCTGATGATTCTTTTGAATGGGATAAGCGGGCTCGGCATTTTCGGCCGTTGGAGACTGCCCCTTATGCTCGGGATTTTATAAAGCTGTTGGCGCTTGAGCCCGGCGAGTCGGTGCTTGATATGGGGTGTGGGGCTGGGTCGATTGCTATTCCGCTTGCTCAGGCTGGACATTCCGTGATTGCTGCCGACTTCTCTCCTGCCATGTTGGGCACGCTTGATGCCGGCATTGAGTATTACGGGCTCGAAGATCTTATTACGCCGCTTGAGCTTGCTTGGGATGATGATTGGGATTTGGTTGGACCGGTCGCGAAAGCGGTGGATGTTGCCTTTGCCAGTCGCTCTGTCACCACGACCAACCTAAAAGGCGCGCTTGCCAAGCTCGACCGCACGGCTCGCCGGCGTTGTGCTGTCACGATGGTCGCCAACTCCAGCCCGCGCTACGACCTGCACGTGATGAACGCCATCGGCGCCTCGGTTACCTGCAGTAATGGCTTTGTGTACGCCTTCAACATCCTCATTCAGATGGGTGCGTTGCCGCAGGTTACGTACTTTGAATCGCCTCGTCGCGATACCTTCGATAGCCTTGAGGCAGGTGTGGCAGACTTCTCCCGTATGCTTGAGCATGGCAACGAGGATAAGGTCGACCGTCTGCGCGACTACATCGCCCAGCACATGATCGAGAATCCCCATGCCGGTGAGCCGGGCTCCAAGGGCGTGCCGCAGGGGCGCTATATGCTCGATCATGTCCGCAAGGTTCGTTGGGCGTTTATTGCATGGGAGCCGGTCTCTGCGCCCAGCTCATAGCCTGTTCGCAGCCCGCACCGCCCACTCACTCGGCATCCGCATTCTTTTTGAACTGGGCAAACGCGCTCCACACCACGCCGTTCCTGCGCTATCGTGGGACAGCTCACGTAGATTAAGGCCCCGTCGCGGGGCGCCCCATACATAGAAAGCGAGAACCCATGGCACTGACAGGAGCACAGGTCAAGCAGCTTCGCAGCATGGCCCATCACCTCAACCCCGCCATCATCATCGGCAAGTCCGACGTCAACGAGGGCACCGTCGAGCAGACGGTCGCCTACCTGGAGAAGCACGAGCTCGTTAAGTGCTCCGTGCTCGATGGCTCCAGCCTTTCCGCCCGCGAGGCCGCCGAGGAGCTCGCCGAGCGTTGCCACGCCGAGGTCGTCCAGGTCATCGGCCGCAAGTTCTCACTGTATCGCGAGTCCTCGCGCAAGGACATCGAGAAGATCAAGCTCGTCTAAGAGCCAATGATCCGGCGATCCAACACATAGCAAGCTTACGGGTGCCCAAGTACTTCGGGCGCCCGTTTTTTATCGCTCGACCAGCACGCGATTGAGCCGCCCCTCCACCAAGCGCTCGTATAGACGCCGCGTCTCGGGCTCGGGCACGCCATTGACCTGCTCCCTCAGGTGGTGCATATGCCCGCTGTACAGCTCGACGATATCGCGCCGCCGCCCCGCCGCACTGTAGACGCGCATGGCGCAGCGCACCATATCCTCACGCGCCGTTTCCTGTCGAAGCCCCGACTCCGCCAGCCAAATCGCCGACTGCAGATCGTTTTCTTCTAGAGCGGCATTTGCTCCCTTAATCATGCAATCGATGTACTTTGACTGCATAATGCGCCGCATGCGCAAAAAGTAGGTGGGATTACAGCCATTGGGAACATACAGCGGTCCGGCATAAAGCTGCTCAATCTTAAGGCACAGCTCAACTAAATGGGGCCCGCGTGCACCCGTGCGATTTCCCAAAACCTCGCGGCTTATCTGGTCAAACAGCCGTACATCGGTCTTGACGTAGTCGCCGTTGAGCCCAATGCATTCATTTTGGATGAGCACGCACGACTTGCCATCCGGCGTCGGTCCCAAAGCCGACCGCAAGCGCGATATCGTCGAGTACAGGTTGTTGCGGGCGCTATTGAACTCGGCATGGGGCCACAGCTCCATGGCCAGCGTCTCACGATCGACGAGCGCATCCATGCCCAGCGCAAGCCGCTCGGCAAGCGTCGCCGCCTTCTTGCGGCGCCACATTTTGTCCGTGATGGGAAACCCGTCGCGCTCGGCGCGAAACGCACCAAACATGCGAATCTCGATATGGTCGATGGTATCAACGGCTTCAACCTCGCCGGCCTGGAATAGGCGCTCGCCCTCCCCTTCCAAATCGTCGCGCAGCGAGTACCGCGACAGCTCGCGCACGGGAAGCTTCTTGCGTATCCTGGCCGCCGGCTCGCCCAGACAATGCATGGCAAGGCGCGCAAAGAGCCGATACGATGGCTCTAGAATCCCCGCACGATTCATGGACATCCAGGCCGCAAGATCGCTATCTCGCCCCGCACAGGCCAAATGCAGCGCCACCATCCAGGCTTCTGCTCCACCAACCTGCGTCTGGCTTATATCGAGTAGCTCCGCTTCCTCGCGCACCGAAACCATCGATGTATTTCGCAGATACGCTGCGCGCTCCAGCAGCAATGCGTTATCGCGCATGTACGCAATCGACTCCTCGGCAAGTTTGAGCACTTGGACCGCACGGAACTTTGCATTAACCGGCCGTCCCTCTGCCAGCGACTGCCAGCCTTCTAACAACAGGCCAAACAGCTGAATCTGGTTGTCGCGCATGCGCACGGCAAAACGATCGAGCTCGTTGAACGCCGCATCGTCGGTTACCGGCAAGCCGGAAAGGAGCCGCCGTGCCGCCAACACCATGCGCACCCAGATAGCCATCGCCTTAAGCCCACGTACGTCGAGCGCCTCCCGCACCACCGTCATCTCGTCGTCGCGCTCGTCGGTTCCCGCAAACGACCCGTCAAAGAGCTCCACCAGCATACTATCGGCCCGTATAACAATCCCCGCGATGTCGAGCTCGCAGTCGTAGGCCTTGCTCGTTTTGAGCTGCTGTAGAACGCCGCCGTCATTTCCCCGCTCGGTCAGACAGCGTTTGACCTCGATATGCGCAGACAACATATCGAGTGCGGTATGGGACGTCTCTATTTCTGGCACGGCCAGGTTCGTAGGAAGCCCAAGCCCGTTGTCCCCATAGCAAACAGCCGTCAGTGTCTGGGCCACCCTCCATGAAACAGGGTCTATTTCGCAGGCCGCCCGTTCGCCCCCGCGCTCGATAACCGATGCCATATAGCGAGCGAGCTTTGTATTGGACACGCTGACCGCTGCCAGATATACGCCAAGCGCCTCGGCAGGCGTTGGCTCTGGAGCCGGATCGTCGGCATCGATCGTGCCCAGCGCTGCTCGGCAGATATCGGCCCCGTGCCCCGTCAGAGCCAGATCGACCCCATACTGCCCAGCGAGTTCAAGGACCGCTTCACGGTCCAAAAAGGCGTCCGCCAGGCCCATCGCCGCATCGCATCGGCCCGCCTTAAGCAAAATCCGGGCCGCCCTCGGAACAAGTTCGGGGCGAACCTCGGCCACCAACTTACGCAAACGCAAGCGTCCGTTATCCTCCGTGCCCAGACACGTAAAACTCCGCTCGGCGGGATCCAAGCCAAAGATCGGGTAGTCGCGTACAAAGTAGGACTGGTCGACCATCGACAGCCTCACCCCGCAAGCCTCGAGTTCTGCGATATTGCCCTCGCCCATCAAAACCATGAGACATGCCACGCAAAACAGCGCATTATTGTCGAGCGAAGCCAGATCGGCAAGTGCCGCGCCATATACGTTGACAATCTCGTTTTCGAGCAGGCCGGCTACGTCGCCTTGGCCATACAGACCTGTCTGCAATGCCGAAACGAGCTCGGGCACGCCCTGCGTGAGCTGATAAAAGTCGAGCGATGTGCTGATCGAAAACGCCGATGCCCACGCCGAATACTCATAGGCATGCACCTTGAGCATCTGCGCATTGATCTTAACCGAATCGCCCAGCCCATGAATCAGCTGACGATTTGAAGGACGGCAGGAGATAAAGACCCCTACCCCCATAGCGCGCAGACCGCGAATCCTGTCGATGAGGTCTTCGGTATCGTGCTGATCGAGGTTTGGCACATTATCAATCGCGATAAGGGAGTGCGGTTTGTCTTTGAGTTCTTCGGTAACCACCTCGAGCTGCATAAACACCTCGCGCCCAATGGCACGATCGGCCTCGATAATCCGCACGGGGCCTCGCGTCGGGTCGCATTTAACCTCATGGGTGTACTGCAGCAGCACCGAGGTCTTCCCAAACCCGTCGGGCGCATAAAGCACCACGATGCCGGCCTTTCGGCCCTTGGCGATAAGCTCATTCATCAAGCGTTCGCGTCGCACCATATAGCCTCCGCCCAGCGGCATCAGCTCGAGGTCGTCTATACCGCTCAAATCGTTTACCATGCCCGCTCCTCAACTCGACCGTATGGACACTGTAGCCGCAAGACCATACAAGCCGCGCTATGAATAGAGCGACCTTGTGTTTTAGGTTGTCTTTTGGTACGCAAGCGGCAAGTTTTTGTACAGCGAGGGCCGATTGTTATTAATCCCCCGACTAATCGGTCTTTAAGCAGGTAAATGAGCTTGTTAGCTTGTCCCATCTAAGCGGCAGTGTAACGCAGATGAACAAGGTTCAGCCATGTCATTCAACTCGCCTAGCACCCGCTACCGTCTACGACCTTCTAGTGGCATTTTTGCATAGAATCTGGTATGGAATGAATCAAGCTGTTGGGCATCCGGCATTCGTCAAGCTTGCGGCAAGATTTTGGTCAAGTGGGCGAAAAGGGATAGCAAAAAGGCCCCCGCAAAGCGGAGGCCTTAGGCAAGGCTATGTCGAGCTGCAGGATTCGCGCTACTCGCAGAGCGAAAGGGCGGCCTCGTCGGCAACGACAACGCAGTTGGTGTGCAGCTGCAGGATCGAAGCCGGGCACTCGGGCGTAACCGGACCATAGCACATGTCATGCACGGCCTGAGCCTTGGCCTCGCCGTTGGCGACGACCAGGATCATGCGGGCATACATGATGGTCTGGGTACCCATGGTGTAGGCCTGACGGGGAACATCGTCGATGCTGTCGAACAGGCGGCTGTTGGCCTGAATGGTGCTCTCGGTGAGGTCGACGCAGTGCGTGCCCTTGGAGAAGTGGTCATCGGGCTCGTTGAAGCCAATGTGGCCGTTGTTGCCAATGCCGAGCAGCTGCAGATCCGGATAACCGGCGTCGGCGACGATCTTGTCGTACTCAGAGCAGGCAGCGGCGGCGTCGGGGTTGGAACCGTCGGGCACATGCGTGTTGTTAAGGTCGATGTTGATGTGATCGAAGAAGTTCTCACGCATGAAGTAGTGATAGCTCTGGGGATCGTCGTGCGAAAGGCCGCGATACTCGTCCAGGTTGTAGGTGCTGACCTCGGCAAAGTCGACGTCGCCCTTCTTGTACCAAGCAGCGAGCTGCTTGTAGGCACCGATCGGGGTGGAGCCGGTGGCAAGGCCCAGCACACAGTCGGGCTTGAGGATAACCTGGGCCGAGATAATATTGGCGGCCTTGCGGCTCATATCCTCGTAGTCTTTAGCTTTAATGATCTTCATTACGCGTCCTTTCTCGTACAAGAGAGGCAAGGCTCCCTTACAAGCACTTGCCCGCGGCCCGCGTCGGCCGCAACCAACGTGTGCGGCCACCAGGGCGAGGTCGCGTAATGTATGTGTCTCGTGTCTAACCGCGTCGAGGCCCCTGCCCGTCCACGGTGACCCAAAGCCTTTTAGCTTCGGACAAATCCCATCTTGCCACGGAGGGCGTCCTCTTTCAAGAGCGCCCTCCGTAAACGTGTTTGAATTGTAGGCTAATGGCCACGTGCACTTGCTAGCGCTCGCGAGCAACGATGAGCTGGTCCATCTCTTCGACATGCACGCCAACGGAACCCTTGATGCTCGAAAACTCAACGGAGTTGCACACCAAGATGGGAACCGTCACATCGTAGCCCTCGGCAGCAATTGCCTCGCGATCGAACTCAATGAGTACATCGCCCTTATGGACGATGTCACCCACTTGCGCATGTACGGTAAAGTGCTTGCCCTCGAGCTGAACAGTGTCCAAACCAACGTGGATGAGCACGTCCAAGCCATCGACCGTGTTAAGCGCAACGGCGTGTCCCGTGGGAAAAATGGCCTCGACCTTGGCATCAGCCGGTGCAATCACACGCGTTCCGGTGGGCTGAATCGCCACGCCCTGGCCCAAAAGGCCGGTGGCAAACGTCTGATCGTTTACCTCGGAGAGCGGAATGACGTCGCCCGAGATGGGAGCATCCAGCGTAAGGACTCGACCACGCATACCAAAAGACCTTAGGACTTTAGTGAACATGCTCCCCCTCGGACATACCGATTAACCAAAATAACCTTAACAGTTTACCACTTGGCACCCGTTTTTGACCATTAGGGAAGTTCGCGCTTGACAACCTCGACGATGTCGTCGACAACGCGCTGGGTCAGCTCGTGCGTCTCGGCCTCGGCCATCACGCGGACCAGCGGCTCGGTACCGCTCGGGCGCACCAGAATGCGGCCGCGGCCGTCAAGCTCCTTCTCGGCGGCAGCGACGGCATCCCAGATGGGCTGGCAATCGTCCAGACCAGCCTTGTTGTCGGAATGCACGTTGACGAGTACCTGCGGGTACTTCTTCATGATACCGGCAAGATCGGTGAGGGTGCGACCGGTGCGCTTGAGCACGGCCAGCAGCTGCAGAGCCGTCACCAGGCCGTCACCGGTGGTGTTGTGCTCCAGGAAGATGATGTGGCCGGACTGTTCGCCGCCGATGACGGCGCCGTCCGCGAGCATGCGCTCCAGAACGTAGCGGTCGCCCACGGCGGTCTGGACCATCTCGAAGCCCTGCTCCTTCATAGCGATGGAGAAGCCCAGGTTGCACATGACGGTCGAGACGATCTCGGAGTTGGCGAGCTTGCCGCGAGCGGCGAGGTCAGAACCGCAGATAGCCAGGATGTAGTCACCGTCGATCTCATTGCCCTCGCTGTCCACGAACAGTACGCGGTCGGCGTCGCCGTCGTGGGCCAGGCCGATATCAGCATGGGTGCGCAGCACGAGCTCGCGAAGGGGCTCGAGGTGCGTAGAGCCGCACTCAACATTAATGTCGGTGCCGCAATAATCGGTGTTGATGGCATGGACCGTGGCACCCAGGCGCTGCAGCGCGGCGGGCGTGGTCTGGCAAGAAGCACCGTGGCCGCAGTCGACGGCAACGACCAGGCCGTCGAGCCTCAGGCCATCAAGCGTATCGATGGCGTGGTCGACGTATGCCTTGCGAGCGTCCTTCATCTTGATGATGTGGCCCACGCCGGCACCGGTCGGCAGCGTGTCGGCAGCCATGGCTTCCTCGGACATGACCCAGGCGCTGATCTCTTCCTCGACAGCATCGGGAAGCTTCATGCCCTTGCGGCTAAAGAACTTGATGCCATTAAACTCCGGCGGATTATGCGAAGCAGAGATGACGATGCCGCCATCGAGCTCGTTTTGAACGGTGAGCAGCGCCACGGCCGGCGTAGGGATAACGCCGCAGCAGTGCGGACGGCCGCCCTCGGCCATAATGCCGGCGGTCAGAGCGCTCTCGAGCATGGTGCCCGAAAGACGCGTATCGCGGCCGATGCAGATGTCCGGACCAAGGAACTTGGTCGCCGCACGGCCCAGGCGAAACGCGAGGTCGCACGAGAGGTCGGCATTGGCGACGCCACGGACGCCGTCGGTACCGAAGATGTTCTGGGGCATAGGATCGCTCCTTCCCAAGTGGGCAAAACACAGTCGCCCACCCTAGTCGAAAAAGAAAAGCGGGACCCGCCGAGCAATCGGCAGGCCCCGCTTGTACATTGTATCTCGTAAGGAGATAAAACCTTAGCGCTTGGAGAACTGGGGAGCGCGGCGGGCCTTCTTGAGGCCGTACTTCTTGCGCTCGACCACGCGAGCATCACGCGTAAGGAAACCGGCCTTCTTGAGGTCAGCACGGTAATCGCCAGCGTTCAGAAGAGCGCGAGCGATGCCCAGGCGCAGAGCGCCGGACTGACCGGAGATGCCGCCGCCATCGCACAGAGCGATAACGTCGAACTGACCGGCGGTGTCGGTCACCTTGAAGGGAGCAAGGGCGTTCTCAACGAGCTGATGACGGCCGAAATACTGCTCGGCGTCACGCTTGTTGATGGTCACCTTGCCGGTGCCGGGGACGAGACGGACGCGGGCGACGGCGTTCTTACGACGGCCGGTACCCTGGTAGACAACGGTGTTCTCAGCCATCTTTAAGCCTCCAGCTCAATCTTCGTGGGGTTCTGGGCAGCGTGCGGATGCTCGGCACCAGCGTAGACCTTAAGCTTGGTCATCTGGGCACGGCCGAGGGTGGTCTTGGGCAGCATGCCGCGAACGGCGCGCTCGATGACCTTCTCCGGGTGCTTCTCCATAGCCTGGCGGAAGCTCTCAGCCTTGAGGCCGCCGTTGTAGCCGCTGTGGCGATAATAGGTCTTCGTGTCGGCCTTGTTACCGGTAAGCTGGACCTTATCGGCGTTGATGACGACAACGAAGTCGCCGCAGTCGCTGTTGGGCGTGAACTGGGGCTTGTTCTTACCGCGCAGGATCATTGCGATCTGGGTGGCAAGACGGCCCAGGACAGCACCATCGGCGTCGACGAGAACCCAGTTGCGCTGGACCTCGCCCTGCTTGGCGTAGTGAGTCGATTTCGAAATCACTTAGACTCCTCCATGTACAGTACGTGTTGTTACAGAGATTCACGGGGCTCTGCAAGTAACCCGTCCATATTACCCCGCTCGCCGCCCGAGTCAACAGGTATTTTGGCTCCGACCAGAGTTTCTGCACATGTCGTCCACGGGTCATGTCGTCGCGACGCTAGCGCTCGACAAACGCCTCGATATCTCCCAGCAAACGCTTTGCCTCCTGGCGGCCCTGAATATACAGATCGAGAAGCTTTACCGAATCGTGCTCAACGTGGCCGACCTCGACCGGCTTTTGCGGAGCAACAACCAGTGCGCGGCCCTCGCGCTCATACTTCCACAGATGCATGCGCTGGATGTTATAGCGGTCGTGGCGCGTCTCGATAGCCTCGAGCAGATAAGGGTAGTCGGCATAGCGAGCGCGCGCGGCGGGCATAAACTCGTAGGGCTTTTTCTCGTACGAGCGGTCCTGCGTGACAATGACAACCGCGCGATCGAAGCCCGCCTCCTCCAGCACGTGCTCGATAGGGACCGAATCGGCTACGCCGCCGTCGACGTATTTGTGCCCATCGATCTCGACCGGCGGCGTCACCAGCGGCAGCGACGTCGATGCGCGCACGGCGTCGAGGTCAAGTACGGCGCTTTTGACCGGCAGGTAGGCAGCGGTTCCAAACAGCATGTCCGTCGCGACAGCGTACATCTCGATGGGACTCGCGTCGAACGTCTCGTTGTCAAAAGGATCCAGACGGTCCTGGACATCGTTGAAGATAAAGTCGTAACCCACAATGGAGCCCGTGGACGCAAACGATGCGGCGCCCATGAAGCGGCTATCGTTGCAGAAAGCCAGGTTGATGCGGTTGGCACGGCCGATCTGGTGCGACTTGTAGTTCACGCCGTTGAGGGCGCCGGCCGATACACCGTAGACAGCCGGAATCTCAACGCCAGCCTCCATGAGAACGTCGAGCACGCCCGCGGTAAACTGCCCACGAAAACTGCCGCCCTCCAGGACGAGCGCGACCTTGCCGGCGTTCTTTGCCTTATCTTCTGCAGTCATATTGACCTCCTGCGATTGCGTTTTGGCTTTCTTCTACCCAGTTTTGGGATGGCGAGCGCGCAGGTTTTTCAAGGCGGCAGGTGAAGCGGAAAGTGTGTCCCAGTTTGAGGCGAGATTCCGGGACGGATTTTCCGCTAGCCATTCATTTGGAAACTGCATCCCATTCCGAACGAGGATTCCGGGATGTACTTTCCGCTTGAGCTGCCATTGGGAAAGCATATCCCACTCTACGGCTCGATTCCGGGTCGCAGTTTCCGCTTGAGGCATCATCCGGAAACTACGTCCCAGTCTGAGCGCGGATTCCGGGACGTGCTTTCCGCCTGGGCTGCCATCGGGAAAGCGCGTCCCACTCTGCGTCACTGAGGCGTTTTCTTTACGCCCGCGCCCTGCACAGAGTTCGATTCTCCGCGGTGCGGGAGGGGATCCGCTGATGCGGCGCATGGCCGGCTGAGATTCGATAAACATCGCATCCGTTTTGAGTCGAAGTTTTCGCGGAGAATCCGCGTATTTGCTTCGCAAATACGCACCGGCTTCGGCCGCCTGCCGGCGTCCTCGCCCGCTCGCTACAAACGCTCCGCGTTTGTTTAACGCTCGCGCCCTGCATAGAGTTCGATTCTCCGCGGTATCTGTAAGTAATAAAAAAGCAGGTAGAGACACTTCTCTACCTGCCTGTTACTTATGGTGGAGGCGCGGAGAATCGAACTCCGGTCCACGAAAGCCCCCTGATTGGCATCTCCAAGCTCAGTCGCTGGTTTAGTCTCGGACGCTTTGCGCGCAGCGACACGCTCGCGGCATCCCAACCGGTTCGGTCTTAGCCCGCGCCATACCGATTACGTGCGCGGGAGCATTCCCCTAACATGACGTCGCGCCGGTGTCGGGGAAATCACCGGGTTGACGCGCCGCTATAAACTAAGCAGCGAGAGCCATAGGCTCAAAAGAAGAGTTGTTGTCAATTCAATTTGACGGTACCCCTGTTTAACGAGGCGAGGAGACCTCGGCTTGCTTCCTCTCTCAGAGCTATCGTGTCGAAACCAGTCGCCCCCGAATGTTGGGAAAGTCTGGATGGCATTGGGCACGAGCGCCCAACACCCGTCGACTTTTCAAGGAACATGCAGGGCGAGCCCCGCTTGTGGAGTGTTATCTTACCACGTTCTGAAAGCGGACAGCTGTTCTATGCACGAGCTGTGAAGACCCCAATGTGCGCCGCACTTCGCACTTTTGCTACCGATCGCGTCACGTATATTTTCGCCAAGCAAAATTGACCCGTCGAAAGGACCGTTATGGATACCAAGCAGCAACTTGTCAATGCCCTCGCAGGCCTGGGCTCAACCATTACCGAAGCTATGGATGTCATCGAAGGCTTTGTCCCCTGCGGACATCCCGCCCTCACGGTTTCGAACGCCCTTGTTGCGCTGGACGCTGACGATGATGCAGCTCTCGCCCAGCAGCTTGAGACCGTCGAGGGCTTTATCGACCACGTGAGCGAAAACCGCGGCGTGACCGCCTACCACGGCGTCGAGGTCGAGCTCGCGGGTCCCAAAGCCGATCTGCTCGCAGCAATCCGCGAGGTAGGCGCCCTTATGCAGACCGCAGGCGTCAAAAACACCCAGGTCAACGAGTGGGTCTACCGCAGCCTGGCAGCACTCGACAGCTCCGACGAAAAGGCAGCCGAGCAGCTCGCAGAAAGTCCCGCCATTAAGGCCGAGCTTTTGTAAATAGCAGACGCGGGCCCCTTGGCGCATCGTCGTCCAAGAGGCCCGCAAACAGTTCGCGTCAACCGATAGCCGCGCCGCCACGTTCGGTCAAAGCCAGAATTGGCATCATTTGGCGCGGGGTCTTTGCTGCAAGATCGGCATGTTCGAGCAGCTTGCGATCGTTAGTTACCAAGTAATCAACCTGGGCGCGTTTGCATGCGGCGAGTACCAAGTTGTCCTCGTAATCGCGATGGAGCGTCAGATATTTGTCGGCTAGCCACAGATCGGATGCATCAGCGCCCACGGCCGTGGCGTTTTCGGTCATGTTCCGAACAAACGCCAGCGTCGCATCGCCAATTGCACGGGCAGATGCCTCGTCGAGCGCTCCCCCGCTGGCAAGAACGCTGCGCTTCAGTTCGTGTTGGACAACGTACAGCACGTCCTTGGCGATATGCACCGGAAAGAACAGCAATGCCCCCGCCTCCGTCGCCTGCCCAATAAACGCGCGTGCGGCAAGCGACTCGGCATGGTCGGCGCAAAACGAATCGACCCATACGTTGGCATCCACCATTATTTTGAGGGGAGCCCCGCTCACAGGATCATCCCCTTTTGGCGATAGCGCTCGTCCATGGCTTCGGAATAGATTGTGTCCCAATCGCGATCGTCGGATACAGGCGACGCAGCGATGCCCATATCTGCATAAAGCCGGTCTGCCACTGCCCACGACGCGGCGAACGGAGTATCGGGCGCGACGGCCTGCTGCCGGTCGTCGACGGCCGCAAGCACTTCCTCGCACTGCCCGCCACCCTGCGCGACCTTGGCCACCACCTTTTTGATGAGCTCGGGCAGCGACCCGCCCGAAAGCCGCAGCGCCTCCTCGGCACGGTTCTTGACCTGGCGATCCACGCGAACGTTCACCTGCGCCATGCCGCTAACAGCACCCACGTCGATCCCGCTCCCTTCAATTGCTAGCCATGCTAGCAACACTATATCGAGAAGCTAACAAATGGTCAAATGCAAAAGGCCTGCGCCCGGACGACACCGATGCCGTCTGGGCGCAGGCCAGATAACGTGCGCGAACACGTCTGCTAGCGCAGGTAAGCCTTCGCGTTGCCCAGGCTGTAGGCAATCGTCGAGCCGTTGTGCAGCAGTGACGACGTCTGCGGAGTGATCATGCCGGTAATACCCAATGCCAACAGCGCCGAGTTGGTGAGCATCACCTTGGAATACGAACTCGACAGACGGTCGATAAGCCCCTGACTCATGCGGCGCAGGCGCACGATTGCGGCCAGATCTGTATCGGTCAGGATGATATCGGCGACCTCCTTGGCGATGTCGCTTCCACCGCCCATGGCCAGACCCACATCGGCCAGACCCAGCGCCGGTGAGTCGTTGACGCCGTCGCCCACCATGGCAACGTGGCGCCCCTCGCCCTTAATGCGCTCCACATACGCGTACTTGTCCTCGGGCAGCAGCTCGGCCTTAAACTCGTCGACACCTGCCTCGCGAGCAATGCGCTCGGCCGTGCGCTCCGAGTCGCCCGTGAGCATGACCACGTGCTTAACGCCCAACGCGTGCAAGTCGGCGATGGCCTCGCGGACCCCGGGCTTAAGCGGGTCCTCGATACCGAGCACGCCCACAACGGTGCCATCGACCGCCAGATACAGCGGCGACAGGCCCTGCATCTGGAGCTCGATTTGCTCCTTAATGTCGAACTCGAGCTGCGCGCCCTCATCCTCGAATACAAAGTGCGCAGAACCGATGATGGCGCGACGCCCTTCAATGGACGAAGCGATGCCGTGCGCCACGATGTACTCGACCGCAGCGTGACGCTCGCGGTGCTCGAGCCCGCGCTCGCGTGCCGCATTGACCACGGCGCGCGCCACCGGATGCGGGAAATGCTCCTCCAAGCAAGCGGAAAGGCGCAGGATCTCGTCCTCGCTCCAGCCATCGGTCGTGAGCACGCAAGCTAGACGCGGCTGGGCCTCGGTCAGCGTACCGGTCTTATCAAACACAATGGTGTCGGCCTTGGCAAACGACTCAAAGTACTTCGCACCCTTGACCATGACGCCCATCTTGGCGGCATCGCTCATGGCGGTCATGACGGCGACGGAACCCGTGAGCTTGAGTGCGCACGAGTAGTCGACCATCAGCGCCGCTGAGGTCTTGATGAGGCTACGTGTGGTAAGTGCAACCAGGCCCGCGAGCAGGAAGTTCCACGGGACGATCTTGTTGGCGAGGTCCTCCATATGCGACTGGCCCTCGGACTTGAGCGAGTCGGCCGTCTGCACGAGCGAGACGATCGAGCGGAGCTTGGTCTGAGCCGTGTTGGCGCGCACGCGCACCAAGATGCTGCCATCTTCCACGACGGTACCGGCGAACACGTCGTCGCCCACGCTGCGCTCGACGGCCAGCGGCTCGCCCGTCAGGGTCGCCTGGTTGACCATAGCGCTCCCCTGCTCGACCACGCCGTCGATGCAGATAGACACGCCGGTGCGCACGGCGACCAGATCGCCGGGCTCAAGCTCGGTCGCGGCAACGCTTACCTCGGTGTCGCCGACGACCTTTTGCGCCTTGTCGGGCACATCGAGCAGCGAGTTGATGAGCTCGTTTTCGCTCATGGCGCGGGTGTAGTCCTCGAGCAGCTCGCCCACGTTGAGCAGGAACATTGTCTGGCCCGCGGTATCGACATCACGCTTGACGAACGAAATGCCGATGGCCGAAGCGTCGAGCACGGGAACGGTCAGGCGCGGCTGCGCCAGCTCATGAAGGGCAGCGCGCAAAAATGCCATGTAACCGGCCACGACAAACACCGCACGCAGCGGCGTAGGCAAGAACCAGCGACGTGCGTAATGGGCACCGACGAGTGTCGCCAGGTCCATAACGAGTTTGTGCTTGCGCGGCTCGAGTTGCATCACGTAGCCCGACTTGGCATCGGCGATAGCTTGAGCATCGAGCGCGCCCAAGGCGTCGAGCACGCTTGCGCGGCGCGGCTCGTCGTACTCCAGCGCCATCTGGCCAATACGGCCATACACGCGCACCTTGTGCACGCCGTCGATATCGCCGCTGAGCTTAAGAAGTGCATCGAGATCGCTCTCTGGCACAGGACCCGCCAATTGAAGACGGGTCCTGCCGGGGATCTCGCTAATAATCGAGAATCTCATAGTTTGTGCCTGGGAGCGTTACTCGGCTGCCTCATCAGCAGCGGCCTCGCTCTGGGTGATGTAGGCCGCCTCGGCAACCATGTCGTCGACATTAGCCTTGGCCTGCTCAACCATGTCCTGGTAGCCGTTCTTAATGCGCATGCCGCACGCAATGCCCTGCACGCAGGCGTTCTTGACCGGAGCGCTGGTAAGCAGCTTGATGCCGGCCGTGCCAAGCAGAAAACCGCCACCGACAAGCAGGGTGTTAAACGTCGACTTCTTCATGTTGCTTCTCCCTTTTGCCGCATTGGACGCGGCACGGTGCCTCAGCACCCGAGTAAATAAGTTTGCTCGGGCACACTTTTGAGACTAGTTTAGTATAATTATTTGGTCAACAACGGCTAACTTTTTGGAAACTATGGGGGTGAACTCAATATGACAAAGGGACTGTCCCTTTGTCATATTCCTACAGCTGCCAGTCCGCCGCCTCCTTTTGCAGCGCAACCATGCGGGCGAATTCTCCACCTGCCGCCTTGAGCTGCGCCGGGGTGCCCTGTTCGGCAACCACTCCATTCTTGAGCACAACGATTTTGTCGGCATTTTCCACCGTACGCATACGGTGGGCAATAACGATAACCGTCTTACCTGCAAGCAGACGGGAGAGTGCCTGTTGCACCACGGTCTCGTTCTCCACATCCAAGCTTGCCGTCGCCTCGTCCAACAGCACGATAGGCGCGTCTTTGAGCAGTGCGCGGGCGATGGAGATGCGCTGGCGCTCGCCGCCGGAGAGTTTGGAGCCGTTCTCTCCAATCATAGTGTCATAGCCCTGCGGCATGCGGTTCACGAACTCGTCACAGTTGGCGGCACGCGCGGCTGCAAGCACTTCCTCATCGGTGGCATCACGACGCCCGAGGCGGATGTTTCCCATCACCGTGTCGTCAAAGAGCAGCACGTCTTGGAACACAATGGCGTAGTCGCGCAGCAGCACCTCGGGATCCACGCCCGCAACATCCACACCGCCCACGGCAACCTTGCCCGCAGTGGCATCCCAAAAGCGCGCGGCCAGGCGGCTCACCGTAGACTTACCGGAACCCGAAGGACCGACCAGCGCCGTGACCTCGCCTTCCTTGGCGGTAAAGCTCACATCGGTAAGAACTTTCTCGCCGGCGCGTCCGTCCTCGCCCGCACCATAGCCAAATACCACGTGATCGAACACCACATCGTGGCCCGCAGGCTTAAAGTTCTCGCTGCCCCGCGCCACAGGCTCTTCCATGATGGAACGCATACGCTTGGCAGACGACTCGGCGGCAAACAGCTCGGACATTAACATTAATGCCTGGTCAAAGGGCGCATAGATACGGCTCACCATAAGCAGGAAGGCAAACAACACCAAAAAGTCGACCTGCCCGGAGGCGACCATCGCGGCGCCCGTGACCAGCGTGGTGGCAATGCCCAGACGCAGGATGGCAAAGGCGGAGTTGACCAAAAGCCCGTTAACGAGCTCGCCCTTGGTGGTCTCGCGCTCCTCGGCATCGATCACGGCGTTGAGTCCCTCAAGATAATGGGCCTCCTGGTTGGTGGCGCGAATCTCGCGAACGCAGTCGAGCGTCTCTTGAATAGCCTCGGTAACCTTGACCTTCTCGGCGCGCACGCGATCAAACACCGGAGTCATGGGGCCGCGTGTTAGATACAACACGGCAAAGGCCACGGGAACGCTCCAAAACGCCGCAATCGCCAGCTGCCAGCAAAAGAACAGCGATGCCACGAAGACAATGGCGCTTGCGATGATGGCACCCCAAAGCTCTCCCAGCACGTGGCTGTAGGCGTGCTCCATGGCCTGGACGTCGCCCATGATGGTCTCGGTTAAATCGGCCAGATCACGACGACCAAAAAACGACAGCGGCAGTTTGCGCAAGCGCTCGGCAATCTCCATACGCTGCTTGCCGCACTCCTCGTAAAAGATGCAGTAGGTGTAGTAATACTGCTGCCAGTTAGAGGCAAAGAGCATCACGAAAAAGACCAGGAGGCCGCCCACGATCGGCAGGGCATCCGGCAGGTCAGCCCCGCTGACGAGATGCTCGACAAAGCCGGCCATAACCAGGAATAAAAAGCCCATGCCGGCCATGGTGATGAGATTGGTGAGCGTGGTCCAGAAAATGCCGCGTTTTACGCCGGCGACGCCTTTATCGGATAGGAAATACTTCTTTTGGAATGAGGCGAACATTTAGGCCTCGCCTCCCTTCGTGACGGTGGCATCCGCGGTCGCTGCAGTGATTTTCCAGCTCGCGGCCTGTTCGTACTCGGCCCACATCTTGGCATACAGGCCATTTTGGGACAGCAACTCGGCATGGGTACCCGACTCCTGCACGCTGCCCTGGTTGAGCACCACGATTTGGTCTGCGCCCACTACAGTCGAGAGTCGGTGCGCGATCATAATGACCGTGCGACCCGCCGCCAGTTTGCTAAAAGCACGTTGGATGAGCGCCTCGTTCTCGGGATCGGCAAACGCCGTGGCCTCATCGAGCACCACGATAGGCGCGTCTTTAAGGATCGCGCGGGCGAGTGCCACGCACTGGACCTCGCCGCCCGAAAGATATGCTCCGCCGGCACCGAGCATGGTATTGATGCCCTGTGGGAGCTTGGCCACAATGTCGTCGCACTGAGCTGCGGAGAGGGCCGCACGCACTTCGTCGTCAGTGGCCGTAGGCTTGGAGGCGCGCACGTTATCGGCAAGTGTTTGCCGGAACAGCTGGTTGGTCTGGAACACGAAGGCGACCTGGTCCATAAGCTCGTGCGAATCCATATCGCGAACGTCCACACCGCCTACGAGCACTCGACCCGAGGAAACATCCCAAAAACGCGGGATCAGGCTTGCGCAGGTTGACTTACCGCCACCAGAGGGACCCACCAGGGCGAGGGTGCTACCAGCGGAAACGCTGAAACTTACATGGCTAACGGCAGGTGCTTCGGCACCTTCGTACGTAAAGCTCACGTCCTCAAATCGCACGTCGCCGCCGGCAGGGTGCTTGGGTTGTGCGGGCACGGAAAGCTGCTTGGAATCCATGACGCTTCGAATACGAGCCAACGAATCGGCACTCATCTGAGAGGCCTCGCCCACAAACATGAGCTTGGTCATGGCCGTCGGTACCACGGCCGAAAATATCGCGTAAAACGTGAAGTTGGTCATAAAATGCGCGAAGTCCGTCTCGCCTGGCGCCAACAGCAACGCCACGGGCAACAGGAATGCCACAAGACCATTGAGCGCGGTAAGGTTGAGTACCTGCGGACCTCGGCAGAACGTGCCCGCATAGCTTTGTGCCATGTCGGCATATTCGGCGATCGCATCGTGGAAGGCCTTAAAGGAGTAGACCGTCTGCTGAAACACCTTGACCACGGGGATGCCTCGTACGTATTCGGTGCCGGTCTTGTTCATCTTGACCAGCGCTCCCATGTAGGCCTTCATGAACTCGGCGCCTTTGCCGCTCATCATGGTGGCCATGGCGCCAAACGAAATGGCCACCGAGATGAGGCATGCCGCGCCCAAGCGCCAATCGAGGGCGAAAAGCAGCACGAGCAAGCCCACGACCATGGCGACGGCGCCTGCGATATCGGGCAGCATGTGTGCGAGCAAAGTCTCGGTGGAGGCGGCACACCCGTCTACAATGCGGCGCAGCTCGCCGGTGGCATGCGTGTCGAAGTAGCCGAGCGGCAACTTAAGCAGGTGCTCGCTCGTAGCCTTACGGATATTGGACGCGCAGCGAAACGCGGACAGATGCGTGCACATGAGCCCCACGAAATAAGTTACGATGCTTGCCAGCGCAAACCCCACGGCCCACCAGCCATACATCGCGATGTCGCAGGCTTCGCTCCAGTTAGGTGCCACGGCGATCAGGTCGCGAGCGACAAGCCAAATGCACACGTACGGGCCAAAGCTCAGCAGCTGCGAGAGCGCCGAGAGCGCCATGCCCAAATACGTTAGGAATTTACGGTCACCGGCATACGCGAGCAACTCGCCGATGCCTCCACCTTCCCTTTTTGATCCCTTTGCCATGAGATTCCTTTCTAACGGCTTGAGAGTTAACCGTAATGAACTTATCATTGATGTGTTAGCCATGGCTCACAATCAAGCCAGGCGTGGACGTTTCTGCAAAGGAAAGGAACGCTTTTGCAAATACGGCGGGCAGCGACCGACATAACCGAGCTCTACGCACCACAGTTTGAGCAGTTTGGCCTGGAGCTTTCCGGCAAGGGCGCTGTCTTTACCGGCGAGGTGGCAAACGATCGGGCGCACGGACGCGCATGGATCATGCCCCTCTCCCCTGCCTGCATCGTCATGGAGCATTTCATCACCCCGACGCACGATATGCACCTGGCCGAATACACACCCGAGCCATATGCCTGCGTGAGCGAGGTCAGCGCGCCCACACTTACATGCATGCCCGAGGCTGGCATAACGCCCGCGAACCTCAAACCATTGCATGGACCGTGGCCAAACAATGCCGTTTGCAGCTTTATCCAAGATAACTGTGGCGAGGAATTAAGCCCGCTGTTTGCGGGGGAGCTCTATCACTCGCGCTCGGTGCTCTTTTTGCCTGGATATTTTGACGAACTGGAGCACCGCTATCCCACCGAGTTCGCGGGAATCTTTGAGGCGTTTGCCGAGCCATGGCACGAGGAAGCGACGTCTGCCATCTGCCACACGCTGCGCCGGATTAACGAGGACCGCGCCCGCACCGTAGGCGGACACGTCTATATGCAGGGCATCGTGGAGACCATGGTCGCGGAGCTCGCCTGTTCGCGCGCGGCCCACAAGCAGGCGCGGCAGGCGGCAGACACACGCGTCAGCATAACCATTGCCGAAGAAGCAACGGCAATGATTGAGCGCGCGCTCGACAAAGGCAGACGTGTGGGTATCAACGAGGTGGCCGAGAGGCTCTACACAAGCCGCTCCAAACTATGCGCCACCTTTAAGGCCCAAACAGGCGAGTCGATGGGCGCCTACATTCGCAGACGCCGTATGGAGCGAGCACAGGACCTTTTGGCCGATAGCGGGCTCACGATAGCGCAGGTAGCAGAGCGGCTCGACTACCCTCAGCAAGCCGCCTTCGCCCAAGCCTTCAAACAATACACCGGCACCACCCCCACCACCTGGCGCTCCCAACATATATAAAGAATGAGGGCGCCATCGGCGCCCTCATTCACTCTATTCCATTCAGCCCGCCTGACCCGAACGGCAGAGTCGTTGCAGAACCCGGGAGCCCCGGCAGGGCGGGTGCTTGCTCAAAATGAGTTCCGCACGCAAAGAAGGCCACTTAATGTGGCCTTCTTCTTGCGCAGGACTGTTTGAAATTTTGAGGAAGCACCCGCCCTGCCGGGGCTCCCGGGTTCCCGTTTACGAGAGCGACGTTCTCAGCAACTCGTTGAAGAGCTTAGGGTTGCCCTTGCCGCGGCTCGCCTTCATGCACTGACCCACCAAAAAGCCGATGACCTTCTGGTTGCCGTCACGATACTGCTGCGCCTGATCGGCACAGTTTGCCAGCACCTCGTCCACGATCGGCTGCAGCGCGCCAGCGTCACTCACCTGACGCATGCCGCGCTCGTCGACGATCTTGTTGGGATCGTCACCGGTCTGAGCCATGGCCTCAAAGACCTCGTGCGCCTGGTTGGAGCTGATGGCATCGGTCGCCAGCAGCTTGGCAAGCGCCGCCACCTGAGCTGGCGCGATGCCGGACTCGGCGAGCGACACGCCTGCGCCCTTAAGGTAGGCGATCATCTCGTTGACCAGCAGGTTTGCGACCGTCTGGGCCTCCTTGCCGGCCATACCGGCAGCGGCGGCCTCAAAGAAGTCGGCAAACTCGGGGTCGCCCGCGATCTGCTCGGCGTCGGCCGCCTTAATGCCAAAGTCGGCCTCAAAACGGGCGCACTTGGCATCGGGCAGCTCGGGGATCTCGCCGCGGCAGCGGTCGATGAACTCGTCGTCCAGATCGAACGGCGCCAGGTCGGGATCGGGGAACAGGCGGTAGTCGTCGGCCGTCTCCTTCACACGCATAACCACGGTGCGCTTGCGGCTGGGCTCCCAGTGGCGGGTCTCCTGATAGATGATGCCGCCCTCCTCGAGCACCTCGGCTTGACGGCAGATCTCGTAGGCAAGGCCATCGTGCAGGCTCTTGAACGAGTTGAGGTTCTTGAGCTCGGTCTTGGTGCCCAGCTTGGTCTCGCCGCGGCGGCGCAGCGACACGTTACCGTCGCAGCGCATGGAACCCTTCTCCATGGAGCAGTCCGAAATGCCCAGCGTCACAAAGATGCGACGGAGCTTCTCCATAAACAGGCGAGCCTCCTCGGGCGTGCGCAGGTCGGGCTCAGTCACGAGCTCAATCAAAGGCGTGCCGCAGCGGTTGTAGTCGACGAGCGACTCGGCAGCAGCGGTAATGCGGCCCTCGGCACCGCCCACGTGCACCATCTTGGCGGCATCCTCCTCCATGTGGATACGCAGGATGCGGATGGGCACCGTGTAGGAACCGTCCTCGCGGCGCTCGGGCATCTGCAGGTTGGACGCGTCGTAGCTGGCCAGGTGGCCGGCGCGCTGGTTGCCCTCGCGCATGGTCGACGTCATGGACGTGGACAGGCCCTCGGCGTTGGCCGAAGCGCTCGCCAGACTCTGGGCCTCGGCCTCGCCAAACGCGCAGTCGGGGCGCTCGGCGGCACCGCGACCGGTCACGTCCAGGTCCAGGTGACCGTACATGGCAAAGGCAACCGGACCCTGCGTGGTCTGGAAGTTCTTGGCCATATCGGGATAGAAGTAGTGCTTGCGGTAGAACATCGAGTGGCGCTGAATCTCGCAGTTGGTGGCGAGACCGGCCTTGACGATACTCTCGATGGCGCGCTTGTTGGGCACCGGCAGGGCGCCGGGCAGACCCAGGCACACCGGGCACACGTTGGCGTTGGGCTCGTCATCGTGGCTGAGCTTGCAGTTGCAGAACATCTTAGTATCGAGTGCGGTGAGCTCGGTATGAATCTCCAGGCCGATCACGGCCTCCCAATCCTGCAGGACCTCGGAAAGCTCCTTCATTACAGCTCGCCTCCCTTCCCGGCAAAATCGGGCGCGACGGAAAGCGCAGGCGCACCCGTGGCGGCATCGGCAAAGCCGCGCTCCAGGGCGCGGGCAAACATGAGCAGCTGACGGTCCTTAAAGGCCGGACCCACCAGCTGGGCAGAAACAGGCAGCTGAGTATCCTCGCCCAGGCCCAGCGGCACCGAGATACCGCCGTTGCCGCAAATGTTGAGCGAGATGGTGTACAGGTCGGAGAGGTACATCTGCGTGGGGTCGCTGATCTCGCCAAACTTAAAGGCCGTGCGCGGCGAGGCGGGCATAAGGATGGTGTCCACCTTGGCATACGCGGCGTCGTAGTCCTGCGTGATGAGCGTGCGGGCCTTTTGCGCAGCGTAGTAGTACTTGTCGTACACGCCCGAGCTCAGCAGGTAGGCGCCGAGCATCTGACGGCGCTTGGCCTCGGCGCCAAAGCCGTGGGCGCGCGAGAGCGAGCTTTGGTCGGACAGGTTGGCGCAGCCCTCCTCCTGATAGCCATAGCGAATGCCGTCGAAGCGGGCCAGGTTGGAGAACGCCTCGGCCGGGCCGATGACGTAGTAGGCGGCGATGGCGGCGTCCAGGTGCGGCAGGTCGACCTCGACCAGCTCGGCGCCCTGGTTCTGCAGCTCCTGGGCGGCGCGCTGAACAGCGGCCTTGACCTCGGGCGTCAGGCCCTCGGCCTCCATAAACGCGGGGATAATGCCCACGCGCTTGCCCTCGATGCTGTCGTTGAGGTGCTCGGTAAAGTCGACGGCGCAATCCTGGCTGGTGCAGTCGTACGGATCGTGGCCCGCGCCGGTAAGCGCGTTCATGGCCAGCGCGACATCCTCGACCGTGCGGCCGAAGGGGCCAACCTGGTCGAGCGACGAGCCAAAGGCAACCACGCCGTAACGGCTCACGGCGCCGTACGTGGGCTTAAAGCCCACCACGCCGCACAGCGACGCCGGCTGGCGAATGGAGCCGCCGGTGTCCGAGCCCAGCGAGAGCGCGACCTCGCCCGCGGCGACGGCGGCAGCAGAGCCGCCCGAAGAGCCGCCGGGCACGCGCTCGGTATCCCAGGGGTTGTTGGTACGGTGGAACGCCGAGCTCTCGGTGGAGCTGCCAAAGGCAAACTCGTCCATGTTGGCCTTGCCCATGGGCAGGCAGCCGGCATCGAGCATGCGCCGGACGCAGGTGGCGGTGTAGACGCTCTGGTAGTTCTCGAGCATGCGGGAAGCGCAGGTAGTGCGCGTGCCCACGAGGTTCATGTTGTCCTTGATGGCCAGCGGCACGCCCGCGAGCGGGGGCAGCGGCTTGCCTGCTGCACGGTCGGCATCCACGCGCGCAGCGGCCTCGAGCGCAAGCTCGGGCGCCACCTGCAGGAATGCCTGGACCCCGCCCTCGCGCGCCTCGATGGCGGCAAAGGAGGCCTGGGCCACCTCGGTAGCGGTAAAGTCGCCGGCAGCAACGCCCGCGGCGATCTGGGCAGCGGTAAGGGAATCGAAGCTCTGCGCCATTACTCGCTCTCCCCCTCTCCCAAAATGGACGGCACGCGGAAGTAGCGGTCGCGCGCGCTGCCGGCGTTTTCGAGCGCGACGTCGAGCGGCAAATCACGCTCGGGCTCGCGCAGGTCATCGCCCATCACGTTGGACAGGCTTCCGATAGGATGGAACGTGGGCTCCACGTCGGGCAAGTCATATTGCAAGACGGGCTCGAGCATCTGGACGGCGTCGTTCATGTAGGACGTCATCTGGGTGAGCTCGTCATCGGTCAGTGCGATCTTTGCGTACTCGGCGATACCGCGCACGTCTTTCTCGCTGAGTGCCATAGGCGCTCCCTTCCGCATAACAGATAAACCGCTCTAGTATACAAGGCAACGCCGCTTGGAGCAGGTGCTTTACCCAAATGCAGCGAAAACGTAACGAGGGCGGCGGTTGGCAGGCGGCGGGGCGGCGGTCCTGCAGCGAAACCGCACTGTCCATAGCGAAAACCGTCCCGCCCACTACGAAGACCGTCGCGTCCGCAACGAAAAGCATCACAACATTCGACGCTTTTCGTCAAAATCGAGATTTTCATCGAATGTTGTGATGGTTTGGAAGCCCCGACTCCCACAAAGGCGCCTGTCCCCATTGAGGTGGTTCTGGAGAATGTCTTATGCCGAGGCCTTGGCCTTGCGGCGCTTGCGGACCGCGTGGATCACGATGTCCAGCAGCAACAGCACAATGGCTACGACCACGATGAGCATGGCAAACTCGCGCTTGCCCCAGTGGCGGCCGGCCAGCGACTTTTGCTTGTCGACGTCCTTCTTGTTGTACTTGGTGCGCACGCAATGCACCAGCAGACGGTGGTCGTTCACACCGTAGGGCGTGCAGGTGACGAGCGTCACCTTGTCGGCGCCGGGCTCGATGGTCAGCGACTCCATCTCCTCGGGCAGCACCACCTCGGAGTCCACCATCTTGTAGGCGAGCGTCTTGTTCATGGTGTGCAGCAGCACCAGGTCGCCGGGCTCCAGCGAATGGATGTCGTCGAACATGCTCAAGTTGCGCATGCCCGAGTGCGCGGTGAGCACGCAATGTGTCGAGGTGCCGCCCACCGGCAGGCTCGTGCCCTCCAGGTGGCCGACGCCTGCCATAAGGACCTCCTCGCTCGTGCCGTGGTAGATAGGCATGCTCACGTCGATGGAGGGGATCTCAACCCAGCTCATCATGGGGTCGCGGTCAAAGATGAGCTGCTGGGCGTAGGGCTCGATCTGGTCGGCGGGGAGCTCGGTGGCCTCGCCCGCCAGCTGCTCGTTAAAGGAGCGCGCCTGGAGCAGGATGCGCTCGCGCTCCTCGGCAGACAGCGCGTCCACGGTGCTGGACACCGTGCTAATCTGGTTGAACACGCCCGAGGCCTCGAGCCGGTCCAGGATCCACGGCCAGGTCATAAGGCCCACGCCAATAAGGATGATGATGATGGTGATGAGCCGGTCGGCCCAGCGCGGCAGCCGCTTGCGACGGCGCTTGGGCTTTGGTTGAGGTTTGGGTTGAGGGCTTGAGCCACCGTTGGCCGCGGTGTTATTGCTCTTCATATGTTTGGCGCCCTGCACCATCGCCAGTCACTCCTCTACAGCTCAGGTTGTCTAAACAAATAATACTCGATTAGCGAGCTTCCGCGCCAGACAACGCAGCTAGACTGCACCGTCCAGTCGAGGATAAGCCAGCATTTGAGTTTTCAAAATGTCCCGAATCGGCTGGGCGATTCGGGATACAATGTCAATAGAAAACGACGCACCCCGCGTAAGTGTACGAGAGCGCGGGCGGCCTAGTTTTCTGGTTTTGTTAAATGCCCGGGATCCTACCCCCGGGCATTCTTATTTGCGCCTGTTGCGGCGCAAATGCCTTCCACCGTCCGCACCGCGCGTGCGCCTACGGACCTTAAACCGAACCTCATACGAGTCAAGAAACGCGATGACGAACGAGCCCACCGCCGCGAGGGCGGCGAGCGCGTTAAGGAATTTCAGCATTTGGGGACCTCCGATCGAGTCGTCGGCCGCCCGCGCACGAGATGCGTCGCAAGGATATTTTACTGCGGCTGCACGCACTACGTCTGGTAAACGCGATTTTGACAAACATTTGTTCGATAGCTACAAACACGGTTCTTCATCCAGCGGAGCCTGGCCGCATTGTCCGGGTTTGCCCGACGTGTTTGAGTTTTCAAAATGTCCCGAATCGGCGGGGCGATTCGGGATACAATAGCTACAGGAAACGACGCACCCCGCGTAAGTACTTTGGAGCGCGGGCGACCAGTTTCCGGTGTTGTTAAATGCCCGGGCCTCTAACCCCGGGCATTCTTATTTGCGCCTGTTGCGGCGCAAATGCCTTCTACCGTCCGCACCGCGCGTGCGCCTACGGACCTTAAACCGAACCTCATACGAGTCAAGAAACGCGATGACGAACGAGCCCACCGCCGCGAGGGCGGCGAGCGCGTTAAGGAATTTCAGCATTTGGGGACCTCCGATCGAGTCGTCGGCCGCCCGCGCACGGGATGCGTCGCAAGGGTATTTTACTGCGAGTGTATGCACCCACAGCTGGTAAACGCGATTTTGACAAACATCTGTTCGATATTCATACGCCTGATCCATCGGACAATGGAGGCTGGCTGCGTTATCCCAAAAAACGGGGCAGACTCCAGTGCGGAGTCTGCCCCGAAAAGAGAATGGCAAAGCAAGAACGTGGATGGACGAGAAGAGTGTCCGCAAGTCTCATGGCCATCACATCCCACCTGCCAAAGGGATGGGTGAGCGAGCGTTACTCCTGCTCGGACTCCTCAGCCTGCTTACGGCTGCGGATGAGGTGCGCCACGCCGATGCACAGCACCGCGCCACCAGCGATCCAGGTGAAGGTCACGCCGTTGAGACCGGTCAGCGGGAGGTTGGAGCCCTTCTTATCGGTAACGGTGAGGTGCACCATGCCGTCAGTGGAGTTTTCGACTTTGACGAGCGTCTGATTGTCTCCATCAGTTACCTTAGCCTTAGGGGTAACCACGGTGGTGTCGTTCTCGGAAAGCTCATCGCTTGTAATGGTGAACGTGATGCCTTTGTCGCCGTGAGAGTTATCGTAGCCAGGTGCGGGCGTGACCTCTGTGAGGACATAAGTGCCCTCATCGAGACCGACAACGTTAATCTTGCCGCTGGAATCCGTGGTAAGCTTGGCTTTCTCGGCGTTCGTCTGTTTTACACCGGTGCAATCGATGAACATATTCTCGAGTTCGCCCTCGTCGTTCTTCTCCTGCAGCTTGAACACAACACCGGAGAGCTTCTTAGGGGTTTCCTCATTACCAACCTTGGTGACGTCAATGCCGTAGGTGTAGTCGTAGGCGGGATGCACGACTGTTGTACCTGTTTCGTTAGAGTGGGGGTTATTGGAATAGGTCAGAGTAACGGTATTCTTCTGGCCTTTACCGAGTATATCGGCGTTAACCTTAGTAGGGTTGAGCTTTGCCTTATAGTTCACATAGATTTTGGAGCTACCACTAACGGTAATATCCTTATCCTTGTCAGATTTAATTTCTCCCTTAAGGTTGTCAAAAGAAACAACAAGCTCGTTCTTTCCTTGATCAGTGACGTAGTTCGCAGTGTAGTAGCCTTCCTTGACCTTAGCATTGTCAATCTTGACCTCAACAACAGGTTTACCGTCGGAGAGGTTGGGAACCATCGTAGAAGGCAGATCATCAGTAAAGGTATAGCTGTACTTTTCGTAAGTATTGATATTGCTGGCCACGGTACCTGCAAGCTGGTACTCAATCAGCTGGTCGGATGCAGAGTCCGCAACCCTATTGGGCGCCTCGAAAACGTCCTTGTTCCCATCTGTCACAAAACTACCGTTGTTATCGTCCTTGACTGCCTTGGTAACGCTGGGGACATCCTTCTTGGGCTCCACCTTTACATCTTCGCCACCGACGACAGCGAAGATCGGTGAGGTGTAAGCGTCTTTATTGCGATCTGCTCCAGTAGTTGCACCGACCGACTTCGTTTCAAAGAGCCAGTAGCCGGCATCGATGCCCTCAAATGTTCCCGGGGTACCACTCTTCGCATCTGTCCACGTCTGGCCTTCAAGCGACTTAGCAATCATGTCGAGCACACTTCCGGCATTGACGTTATTGCCCACAACTTCAGAACTGTGGTTATTGATGAAGTTGACCCATGCCTGAGCGGAATTATCGTTAGGCAAATCACTAGGTTTAGAGCCATTATCAACATTATCAAACGCCGTAGTCACTGCAGCCTTCACGGAATTATTTGCCCAATCAATATCGGAAAGGGTCTTATCGCCAGTGGAATCCCAGACTCCCTCGCTCTTCTGGTCCTGCGTAACCTTAGCCTTGAAAATCTGGATACCCTTAAAGGTCGTATCCTTGTAGGTCTCCTCATTAATCGTCACGTTGCCACTCGTCGTAGCCACCGGCGTACCCTCAGCAAACGCCATCGTGACCGGGGCCATGACGCCGCCGAAGCTCAGCGCTGCTGTGAGGCCGGCGGTTACTGCCAGTCGTGCGATGTTCTTGTTCATGTGCATCTTCTTTCCTCTGCTTTCTACTTTGTAACTCATTCGATCGGTCATCATCTGTCTGTGTCTTAGCATCTGCTTCGCTATGTCTCGCCCCGCTCTCTGTGGGGCTGCCAGCTACTCTTTATGGCTGCCACCTCCCCGCTTGACCAGGAGCGCGACCACGATGAGCGCGGCTCCGGCGACCGCTGCGGCGGCCGCGGCGTACATTGCCATATCGCCAGTCGAGGGCATAAAGCCTCCGGTGGTAATGCTAGGGGGTGTGCCGGTGGGCGTGTTGATGAGCGACGCCTCCAAGCTGCCCGTCGACCCGTCCGCGCTGTCGGCGCGCAGGGGCGACTCGGCCGTGATGGTGAGCTTGGGCTTGGCGGCGGCCACCTGGTCGACGTCCAGACCCTCGGCCTTGACCGTCGCGGAGCGTGTGCCCTCGAAGGCGGTGTAGCCCTTGGGCGCCTTGAGCTCGCGGACCTCCAGCTTGCCCGAGTCCACGCCCGAGACGGTCACGCGGCCGTCCTCGCCCGTGGTGACGGCGGCCTTGCCATCCGCATCCCACGTGCCGTCGGCCGCCAGTGTGCGACCGCGGTCGTCGGTGATGCTCAGGACCGCCCCGGCAAGCGGCTTGTCGCCGTCGCTGCCGCGCTTGGTGAGCGCGAGATCCCAGGTGTAGGCGCACGCGTCGTCGCTCGGCGTGCGGGTAAAGCCGGCGTCGCCGGACTGGTCGGCAAAGGGAGAGCGCGGGTAGCGCAGGTAGACCTCGTTGGGGTTGCCCTTCGCGATGCCGTGGTTGCATGCGCTGTTGAGCGGCGCATTGTACACGGCAACCACGCGGGCGCCCGCGGTAAAGGCGTCGGCCCCGCCGAGCGCGGCGATGAGGTCGCCGGTGCGCACGGTGAAGGTCTTGCCGTCGGCCGCTACCTTGGTGGCGCACTGGGCCGTGATGTCGGTCCAGCCCTGCGCGGGCTCGGTACCGGTGCGCCCGTCCTTGCCGGTCGGGACGGCGTCAAAGCCACCGTCCGCGCCCGCCGCCACGTACACGCGCATGCTCGCGGCGACCTTGGAGGGGTCGAGCCCCGCGCTCATGGTGTCGACGAACCGCACCGTATAGGTGTCGTAGGCGGCAAGGCCCGCCGGGACCGTGGCAGAGAGGCGCCAGTACAGGTCGTCGGCGACCGTGGCGTCGGCGGCCTTCTGCCAGGCGGCGGTGCCGTCCTCCAGCACGTGCTTGGCGACCTTGGGGGTCGCCGCCTTGGGCTTGACGGTGACGGCGCTGCCGCCCACCAGCGCCATGATCGGCGCGGTGCCGGCTTCGTTCTGGGCGATGGCGTCGTCGTCGGCGACGATGAGCCAGTAGCCGCAGGGCAGCTCGGCCGTCGTGCCCGCGTTAAGGGCCACGGGCACGGCGCCAGAGCTCTGGAGGGAACGAGCGAGCTGTGCGCTCAGCGCGCTCGTAAGGTGGGAATCGGTGTTGAGCCACTCGGCAGCTTCCTGCGCGGTGGTCTGGGAATTGGGCGTGCCGGCGCTGTGCAGCACAGGCAGTGCGGCGTCGCGCACGGCGTCGCTTGCCCAGGCGAGGTCGGTGGCGATCTTGGCGTCGCTGTCGCCGTCGACGACGTTGGCGCTAAAGATCCGGTAGGCGTCGTAGCTGCTCGCCACGGTGCCGCTCACCGTGATGGAACCGGTCGAGGTCGGCGCGGCCTGCGCGGAAGCGGGGAACACAACCGCGCAGGTGCCGATCAGGAGGGCAAACAGCGCAAACAAGATCGGGAAGGAGCAAACTTTCTTATTCACGACGCTTACCTCCCTTCGCATTCGCCTTACGACGAATGTGCATCCAGGCCGCAGCAGCGCAAAGCACCGCCGCGCCGGCAAGGTACGTCAGAGTGACGCCCGACATACCGGAAAGAGGCAGAGTGGTGGAGTAGGTGTTGGTGAAGGTGGGGGTGGAGTCGGTGAACGTATGCTCAGTGTCGTCGGTCACCAGATTACCATTACGATCTTGAATCTGCTTGTAGGTTGCAGAGATGTCTATCTTGCCTTTAGAGTTATCAGCCGCCTTGACCGTAATTTGATAGACCGACTGGTCATACTCGTAGTTCGTGAACGGCGTCGTCGGCCGCTGTTCACGGACGTAATAGGTGAAGGTCTTGCTTGCACCACGACCGGTAGGGTCAGATTCGAGCTTTTCGAGTTGATTGAGTTTGTACTCAATCTCGTCGAAGTCCAAGGTCTGGGACTTGGAGCCGTCAGCCTTGGTCGACTTATCGTTGACGATGCTCGTGAACTCCTTGTCGGTCGCGAGCTGAAGCGTAAACTTCTTCATCTCGCCACCCTTGACAACCTTCGTAGCCGCCGGAGTCCAGGAACCCTTGGAGTCGTACGGCGTGTATGTGTTGGTGAAAGTCTTTGAGCTTGTTAGCGCGACGTTTGCAACGTCACCTTCGGGTATTGGATAAACCGTAGCAACAGACGTAGTACCATTAGCGGCGATTGTGGTGATTGCCACACTACTGACCGTATAGTACGTGTACTCGATATCAAGCACCTTATGCGACTTTTTTTCATCCTTTACGACCTTAGGATCTATCTTGTAGATAGTCTCGTCGCAAGTCACGCCAGAAACGGGATTGTCACCGGGGTCCTCAACGAGGTAGTAGACGATCGAGTCATCGGAATAGACCTCGCCCAGATTAAAGGCAAAGTTGCCGCCGCCATCATTCGTGACCCCATTGCCAACTTTTGTGCAGCCATTGAGTCGCAGCTTGTGATCGGCAAACGAGGGATCCTGCTTGTTTGTACCCTGTTTGAGCAGCTGGAACTTGAACTCTCCGTCTTTAAGCGCACGACCCATTAGCGCCTTAGTGCCATTGAGCTTCATCTTGGGGTACACGCTCACCTGCATGGTGGAACCAGCGACAACGTCGCCGTTGGTCATGATGCCGCCGCCGTGGATGTTGGATTTGTTGCCCGTGATGAAGAGCGTGGCATTATCACGGGCAAGCCCTTGATCACCATCGGAAGGATCTGCATCGAGGCCAATCATGTACTTAGCCTGGGCGCCCTCGTACTTGCCGATGGTCGTAGGCGGCTGACCGTCGATCGTGCCCCTCCAGTTGGCAGCGCCGCCACCAAGCATCTGACCAGTTACGGCAGCGATGTAGTCGCTATTATCTGACTTGCGAATCAGGAATAGATCCTTATGGCCGTTTTGCTTGAAGGTATCAGTGATTTCGCCGCCCTTAACGGTTGTGGGCTGATCTTCATTCTTACCATTAGTACCACCCGATAGGTGGGCGCCGTTTTCATCGCGGTTTCCGAAAATCGCAATACCATTGGTATCGGTAATAGCCGTTTTGCCGGTCGGGCAGGCAGCGAAGCCACCGCCATAGCCCTCGGCCGAATTGTTAGTAATCAGCGCGTTGTAAATCTTAAGAGTCGCTGAATTAACGTTTTCATCACTGTTGCCGCCCTGGACGAACACGCCGCCACCGCCCCAGTCATTAGTGGTATTGGTCGTATCGTTGGTGATATAAGCGTGTGAACCATTCGCAACTTCAAACACACCAACGGTAGGCGCAGCAATGCGGATACCGCCACCCTCTGAGTTTTGCGCCACATTGCTGGCGATGGTTCCACCAGAGAACGTAAACGTGGAAAGAGCCTGCTTCCAAGCGCCAGCATAAATACCGCCACCGGCCTCGGCAGAATAGTTACCGGTGATGTAGCCACCGTTAATCTTCAGGCTACCGCCATTAAAAGCAGCAATACCACCACCACCGTGGCAACCGCCGCCCTTGTGCACCCAATTAGTCGAATCGGTATCTTGGTAGAACTGATACTTGTTATTGGTGATGTAGCCGCTCGTAACGTTAACGGTTGATTCGAACGCACAGATACCTGCGCCGTAGCCAGACTGGCTACCAAACGTACCGTTGCCGGAGATAATGCTGCCATCCACGTTGACCATTGAGCCCTTAGCGTACACGCCGCCGCCATTGGGAGCGTAGTTACCTGCGATAACGCCACCGGTTAGATTAAGGGTCGAAGCAGCACCCTTTTCATTAGACACCATAATGCCAGCGCCGGTGCCCGAGGTTCCCGTAGAGGCACCGCAAACGTAGCCACCGCTCATATTGACGGTAGAACCGTTCTCGGCGTAGACCAAGTTGGCAACTTTACAGCCCTGTCCTTGCGTCAGCACGCCACTTTCAAGATTGAACGTACCGCCCTTACCATTAGTGCCATAAAGATTGATGAGCTTCAATTTGTCGTTACTATTGCACGCCACGATGGCGCCGCCGATGGTAGCTTCATGTTTATAAAGAGCCTCGGTAGTGCTAATGCCATCTGGATTTACGGACGATCCGGTTACATAGTAGGTGAGATTTGTAGGAATATTAGAAGTCTCATCAGGGGCCACAGAGGCAAAGTTGCCATTTTTGCTAAATGTGTTGTCGGAGCATACATATTTGTCGCCCGTTGGATCATCCACTTCAGCTTGCTGACTATCCATGACGGTTAACGTCGCGCCCCCCGTAATGTTGAACAGGGGCTGGCTCGAGCTCTCGTGTTTAATTTTGTGACCGTTTAGATCCAGCGTGATCTTGCTGCCGTCCTTGCCAAGCTGGATTGTCCCGCCGGTATCGACATCATTCATAAGCTTGAAGCTAGCGACACCGCTTGCATTCTCCAACTTGTTTTTCAAATCGTCAGCGCTATTTATCTCGACGGGCGCCGCTTCGGTTTGCCCACCTTCCGCAGCTGCCATAACGGCGCCGTCATCCGACGACTCGCCGTCTTCGACCTGCAACTCGCCCTCAGGCTGATCCTCAGACTGACCCTGCTCAACACCATTTGAAGAGTCGGCCTCGCCGCCGTCGACCTCGTCGCTATTCTGGTTTTCGGTATCCCCGTTGGTAGTGTTGTCTACACCAGTAGACTCACTTGAGGAACCCCCCCCCATCACAGTTTCCTCGGCAGGAACCGTCTGGGCATCGTTGGCAATGGCCTGCGAGATCGGAGGCATGACGAGCGACAGTACCAGGCTCAACACGGAGGCTCCGCACAAAACGCCTGCCAGTACACGGCGCGTCGCTTTTTTACTCTGCTTAGTTTTTTCTGAATTCGCTTTCATCGATGTCTCCTCCCCAAGAGACCGCGATCTTGCTCTTTCACTATCAAACGTATTTGCGCAATCTGTAATTGCGCACGCTTGTAGTACATATTGTAACGATTGTTTGAACATCTAAGCAAAAATATCGATAGTTTTGTAGCGAATTCTCAATTCTCAATTCTCTTGACATTTGCTCGGATTTACCTTCGTTTATTCGCTATGAAATATCTATTTCTACTGGTAATTAAGCTAATTATCATTTTTTTAATAGCATTTTGTTTATTTGCACAACATTTTGCTCAAGAGCATGCGTCCTGTGAACGGTCGAAAATCGACCGTGAACGGTAGATCATTAACCGGGAGGAATAGACTACCAAGTTGATGGGAATATCTTTAACCCATCGGCAGTTGGAAGCATGATGTTCAGACAACAATATTTGAATTTTCGCACAGATTTTAGGCATCAATTCGCCCAAATCGCCTGAGGCCACCGCAAAGGAGCCTGTCCCCTTTGCGGTGGTTCTCCCCCGGCGCTATAGCAGATGTTCCTCGATAAAGATCGCGATGCCGTCTTTGTCGTTGCTGGCGGTTACAAAATCGGCGGCGGCACGGGTGGCGTCGCTGCCGTTTGCCATGGCCACGCCCACGCCGGCGTCAGCCACCATGCAGGTGTCGTTGTCCGCATCGCCAAACACGCAGATGTCCTGGAGCTCCATGTCGTTGAGCTCCGCCACGCGCACAAGGCCGCGCGTCTTGGACACGCGCGGATCCATGAACTCGTAGAGCCGCTGCGTGGTTTGCAGAGCCGCCGCTTTAACGGTGTCATCGGCAAATGTCGACGCCCGCTCAATCACCCGCGGCATCACCTCGGGCGCCATGGTAAACATCACCTTGGGCTGCGGCTCGCGCAAGAACTCGGCAAAATCGACCACCTGGTAGGGCACGCCGTCGACGCGCGACAGATGCTCGACGCACGCGTTGCTCTCGGGCACGTAGAACACGCCGTCTCGGGGGCAGACGGGTGTTGCCGGAAGGTCCGCCATGTGCTTGCAGATGCGCGCGATGGTCTCGCCCGGCAGCGGGTAGCTCAGCTCGTTGATGTCGTGCGCGCGGTCGATGACCTCGGCGCCACCGCAGCCCACCATCACGTCTACCAGGCCCTCGATGCCCCAGAGCTCGTACATGGCCTCGGTCGCGTGGGCGTCGCGCCCGGTGCACAGGCCAAAGAGCACGCCGCGCTCGCGCAGGGCGCGGATCGCCGCCACGGTGCGCGGGGACACCGTGTGCTGACTCGTGAGCAGTGTGCCGTCGATATCGCAGAACACGGCTTTGATGTGGCTGAAGGTGGTGTCCATGGGGGCCTTTCTGGGTTGTGCGGCGGTGTGGGGTGTATTCGTGAACGGCGTACATGGTATACCAAGGCGCAGACCGTTGGGGCCCGATCACCACAAAGGAGCCTGGCCCCTTTGTGGCAATCGGGCCCGGGGCGCAAAGCATCACAACATTCGACGTTTTTCGGCAAAATCGCGATTTTCATCGAATGTTGTGATGGTTTTTACTGCTTTGCGGCACGATCCAAGTGCCGGCGGCCAAACAACAGCAACGCCGCGGGAACTGCCGTCACGACCATACCCGCCCCTACGAGCGTCTGCTGCACGCCAAATGTCGCCGCCAGCCACGGGGCAATCGCCAGCGGGGCTACGCCGGCAAACATGTTGCCAAAGCCCATGACCGAGTTCACGCGACCAAGCTGCTCGAGCGGGGCCGTCGTTTGCACAATCGTGTTGTGGAGCGGGTTGACGATGCCCCAAGCTATGCCCAGTGCAATCTGGCCGACGAGGGCTACACCCACGTACGGTGTCCCCACATAGAGCAAACTTCCCAGGCCCACGGACATGAGCGCCACGAGCAGGGTTTTAAGGTTGACCAGGTGCGGCGGCAAGCGGAGCGCGAGGACGGCGCCCAGCACCGCGCCGACACCGCTGGCCGACGAGAGCCAGCCCATCCATTCGACACCGACGTGCAGGACATCACGGTAGAAGAACGACTCCAGCGGGTCGAAGGCACCGTAGCCAAAGTTTGAAAGGAAAATAATGCAGAACAGCAGGGCGAGAACGCTATTGGTAAAGACCGTCTTGATGCTGGTCGCGAAGGTGACGCGGGAGGACGTGCTGGGATTGGAGCTTCGTCCCGCACGCTCCCCTTCCTCTGCCGAATCGGCATCCGCATGCCCGGCGACATGGCTGGTCTGCGGCCTAAAGCCCCAACCGGCAATAAGCGCCAGTACGGTAAAGATCATCATGAGCACGAACACCGCACGCGACGACGCAGCAGCTGCGACAAAGCCGCCCAGCGTGGGGCCAACGATGATACTCACGTTTGAGAACATGGCGATGGCGGAGTTGATGTCTTTGAGCTCGACGGGATCATCGGTGAGATATGCCGGATAGGACGTGGCGATGGGCTGGGCAAACCCCATCACGAAGCCCAGGAGCACCGCGCCGAGCAGGACGATGCCGGTCGCGCTGCCAAAAACGAGGATCGCCGCGCCGGTTGCCAGCGTGCCCACGATGCTCAGCAAGAAATGACGGCGCGGGCCCCAGGCGTCGAGCGCCGCGCCACCCGCAAAGGATCCCAAGATCACGAATACGTTCATAAAAAGGACGGCCAGCGATGTCGCCACGACCGAGGCACCGTCTGCATAGGTGAGCGTTCCGATGACACCGATAAAATAACTAGTCTGAAAGCCGGTATATATGAGGAAGCGCATCGCCACCAGGCGCTTGGCCTGCACGGACAGCGATGATTGAGGCTTTGAGAAAAGAGAGGCGAGCATGGAGACTCCTTATTTCATACGAATGCGGACGGCGGGCATTCGCCACCGTCTGTCAAATCAATCTATCCGCATGAAACATTAAGGACGCATCAAGCCCCTTCTCTCCGTTTTTCGCCCGTCATGAACTACTTGGTAGATTGTAAGGCATGTCCCACACATCTACTAAAGCAAAATCCACCACAAAGGTGCCTGGCCCCTTTGTGGTGGAAATGACGTTTGCCCAGATAGAACCTGCCAAAATAAACCTGTCCCTTTTTGGCAGGTTTTAGGCCAGATGGTCTTGGATCAGGTCGCAGATGGCTCGGGCGTCGTTGATGTTGATGGCTCGGGTCGCAAAGCCGGCGTCGAAGGCCTGACGCGCCAGGGCTTCGTTGCAGGCAAGGGCCAGCGTGTGACCGTCGACCAGGTCGAGCGAGCTCTTGCCGCGCAGACGGTCGACACCGGAGCGCGCGACGACGATGTTGTCGAAGCCCTCGGTCTTGTAGCCCTCGATGATCACCACGTCGACATCGTTGTAACGCGACAGCAGCTCGCGCGCGGGCATCTCGTCCTCCTCACGCGTGTCGGCGTACTCCGCCCAGCGCGTGGCGCAGATGAGGCCCACGTGCTTGGATCCGGCCTGGTGATGACGCCAGGTGTCCTTAGCGGGCACATCGATATCAAAGCCGTGGTGCCCGTGATGCTTGAGCGAACCCACGCGCAGGCCGCGGCGGGTGAGCTCGGCAATGACCTTCTCGACGAGCGTGGTCTTGCCCGAGTTTTGGTAGCCGATAAACGCGATCGCGGGGACAGCCGGAGTAGGAGCTACGGGCGCGACGGCGACGGGCGCGCTTGTGAGTGTGGCACCGTCAGCGGCCACGGCCTCAACAGCAGCGGCCTGACGCTCGGCACGATCCCACACGCCCGAGCGGCCGCCCTCCTTGTGCAGCAGGCGCACGTCGACGATCTCCATGCCGCGATCGACGGCCTTGCACATGTCGTAGATGGTCAGACACGCGGCACTCGCGCCGGTCAGGGCCTCCATCTCGATACCCGTCTTGCCCGTCACGCCGGCCGTAACCAGTACGTGAAAGCCAACCTGCCCGTCCGCGCGCGCCGGCGCCCAGCCCTCGGGCACGTCCTCGGCCGGCGTCCCCGCCGCAGCGATGGGCGCAATGTCGCACTTGCTCTTGGTAATGAGCAGCGGATGGCACATGGGGATGATGTCGCTCGTGCGTTTGATGGCCATGATGCCCGCCACGCGCGCGCAGGCAAGCACGTCGCCCTTTTTGGCGCGGTCCTGCAGCACCATGGCCTGCGTCTCGGGATGCATGAGGATGGTACCCTCGGCGATGGCAATGCGATGGGTCTCGGCCTTGTCGGACACGTCAACCATGCGTACCTCGCCCTTGGCGTCCACGTGCGTCAACTCGTCACGACGGGCGTCGCGGGCGGGCTCGGTGGCAGCGCTGGCAGACGGCTGCGCGGACGCGTCGGCATTACCAGCATTCGCCGCAGCCGTGGCTTTGTGGGCAGACATCGCGGCCCTGCGAGCGGCCTTGGTGGCATCGGCGTACCTGCTCTTGGCCATATGATCATCCTCCGATTTGGGACATAAATCGTTGCGTGCCCTCAATTATCGCGTGTTCCTGCGGTTTGTGGGCCACGGCATCGCGCCAAATCGAAAGTACCTGCATATCATCACCACGGCGCAGCGCCTCACGCACCGAATACTCGGCATCGCTAAACAGGCACGGACGCACGTTGCCATCGGCCGTCAGGCGCAGACGGTTGCAATTCGCGCAAAAATGGTTGGACATGGCGCTGATGAAGCCAACCGTTCCCGCCGCACCCGGAAAGTGCCAATAGCGCGCAGGGCCCGCACCAGCAGGAGCGTCGTTGATGTCGAGCGGCTCGAGCTCGCCCAGTCCCGCCGCGGTGGCCCCGGCATTGATGCGCGCCCGCAGCTCGTCGCTCGGCACGGTATCGCTCACGTCCCACAGCTCGGGATTGAGCGCGGGCGCATGCGGGTCCACAGCGCAATGCGAGCTGGTGCGCTCGTCGCCGATGGGCATGTATTCGATAAAGCGCAGGTGGATGGGGCGGTCGACGGTCAGCCGTGCGAGGGCCGCCACATCCTGGTTGAGCCGGCGCACCACAACGCAGTTGACCTTAACGGGCTCAAAGCCCCAAGCCAGCGCCGCGTCGACGCCGGCCATGGTCTGCTCGAGTCGACCCAGGCGCGTGATCTTTCCAAACAGCTCGGGGTCGAGTGTGTCGAGCGAAATGTTGACGCGGTTAAGCCCGGCATCCTTGAGCTGCGGCGCTAGCTTGGGCAGCAGGGCGCCGTTGGTGGTGAGCGAGATGTCCTCGATCTGCGGAATCGCGCGGATGTCACGAATGAGCGGGATGATACGGCGGCTGACCAGCGGCTCGCCACCCGTCAGGCGCACGCGGCGAATGCCCTCTCCCGCCACCAGGCGCACAAAGCGGGCGATTTCCTCGGCGCTGAGCAGCTCGTCGTGCGCGCGGGGCACCACGCCATCGGCCGGCATGCAGTAAATGCAGCGGAAATTGCACTTGTCGGTAACGGCAATGCGCAGGTAGTTGATATCGCGGCCAAAACCGTCATGTTGCACGTGCCCGTCCACGCAGCCCTCCCCTCACGCGGCGTTTTATTCTTCGGAAAACATAATACCCCACGAGAGAATCACGCCGACACCCGTATGACAGGACAGGTCGCTTCGAGCAAAACGGACTTTCCAAGCCCATCCTCAGCACGCAAACCATCACAACATTCGATGCTTTTCCCGTTTTTGGCAAAAAACGTCGAATGTTGTGATGGTTTGCCTGCCCACGGCACCCCGCAGAAGGACCGGAACGTCCCTAAAGGCCGCCGTCCCAGTGCCGAATCACGAATTCTCGCAGGTCGTTCTGACGTTTCTGAAACGCTTCGCTTCGATCGCACTTGAGGCCCATAGCGAGCGCGATGGCGTTCATCGCCCGGTGCAATTGCAGCTGGTGGGCAAACTGAGTCCCGGTAAGGACGATCATCCTAAAGCCCAGCGCGCTCAGCACGGTCATACGCTCCGCATCCGACGCGCTGCGCTGTTTATCAAGATGGTCCGAGCCGTTGTATTCAATCCCCGTACCGCTCGCAGGCGCATATACGTCGATCTCGAAATACCCGGACTTAGCGAGATATTTGAACTCGCTGGGAACATCGACCCGATGGTTGAGCTCGACCTTGGCGTGTCCCAGCCCTCCCTGGGAACGTTTTGCTACGACCATGATTGCGGTGGCCGTCTCCATGGGCGACCGCGCGCCATCATGCACGCGCTTGAGCACGGTGGCCGCGCGTATAGCCCCCTGGCGAGATCGGTTCTCATTGCAATAAGCAATCAAATCGGCAACGGTGTACCTCTGCCCCATCTCGATATAATCGCCTGTCGACAGATGATTCAAATGGTATCGGGCACAGATTTCGTAGCCATATTCCAGCTGCTCGGGCTCGCTCATCCACGAACCCGCTTGGACAAAGCACATGACCTCATCAACCACCAGAAGGCCCTCTGCCACCTCGATAAGATGGCTTGGAGGTACCGGCGCTCCAAACACGTGGCACCTAAATCCAGCCGGCGTCGAGCGCTCAAAATCGAAGTTGACGAGCGTGTCGATATGATCGAGCTCTTCTCGTGGAATACCGAGCGAAACCAGATAGTCGGCAACGATCCCAACTGCCGTCGAAGCCCTCAGTCCCTTGGCATCGAGTCCCAATTTGGGCAGGCTCGCGGTCGGCTCCGCCTCGTTAGCAAGCGAGTCCTCATCGTATAGGCTACTTGCCCGCGAGAGCGGCTCGGACGGGCGCGCCACGTTGTGGTACAGCCAGGCGGTCTTATGGGACAGGACGATCGGCAGGTCCATGAGCCCTCCAATGGAGTCGGATAACCAACCTTATTCCCCTGCTCACGGGTTCGCACACCTTCGTGCGCAAGAAAGCGATTCCACCCGGTCGAGTGGCAGAAAAACCATCACAACATTCGATGCTTTTCCCGATTTTGGCGAAAAGTGTCGAATGTTGTGATGGTTTGAGTCGAGGTGAGGAGCACGGAGGGGTCAAAGCATCGTGCTCGAACGGGTTAATCCAACTCTTTTAAGCCATGCGCCAGCTGCCAGTACTCGCCGTGCTGGGCGAGCAACTCTTCGTGCGTGCCGCGCTCGATGATGCGGCCGTGTTCGAGGACCATGATGGCGTCGGCGTCGCGGACGGTGGACAGGCGGTGCGCGATCATAAACGTGGTGCGTCCGCGCATGATGCGGTCCATACCGCGCTCGATGAGCTTTTCGGTACGCGTGTCAATGGAGCTCGTGGCCTCGTCCAGGATGAGCACCGGCGGATCGGCGACGGCCACGCGCGCGATGGCGAGCAGCTGACGCTGACCCTGCGACAGGTTGGCGCCGTCGGCCGTGACCGGTGTGTCGTAGCCCCGCGGCAGGCGGCGGATAAACGAGTCTGCGCAGGCGGCCTCGGCAGCGGCGCGCACCTCCTCGTCGGTCGCGTCGAGCTTGCCAAAGCGGATGTTCTGCGCAATGGTGCCGCTAAACAGGTGCGTGTCCTGCAGCACAATGCCGAGCGACCCGCGCAGGCTGGCCTTGGCAATGTGCTTGACGTCGATGCCGTCGTACGTGATCTCGCCGTCATCGACCTCGTAGAAGCGGTTGATGAGGTTGGTAATGGTCGTCTTGCCGGCGCCCGTGGAGCCCACAAACGCAATCTTTTGCCCCGGCTTGGCAAACAGGTTGAGGTCCGTGAGCACGCGGGCGCCCGGCACGTAGGAAAAGTCCACGGCATGGAAGCGCACGTCGCCGGCAAGCGGGACCAAGCCGCACGTGAGCTCGGTGCCGTCGGTGGCCACCGCGCGACCCGACTCATCAACGGCTGCCACGTCATGCAAGTGCCCGTAGACGCCCACGCCCTGGCCCTCGGGAATCTTCCACGCCCACGCGGCGTCGCCCGTCTGCACCAGCTCCACGCAGCCCTCGTCCACCTCGGGCTTAAGGTCCATAGCCGCAAACAGGCGCTCGGCACCGGCCAGTGCGTTAAGCAAGAAGTTGCCGAGCTGCGTAAACTGGTTGATGGGCATGGCGGCCTGGCGCACAAAGACCAGGTAGCTCGCGAGCGCACCTACGTCGGCGAGTCCCTTGATGCAGAGCATGCCGCCCGCCACGGCGACGATGGCATAGTTGACGTAGCCAATCACGACGGTCATGGGCACCATGGAGTTGGCATAGCTCACGGCGGCGGTGCCGGTGCGGCGAAGCTCGTCGTTGCGGCAGGCAAAGCCGGCAACATTCGCCGCCTCGCGGTTAAAGACCTTGATGACCTTTTGGCCCGAGACCATCTCTTCGATATATCCGTCCAGGTCGCCAAGCGATGCCTGCTGGGCAGCAAAGAAACGCTTAGAGCGCGCGCCCGAGTAGCGCGCATACAGCACAATGGCCGCATCGCACACGAGCGTGATAATCGTGAGCTGCCAGTTAAGGATGATGAGCATGGCCGTGGTGCCCACAACCTGAATGGCGGCCTGAATCACGTTGGCAAAGCTGTTGTTAAGCGCCTCGGAGACGGTGTCGACGTCATTGGTGAAAAAGCTCATGATGTCGCCCGAGCGCGTGCTGTCAAAATAACTGAGCGGCAGCGTCTGGATGTGCGCAAACAGGTCGCGGCGAATATCGGACACCACGCGTTGGGCCGCGCGCACCATGATCTGCGAGTAGCCCAGGGCCGAGAGCACGCCCGCGGCGTAGATGACCGCCGTCAGGATGACCTGCTTGGCGAGCAGTTCCTCCCCGCCCGTAGCCAAACCGTTAACGATGGGGCGCACCATGTAGGTGCCGGCGAGGCTCGCGATGGCGGCAACGGAGGCGAGCACGCCCACCGCGAGCAGCGAGAACTTGGCATGCCCCATGTAGGAGAGCAAGCGACGCACGGTGCGCTTGAGGTCGGCCGGGCGCGCTTGGGCTGCGGTCTTAGGCATGGCACTCACCCCCTTCCAAGGGTGATCCGCATGCGACGGAGGAAAACGGATCATTCGCGCAGCCACCGTCGCTGCCGCCGACGGCGTCCGCGTTCCTCGCAAACTCCATCTGCGAGGCGTAAATCTCCTGGTATATGTTGTCGCCCGCCAGCAGTTCCTCGTGCGTGCCCACGCCGTGGACACGACCGTCGTCCAGCACCACAATGCGATTGGCATCCATGATGCTCGCGATGCGCTGGGCGATGATGAGCACGGTCGTATCGGGAATCCGAGCGATGTGCTCGCGAATCTTAGCGTCGGTCGCCATATCGACCGCGCTGGTGGAGTCATCAAAAATGAGCACGCGCGGATGCTTGAGCAGCGTGCGCGCGATGCACAGGCGTTGCTTCTGGCCACCCGAAACACCGGCGCCGCCTTGGCCCAACTCGCCGTCCAGCCCGCCGATGCGATCGAGGAACTCGTCCACGCACGCCGCGCGGCAAGCCGCGAGGAGCTCATCGTCCGACGCCTGCGGATTGCCCCACTGCAGGTTCTCGCGCACGGTACCCGTAAACAGCACATTCTTTTGCAGCACAATGCCCACAGCGTCGCGTAGAGTCGCGAGGTCGTAGTCGCGCACGTCGCGTCCGCCCACAAGCACGGCGCCTTCGGTGGCGTCGTACAGGCGCGCAATCAGCTGCACAAGTGAGCTCTTGCCCGAGCCCGTGCCGCCGAGGATGCCCACCGTCGAGCCGCTCTCGATGCGAAGGTCGATATGCTCGAGCACATCCTCGGCTGCATCCGCGCGGTATTTAAAGGAAACGTCGCGAAACTCGATACTGCCGTCCGCTGGCGCCGCAATCGCGAGGTCTCCCGCGGGGTTGACGATAAAGGGCTCCTCATCGAGCACCTCGGCGATACGGCCCACACTCGTAAGAGCGCGCGTGAGCAGCAAAAACACGTTGGAAATCATCATGAGCGAATTCATGATCAGCAGCACGTAGCTCATAAAGCCCGTGAGCGAGCCCACGCCCAGCTTGCCGGCGAGAATCATGCGGCCGCCAATCCACAGGATGGAGAGCGCAGCCACGTACATCGACAGCTGAAACACCGGCAGGTTGAGCACCGCGCTGCCAAAGGTCTTTGTCGCAGTGCGCGCGAGCTCGGTATTGACGGTGTCGAACTTGGCCTCCTCGTGCTCGGTACGAACGTAGGCCTTGACGGCACGCACGGCGGTGAGGTCTTCCTGTACCACGCCGTTGAGGTGGTCCATCGAGGTCTGGAGTTGGCGGTAGAGCGGACTGACGCGATAGGTGATGGCGCCCAGTACGATTGCCAGCACGGGCAAGATGATCGCAAAGACGGTGGCGAGCGGGCGCGACAGCATCAGCGCGTAGATAAGGCCGACGATAAGCGTCACCGGGCCGCGCACCATAGGGCGAAAGCCGTTGCCCACAGCATTTTGGATAACGGTGATGTCCGTGGTCATGCGGGTGACGAGCGAGCTGGCGTCGTAGTTGTCCAGGTTACCAAAAGCGAGCGTCTGAATCTTTTTGTGCTCGGCCTCGCGCAGGTTAGCGCCTAGGCCCGAGGCAACGCGGGCGGACGTGCGGGCATAACCCAAGCCCAGTACCAGCGAAAGCGCAGCGCACACCAACATGTACGCGCCCTGCAGCAGCATGTAGTTGATATCACCCGCAGGCACGCCCACATCGATGATGTTGGCCATGATGACCGGGATAAACAGCTCGAGCACCGTCTCGACCGACACAAAGAACACGCCGAGGATGGCATCGCGACGGTATGTCCCTAGATAGGAAAACAGTATTTTGAGATTGCGCACGCAGGTTCAACCCCCATCAAACGTTGTTCGCAAACGCACGTATTATTGCGCGCCGAATAATGGTGTCAAGTATTCCGAAATCGTTTTCTGCAAGGTTAGCGCCGGCGGCGAGTTCTCGTGATGTGTGTCCATATTCACTCGGAATAATGGTGCGCGAGACTTTTTCGCTCCGGCGTCATCACAAACCTTGACTCTACAATCGTTATAGGGTTTTCACTACACTGGTACGTAAACAAACCCGGCCAGAAAGCCCCGCCCATGGAACACGACCTCACACGCGGCAATGTCCTTAAGACCATCGCGGTCTTTGCCCTGCCTTATATGCTCTCGTACTTTTTGCAGATGCTCTACGGCATGGCCGACCTGTACATGATGGGGCAGTTTAGCGGCGCCGCCGGCATCACCGCCGTGGGTAATGGCGCGCAGACGCTCTATATCATTACCGTGACGCTCGTGGGCCTGGCCATGGGAACGACGGTCATCGTCGGCCATGCCGTGGGCTCGCGCCGCTTCGACCGCGCCGAGACCGCCATCGGCAATACCATCACGCTGTTTATGGGCGTCTCGGTGGTACTGGCCGTCATCTTGTTTGCACTATGCCCGCAGGTTGTGGCGCTCATTGGCACGCCGCCCGAGGCGGTCGAAGGCACCGCCGCCTACCTGCGTATCTGCTTTGTCGGCATTCCGTTTATTGCCGCATACAACATTCTCTCGGCCATCTTTCGCGGCCTTGGCGATTCGCGCTCGCCCATGTACGTGATCGGCGTGGCATGCATCATCAACATCGCGCTCGATTTTCTGCTTATCGGCCACATGGGGCTCGGCCCCGTGGGCGCGGCACTCGGCACGGTAACCGCCCAGACGGCAAGCGTTGCCCTCGCGCTTGTGTGGCTTAAGAGCCGCCGCACGAACATCCACGTTAAGCGCAGCGACCTGCGCCCCCAGCCCGAGGTGCTCGGCAGTATTCTTAAGATCGGCGTGCCCGTGGCAGTACAGGACGGCTGCATCCAGGTGGCTTTTATGTTTATCACCGTCATCGCCAACCATCGCGGCCTGGTCGACGCCGCCGCCGTGGGCCTGGTCGAGAAGATGATCAGCTTTTTGTTCATTGTGCCGAGTTCCATGGGTGCCACCGTCAGCGCGCTCACGGCGCAAAACGCCGGCGCGGGCAAGGGCGACCGTGCACGTCAGGTACTCAAGGACGCCATGACCATATCGGTAGTGTACGGCTGCCTAATCACGGTGCTGATGTGGCTGGTGGCGCCGGCGTTTATCGGCTTTTTTGCCAAGGACCCCGCGGTGGTCGCGGCCGGCACCGGCTATATGCACAGTTATATTTTCGACGCAATCTTTGCCGGCATCCACATTTGCTTTAGCGGCTTTTTCGCTGCGTATGGCAAGAGTTACATCGGCTTTGCGCACAACGTGCTGGCGGTGGCGCTCATTCGCGTGCCCGGCGCCTGGCTGCTGTCGAACGCCTATTCCGATACGTTGTTTCCCATGGGCATCGCCTCGCCGTGCGGATCGATTTTGTCGGCAGTCATCTGTGTTGTCGCATTTACCGTACTCAACCGCCGCGGAGCTTTTGACAAACTGATGGCGTAGCGGGGCAACGCGAGCCTGGCGCCCTCCCCGACCCTATTGAAAGGAGCTGTCCTGTGACCGACTCGCCAACTGAACATACCGAGGGCCTGCTCCGAATTGGCGAGGTGGCGCGTCTGTTTAACCTGAGTGCGGGCACGCTGCGCCATTACGAGCAGATGGGCTTGCTGGACCCGGCGCACATCGATCCGACGAGTGGGTACCGCTACTACGGATCGCGGCAGCTCTCCACCCTCAACACCATCAGCCACCTGCGTGTTCTCGACTTGCCGTTGGCGCAAATCCGCGAGTTTGTGACCACGCGCGATGTGGACCTCATGCAGCGGCAGCTAGCTCAGCAGCAGGAGCTCATCGAGCGCAAGCGCCGTGAACTTGAACGCGTGTCGCGCAAGATCGATAACCGGCTTGCGCTGCTGCATGATGCCCTGAACACCGAGCTCGATACCATCTGCACAATCGATGCGCCCGAGCTCCGCTGCGCTGTGCTGCGTGAACGCGTCAACCCTACCGACGCCTATGCGCTGGAGTGGCAGATTCGTCAGCTGCAGAAGGGCCAGCACGAGACCTTTGTTTTTCTGGGCAACTTAGGCGTCGGGATTAGCGCCGAGCGCCTGGCCGGCGGCGACTTTGACGGCTACGACGAAGTCTTTCTGCTGCTGGATGACACGGACGATTACCTACCTGGGCGATGTCGAAGTACGTCCCGCCGCGCGGTGTCTGACGGTCAGCTTCCGCGGCACGCACGGTCAGGCGGCCCCGCGCTATGAGCGCTTACTCGATTACATGCACGAGCGCGACCTGTCCCCCGCCGGTCCCTCGCGCGAAATCGCCCTCATCGACGACATCATCAGCGACGACCCGGGAGCGTATGTGACGAGGATCGCGATACCGGTCCGCTAATCACTACCATTTATCGAGCAATTCCATCCATTTACCTTAATCCGAATTAGATTGTATTTTGTAGCAAATAAAATGACAGCATATTGCCCCCCATAGGCAGGAGACATTATGCCCAGAGTTCAATCACGTCGCTCGTTTCTTCTCGGCCTAGCCTCGATCATCGGCTTATCCGCGTCACGCCCAACAAGAGTATTCGCTGCCGACTCAAACTCATCCGTCGCTTTTACATCAGACCTAGCACAAGACTACGCGCTTTCCCTGTTGCCCATCGTCGACGGATCCGCGAACTTAGAGATCGAGCAAATCGTTCCCGTATGCCAACAAATCGGCCTTATCTGTGGCTATGAAATCAGTGTCACAAGGGAAGGAAGCCCTTACGGTTATTTAATACTTGACGCATCATATCCTGGGCTTCTGAAGGAGATAACCCTCGGCGATACCATTCTTCCGATTTCAGCTTCTCTATCAAACGCCATTTCAACTTATTCCGGCCAACAGGCCACAAACCCAACCGTACTAATTTCGTACAACGATATTGAATATGGAACTTTGGTGCCAGGAACTAGAGACTGTGTAACCAACTATAACAATATACGGTCTGTCCCGATTGTCACCGAAAAGGGTATAGCACCTCAAAGCAATAACCCAACTTCATGGGATGCTGTCATTATCAATGAAGATGACTTGATGTTGCATTTCCAAATAGACGATTTAAACGGAATACCGTTCCGAGGAGTCTCGGAATCATTAGTTGAAGCCCGCACTAATAAGTATGCATGCGTCGTTTCTGCCTTGTACGCTGTATCAATGCATTACGGTCTCACCAGTTCAAACGCTAATCAATTTAATCCCGATTATTATAAAGAAATATGGAACGTCACTGGCACAACAACGTATAAGACCAATGATCAGGGCGTCGAGTACGGAAGCACGATCATCCCAGATGGAATTGTTCCGTTTAAAAGTCTTGCCGCTCAAAAGGGTAGAGCACTTAATACTCAATTTTTCGGTTATCAGCCTCAATTCGCTCAGTACAGAGCAACTATCGATCAAGGGAATATCGGCTTGTATCATATGTGGATCAACAGCCGAAACAGTGAAGGATCCGTCGAGCTATCAGGTCATACAGTCACGGTAACTGGCTATTTTACTGGGCATAATGGAAGCTCTGGCATCGAACTGCAGTGGCTCGAAGTATTCGACGGATGGAACACTTATCCCCGAGCGATTAACTATGCAACGCCCAATATGGTCAAATTGAACGGAACAGTCTTTTGGTAGACCGGATGGCACCATCAAAATGCTATGGCACCACGGCCTTTGCCCTGGTTACGATATTGGTGATTTTCGCTATGTTTGCATCCGTTTCTTCATGCACAGATAGAGCCCGCTATAGCGGAGGAGATGATTACCTTGTCTTTGGAGCCGGCAGCGTTCATTCTATTGAGGGAACGGAACTCGTAATCCAAACAGACAACAGTCCCCGCTACACCGACGCTGGAAAGCAAACCCGGATTACATTCCCCTCATCTGGCCGAATCAAAGACAAGCTTTCCCAAATCAAAGTTGGGACAAGAGTTTCCTACTCACGCTTTGAGTCGGTAGACGCATCTGGATCATACGAGGGAAACGATATCGAAATTGAACAGGCAAACACTATAAGGAGATGTTGAGGAACTGAGCCTCTGCGCAGTTCCTCAACAAATCATTATGCCTCCGGGACCCTACCCGTCGCCAAAATCTGTTCAAGTGCCGCCTCATCCAACACGGGCACACCCAGCTGCTCGGCCTTGGTGAGCTTTGAGCCCGCTTTGGGGCCGGCGACCAGATAGCTCGTCTTCTTTGACACGCTGCCCGAAACCTTGGCGCCAAGCACCTTGAGCGCCGCGCCCGCCTCGTCGCGCGTGCGATTGACAAGCGTGCCGGTAAGCACGAAGGTCAGGCCCGCGAGTGGTTGTGCGTCGGCGAGCTCGCCCGCCACGCCAGCGTCGGCTGCGGCTTGCGCGTGTGCAGCGCCCAAGTCGACTTCGAGCGACAGGCCCGCTTGGCGCAGACGTTCCAGCACGGCAAGGTTCTCGGGCACGGCCAGGAATTGTTTGACGCTCGCCGCAATCTTGGGACCGATGCCCTCGCACTCGGCAATATCCTCTTCGCTCGCCAAGATAAGTTTGTCAATCGACAGGAATCGCTCGGCGATGACCTCGCCCACGCTCTTGCCCACGTGGCGGATACCCAGGGCAAACAGCACGCGACCGAGCGGCTGGCTCTTGGACTTGTTGAGCTCGGCGATGATTTTCTCGGCCGTCTTGAGGCCTACCGGAATGGGGTCGCCCTTCTTGACGCCCTTTTTGCTGTTGGAGCTGGCATAGGTGCGCCCCGTGTCCAGGCCTGCGATGTCGTCGACCGTGAGCTGGTAGAAGTCCGCGACATCGTGGATCAGGCCGGCGGCAATCATCTTGTCGACGATCTCGTCGCCCAGGCCGTCGACGTCCATGCAGCCGCGACTCACCCAATGGAGCAGGCGCTCCTTGAGCTGCGCGGGGCAGTCGATGGACACGCAGCGGTAGGCAACCTCGCCGTCCTCGTGGACCACGGGGCTGCCGCACACGGGGCAGACCTCGGGCATGTGCCAGTCGACCGAATCGGCCGGGCGCTTGTCGAGCACCGGCCCCACGACCTCGGGGATCACGTCACCCGCCTTGTGCACGATGATGGTGTCGCCCTCGCGCACGTTTTTGCGACGGATCTCGTCGATATTGTGCAGCGTGGCGCGCGCGATGGTGGAGCCGGCAACCGTCACTGGGTCGAACTCGGCGACCGGCGTGAGCACACCGGTGCGGCCCACCTGGATGCGGATTTCGCGCAGGACGGTCTGCTTTTCCTCGGGCGGGAACTTAAAGGCAATGGCCCAGCGCGGTGCGCGGGCAGTAAAGCCCAGGTCGAGCTGCTGCTGGAAGCTGTCCACCTTTACGACTACGCCGTCGATGTCATAATCCAGATCACCGCGATGCTCGAGCGCCTGGGCACAGAACTCGTGAACCTCGGCCGGCGTGGCGCAGCGTGCCACGTTGGGGTTGACGCTAAAGCCGGCGCTGCGCAGCCAATCGAGGAACTCGCGCTGGCTGTGGACGTGCAGCGGGTCGGTATCGGCGATGGCATAGATAAAGGTGGCGAGGTCGCGGCGCGCCGTGACCTTGGGATCCTTCTGACGCAGGCTACCGGCGGCAGCGTTGCGCGGGTTAGCGAAGGGGTCGCGACCCTTGGCATCGGCCTCGTCGTTCAGACGAACAAAGCTGCCCTTGGGCATATAGACCTCGCCGCGCACCTCAATGGTACGCTCGCGGTCGGCGCCCATGTGGGCGAGCGCCGGCTCGGACAGGTGCATGGGCACATCCTTGATGGTGCGCACGTTGAGCGACACGTCCTCGCCCGTGGCGCCATCGCCACGTGTGGCCGCACGTACGAAGGTGCCGTTTTGGTAGGTAAGCGCCACGCCCAGGCCGTCGATCTTAAGCTCGCAGGTATAGGTGACGCTGCCGGCACCGAGCGCATCCTCGGCGCGTTGGAGCCACGCGTCGAGCTCGTCCAGATCCATGGCATCGTCCATGGAATACATGCGTGCCATATGCGTGACCGGCGTAAACTGCTCGCTCACGTAGCCGCCCACGCGCTGGGTATAGCTGTCGGGCGTCACCAGGTCGGGGTAGGTCGCCTCGATTTCCCGCAGCTCAACGAGCATTTTGTCAAAGGCGGCGTCCGTGATCTCGGGCGCATCGAGCATGTAGTAGCGATAGGCGTGGTAATCGAGCTCGTGGCGCAACTCGGCCGCACGCGCTGCCGCCTGGGCACGGGCGTCGACCGGTGCGGTGGCATCCGCGCTCGCGGGCGTTTCGGTATCGATGTCCACGCCGTCACCAAACAGGCTCGATTGCTCCATAGCGGCACTCCTTCGCTCGATTTCAAACGGATACTAGAGTACCACCGGTCGCAATGAGGCCGAATAGCGGTCTCGAACCGCACCGAATCGGCAGCCGCCAGACCGGGTGGATCGCGCAATCAAACCATGCCCTTGCCATTTCCAAATGGTCCGTTTTCCTCCGTCCCCAACGGATCAATGAGAAAAGAGGGGCTGTCCCGCGTTGATGGGACAGCCCCTCTGGCTTCGATATGTGCGATACGGCTCGTTAGAAACCCTGACCGTAGCCTTGACCCTGGCCCTGCTGGCCCAGCAGCTCCTCCAGGTACTGGCGCAGCTGCTCGTCGGTAATACCGCCGTTGCCGGTGTCGGTCGAACTGTCGTCCTGCTGTTGGTTCTGCAGCTCCTCGTCAGAGCCCAGCTCAACCGTGACCTTCTTCTCTTCCTTGCCGCGCATGAGCGTGATCTCGACCTTCTCGCCCACCTCGTGGCTGCGCAGTGCGATGATCAGGCCATCGGCGCTCGTAATCTCGTCGTCGCCCAGTTTGGTGATGACGTCGCCCTCCTGAATGCCGGCCTTGGCGGCAGGACCGTCCTCGACGACGCTCGCCACATACGCGCCGCTATCGGTGCTCAGCTTGTTAGTGCGGGCGTTGAGCGCATTGACGCTCGAAAGCGTAGCGCCCAGGTACGGATGCACCGGCGTCTTGCCGTCGATAATCTGGTCGGCAATGTTCTTGGCGTAGTTAACGGGAATAGCAAAGCCCACGCCTGAGCTGGAGCCCGAGTAGCTCTCGATGAGCGAGTTGATGCCCACGAGCTCGCCGTTGTCATTGACGAGCGCGCCGCCGGAGTTGCCCGGGTTGATGGCGGCATCGGTCTGGATCATGTTGGCGTAGATAGTGTTGCCGCTGGTAGAGCTCATGGCCGTGGAGCGGTAGAGCGCCGAGACGATACCGGTGGAGACAGACTGCTCGTTGCCAAACGGCGAACCGATCGCCATGACCCACTCGCCCACGTTGAGCTTGGAGGAATCACCGATCTCGATCGGCGTGAGCTTGGAGGCGTCGGCATCCTTGAGCTTGATGACGGCCAGGTCGCTCGAGGCATCGTTGCCCACGAACTCGGCCTCGTAGGTGGTGCCGTCGTCCATGGTCACCACGTACTGGTCGTAGCCATCAACCACATGGTTGTTGGTGAGGATGTGGCCCTCGGTATCGAGCACCACGCCCGAACCGACGCTGCCCGAGCCATCCGACTCGTCAGCAGACTGCGAAAGCGAGCCATTCTGGCTGCCGCTCGAAGTGGCAGTGATGGAAACGACGGAGGGCAGAGCCTTGGCGGAAACGGCCTCGGCCAGCGTAGTATCCTCGGAGTCAATGGTGATCTTTTGCGTCGACGAACCCGAAGCACCCGCCGTCACGGCATTCTTTCCGCCGCCAATGTTGAGCGTGCCACTCATAATGAGCGCGATGACCAACAGGGCGCCGCATGCGCAGCCGGCGAGTGCTGTAATAAAGATCGGCAGCTTTTTGGTCTTGGTCTTGACCACCGTGTGCTTGTTCACGACCTGTTGGCCGCCCAGCGGCTGGCCGGTCTGTGTGTCGTAAGCCTGCACGTAGGGAATGTTGCTACCGGCAGGCGTCGACTCCACCTGCACACGCGGCTGCTGCTGGGTCTCGCCAGCGTTGCCCGCATCCCGGGGACGCTGGGAATCGTTCTCGCTCATAGCTGCGATCCTTTCGTCAAATAACCAAAGGCCCGCCAAACATGTGGCGGGCCATCATTGTTCACGTTGAGTTGTACCCCAATATGCGGGCGAACGTGTATGAGAACGCAATCTTTTAGGAAGGCTTAAGTTCTGTTGCAGGCCCGAAAGGACCCGGCCCACGGCAAAACCACCACAAAGGTGCCTGTCCCCTTTGTGGTGGAAATCTAGTCCTTAAACAGATAGCCAACGCCGCGGACGGTGGTGATGTGCGCCGCTATCTGCGGGCCCACCTTGGAGCGGATGCGTCGGATGTGCACGTCGACGGTGCGCGTGCCGCCGCAGTACTCAAAGCCCCACACGCGGTGCAGCAGCACCTCGCGGCTGTAGGCGCGGTTGGGGTGCGTCGCCAAAAAACTCAGCAGCGAGTACTCCATCAGCGTCAGGTCGATGGGCTCGTTATCGAGCGTCACCTGGTAGGTAGCCAAGTTGATCTCGAGGTTGTCAATGTTGAGCACATCGTCGGCGGTAACGGTCTCCTCCTCGCCCATCAGGCGCTGCGCGCGAGCCTTGAGCTCGTTGGGCGTCGCCGTGGGGCATACAAAGTCGGCATGCGCGTGATTCGGCAGACGCAGGGTGCCGAGCGCCTCGTCGTCGACAATCACCAACATGGGAACGCCGCCGCGGTCGTCGAGCCATTTGGCAATCTGATCGATGCGGTCGCTGCGGATGCCATCGGAATCGAGGATCAGCAGGTCAAAGTCGTGCGCTGCGGTCGGCGAATCGGGGGTTGCCAGGCTCACCTCGACACCCAGGGTGGTCGTCAAGCTGCGGGCAAACTCGTGGAAGCGCGTCGTGCGCGCCATGAACAGGGCACTCTTTTCGGACATATCGGCCTCCAAAGAAATGAGCTCAATCGTACTGAAACAAGCCAGCGCGATTAGGAGTTCGCCAGGTAGTGCTTGATCTCCCACTCGGTGATCGTAGACTCAAACTTATGCCACTCGTCACGCTTCTTTTTGAGGAAGAAGCTGTGGATGTGCTCGCCGAGGGCATCCTTCATAAACTGCGAGTCCTCAAATACGTCGAGCGCCTCTTTGAGCGAGCGCGGCAGCGGCGTATAACCGGCCTCGAGCATCTGACGGTCGGTAAGCTTGAGCGTCTCGGCCGTGGCCTCGGGCGGGAGTTCCAGCTTGCGCTCGATGCCGTCGAGACCGGCCGCCAGCGTGACGGCGTTGACCAGGTACGGGTTGGCCATGGGGTCGGGGCTACGAAGCTCGATGCGCGTGGACAGCTGCTTGCCGGGCTTGTAGACCGGAATGCGGACCATACTCGCGCGGTTGCGCAGGCCCCACGTGGCGTACTGCGGCACGGAGTCGCCGCCCGTGGTGATGCGCTTGTACGAGTTGACCGTGGGGTTAGTGATGGCGCTGATCTCGCGCGCGTGCGCCAGAATGCCGGCCATGTAGTGTTTGGCGATGTCGGAAAGATGGTACTTCTCGTCGTCCTCGCCCCAAAAGACGTTGTTGCCGTCGTGGTCGAATAGCGACTGGCACAGGAACATAGCACTGCCGTCCTCGCCTGCCAACGGTTTGGGCATAAAGGAGGCGTGGCAACCGCTCTCGTAGGCCTGCTGTTTAATGATGAGTTTGGCCGTGGTGATGGCGTCGGACATGCTCAGGGCCTCGGCGTGGCGCAGGCTCATGCCGTGCTGCGAGCGGCCGGCGGCGTGGAAGGTGTACTCCACGGGCACGGACATCTTCTCGAGCGTGAGGACCGTGTTGCGGCGCAGGTCGCGGGCGGCATCGCTCACCGAAAGATCGAAGTAGCCCACGTTGTCGAGCGGCTCGGGCGTGTGCTCGTCGGGGAAGTAGTAATACTCCAGCTCGGCACCCACGTTGAGCAGGTAGCCAGCCTTCTCGGCCTTGCGGAACATGCGGCGCAGGGCATCGCGCGGGTCGCCGGCAAACGGCTTGCGATCGGGAGTGCACACGTCGCAGAACACGCGGGCGACGCCGTTATGGCTCGGACGCCATGGCAGAATCTGGAAGGTCGAAGCATCGGGGAATGCGAGCATGTCGGCTTCCTCGGGCGTGGCAAAGCCCTCGATGGCGGAGCCGTCAAAGCCAATACCCTCCTCAAAAGCGACCTCGAGGTCCTCGGGGCTAATGGCAAAGTTCTTGAGGCGGCCGAGAATGTCGACAAACCACAGACGCACAAAGCGGATGTCACGCTGCTCTACGGAGCGGAGTACGTAATCGATGTTCTGCTGGTTCATGTCGCTCCCCTTTCTTTCGGGCGGGTTTCGACTGGTCTATATCGCAGATACTATCGCAGAAAAATGTTTCCGCAGGGTTAAAGCGTATCAAGCGCTCAAAAAACGTGCGCGAACAGGCGGTTGCGAACGAGTGGCTAGCGCGAGGTCGAAGCGCGGTGTTCGATGTGGCCGGGGATCTCGATGCGTTTAGGCGCCAGCTTCGCGGCCTCGCCCACGGTGGTGGTAACGACGTCGATGCGCTCGGACAGGCGCTCGACTACGCGCTCGGCAATGGTGATGGTGTCTTGCGCTGCCGTGGTCACACCGCCAAAGAGCACATGGTTCCAGGGGTAGTCGTCAAACGTCGCGATCTTGAGGCCAGCCGGCAATGAGGGTCCCAGCTGTGCTAGCGCCTCGGTCAGACGCAGGAAAACCAGGCCGTTGACGGCGATGAGGCCGAGCCTTTTGCCCGCATAGCCGCGGATGGTCTCGTCCAAGCGGCCAACGCCAGTGGCACCGCCATCGGCCAAGGTGACAACCTCGCCGGCAAGGCCGCGTCGCGACAGCTCGTCGGTAAAGGCCTCGGCGCGCTTGCGACGCACGGGGCTGTCGTCGCTTGCCTCGGTGAGCAGGCACAGGCGCTCGCTGCCAGCGGCGGCCAAGGCGTCTACCAAGCCGGCGACCAGCTCACGGTTGTTAGATGTCACCAGATCGACACCGCCGTCGGCAACGTTGCGGTCGAGCAGCACTACGGGCAGGCGTCCCGCTGCCGCGGCGATTGCCTCGTCATTGCCTCCGCAGGTGTTGACGACCAGACCGTCCACGCCGGCATCGATAAGTCTGGTGAGCGACTCGGCCTCCTTGGCGGGATCGTTGCCGCTAATGGCCGTCATGAGCGAGCAGCCGCGCGCCGCGGCGCTGGCGGAAAGGCCCTCGAGCATGGCGCTCGAGAACGGGTTGGCGATGTCAGCCAGGATCACACCGATGAGGTTGGTACGCGAGCTGCGCAGATTGCGCGCGGCGGCACGCGGGCGATAGCCGGTGCGCTCGATAACCGCCGCGATGCGAGCACGGGTTTCCTCGGTCATTTGCCCGGGACGGTTGTTGAGATAGCGCGAGACCGTGGCCGGGCTCACGCCCGCCTCGGCGGCAATGTCCTTGATTCTCATCTGCGCCATAACGCACCCCGTTTCCCAATTGTCGGCGATCTGAGCCATTTTAGGCATTTTTTTAAAAATCTCGGTTGCAAAACGCTGTAGGTGAGTATACTACAACTCGAAACGAAACCGATTTCGTAAACCGATTTCGGCGAGCGTTGGCACGCAGGTGCAAAGACGCACCCTACCGTCTTGGCACCTGCGTGCCAACGCCATATCAAAGGTGTACGCACGAGTAAAAGGAGCTGCGCGACCATGGGTAAAACGGTTCTTGCCTTCGGCGAGATCATGATGAGACTCTCGCCCAAAGACCACCTGCGTATTGAGCAGGCAACCGAGTTTGACGTCCGCTACGGCGGCGCCGAGGCCAACACCGCGCTTTCCCTGGCCTACCAGGGCGACAAGGCCGCTTACGTCTCCGTTGTCCCGGCCAACCGTCTGGGCGAGTGCGCCCTGCGTTCGCTGAAGGCCTACGGCGTCGACACCACGCGCGTCGTGCGTCAGGGCGACCGTCTTGGCTCCTATGTGTTTGAGGTCGGTGCCTCGCAGCGCGGTAACGGTTGCGTCTACGACCGCAAGTACTCTGCCATCAACATGGCCAAGCGCGACGTCTTTAACTGGGACGAGATCCTCAAGGGAATCGATGTCTTCTATTTCTCCGGCGTGACCCCCGCCGTCTCCGACGAGATGGCCGCCGCCTGCAAGGAGGCGCTCGCCGCCTGCCGCGCCAAGGGCATCACCACCGTGTGCGACGTGAACTATCGCGGCAAGATGTGGTCGCCCGAGAAATCGCAGGCCACCATGAAGGAACTCCTGCCGCTCGTCGACATCTGCATCGCCAACGACGAGGATGCGCCTGCCGGCCTCGGCATGACCTGCGTCTCCGGTTCCCTTGCCCACGGCATCGAGGAGCGCGACACCTACGTCGAGATGGCCCGCCAGATCTGCGCCGAGTACGGCTGCAAGAAGGTCGCCTCGGTCGTCCGCAACATCTCCTGCGTCGAGCGCTCCATCTGGATGGGCATGCTCTTTGACGCCGAGAGCGGCGAGCACTGGTTCTCCCCTGCTCACGACGTGCACGTGCTCGAGGGCGTTGCCGCCGGCGACGCTTTCAACGCCGGCCTCGTCCATGCCCTCATCAACGATTTTGACCCGCAGGACGCCGTCAACTACGCCATTGCAGCGTCGATCCTCAAGCTCACCATCAAGGGCGATTCCAACTTGGTGACCGCAGACGAGATCGCAGCCGTGGCATCAGCCGCCGACGGTGGCACCCGCGTCGCGCGCTAGTCCGTCTCCATTCCGCGGGCCGCAGCTTTCCAATCCCATACCCCTGCGGCCCGCTCCCCGATTCCTCCGACCGGGCAAAACCACCAGTCCCATTCCGGTTTTGCCTGGCATTCCCTACATGACTGGTCGAGCAGCCGGTTTTGGAATTGCTTGAACCCCAAGCAGTGCCTCCGATAACCAATCCAAAATCGGCTCCTGACCAGCACATTTGGCAATCACGCGCCCATGCGCGCCACACATCGAAAGGAACATCATGTTCGATCAGTTCTACACCACGCTTGAGTCCCTGGGCATCGTGCCGGTCGTTGTGCTCGACAAGGTCGAGGACGCCGCTCCGCTCGCCCACGCCCTTATGGCAGCTGGCATGAAGTCAGCCGAGGTCACCTTCCGCACCGCCTGCGCCGCCGAGTGCATCGCCGCTATGGCCGAGGCCGAGCCCGAGATGTGCGTTGGCGCCGGCACTGTCCTGACCGTCGAGCAGGTTGAGCAGGCCCGCGCAGCCGGTGCCAAGTTCATCGTCTCCCCGGGTTACAACGAGGACGTCGTGAAGCACTGCATCGACATCGACCTGCCCGTCCTTCCCGGCACCGTGACCCCCTCCGAGGTCACCGCAGCCGAGAACCTGGGCCTCAAGGTCACCAAGTTCTTCCCCGCGTCCCAGTATGGCGGCCTGAACACCATCAAGGCCCTCGCCGCTCCGTTTGTCGGTCACCGCTTTATGCCTACCGGCGGCGTGAGCACCGCCAACGTCGAGGAGTACCTGAGCTCCTCCGCCATCATCGCCTGCGGTGGCACCTGGATGGTCAAGCCGGCCCTGTTTGCCGACGGCGACTTCTCCAAGGTCGAGCAGATCGCCCGCGAGGCCATGGACGTCGTCAAGAAGGTCCGCGGCTAGGTTTAGCTCTCTATCGTGAAGGGGGGGCGTGCCCTAGACCTCGCCCCCTTTCTTTTAAAGCGGCTCGGAAGCGCGCCGTTTCCGTCACGAACAAGAACCAAAACCGTCTTGTATGCTGATAGAACGTGACGGAAGCGACACGCCTCCAAGCCGCTTTGCCTACTCGGCTGGCCGTCGCGCTCAACTAAGCCACCTCGACAAAAGCCGAGCCACCAAAACAGCTGCGGCGCCGTCTGGAGGAATGGACCCTTGCTTCCGGTCTTTTCCTCCAAGCGGTGCCGCAGCTTTGTGCCCCGGTTACGCCCCAACGCAGTTGCGGTGAAATAGGGACTGTTTGCGCCACCTAGGCCGCAAAACAGTCCCTATTTCACCGCAACTTATATGGGGATTGATTAGATGGCCGAGTCTTTGGACAGCTCAAAATAGTCGGGATGCAAGGCGATAACCGGGCCCTGCTCCTCGGGCATCAGGTGCAGGTGTGTCTCTGCCAGATAGCTCGCCGCGTCGGTATCGCCCCTCTTAATGGCCTCGAGAATCCGGCGATGCTGCCGACGAATCGGCTCCCAATCCAAATCCTGCGACACCATACGCAACCAGTTGTATCGCTCAAAATGCGTGTTGATGCTCTTCATCCAATCCCACAACATGTGACGACCGGCAATCTCAAAACATGTCTCATGGAACAGGTTATCCAGGTCAAAGAAACGGCGCGTTTCGCCATGGTCGAGCGACTCGGACTCGGTAAGAATCTGCTCAAGCCGCTGCTTTTGCTCGGGCGAGGCGGCCGAACAGCATTTAATAAGCACGCTTCTCTCGAGCTTCTCGCGCAAAAAGCAGGCGTTTTCGGCGCGTTCCATGCTGATCTTAGAGACGTAGGTGCCGCTTTTGGGACGCGTTTCCACCAGCTCCTGCTCACGCAGGCGCACAAAGGATTCGCGAATGGGCGTGCGCCCGATTCCCGTCTCCTTTTCCAGACCAATCGCCGAAAGGCGCGTGCCGGGCCTGAGCTCGGCGTAGATGATCTTGGACCGCAATGCGTTGTACGCCTGGTCTTGCAGGCTCTGATAATGCTGGTGCTGTTCCATAAAGCCCTCGGATAAGTCCTCGGTTAGTCGAATACCACCATGCAATACTATCGCATCCCCCGCCCCCTCATAAGTTGCGGTGGAATAGTTCCTGTTCAAGGCCTTCAGCAGCAAAAACAGGAACTATTCCACCGCAACTAAAGCCAACGAGTTGTTGCAATTAGGTGAACGTTCACCTTTTTATTGTTTTTCTCTTCGCAAATAAAATCCCGTCGTATACTTAGGCTCAAACGAAACCGATTTCGTTGAGCGTGGGCAATATGATGCTAAGACGCACCCTACCATCTTGGCATCTTATCGCCCACGCAATGCCATTTGCTTTCTTCCCGTCTCGTTGGACCTTTAGTCCCATTCCGGCACAGCGAGACACTTCCTAGACGACTGACCGTGGGGCCGGCTTTTCTGCTTTTGCAGCAGTGCCTCCGATAACCCTCTTTTGCCGGCCCGGGTCAGCTTTTTCACACAACCGAAAGGACGGGTAGCAACATGCGACCGCTCATCATCATGCATGGCGAGAACATCGACTGGTGCCATACCGTCATCAGAATGCTGATGTATCTTGTGGGCGTTGCAGTACTGGCACTCGGTATGAGTCTCCAGACGGCATCCGGCCTGGGCGTCGCCGCGCTCACGTGCTTTGCCACAACCCTATCCATGCTCACTGGCAAGACGCTCGGCTTTTGGATCACCGCAACCTACGTCGCCTACATCGTGGCGCAATTATCCATCTTGCGAAGCGAGTTCCAGCCGCGCATCCTGCTCGAGTTGTTCTTCTCAACGCTGATTGGCGGCTTGACCGACCTCTTCATGGCGGTCAACCCACTGCATCCCACGGCACTCCCCACACAGATTGCGACCATGCTGCTCTCCCTCGCTGTCACCGCATTTGGCGTAAGTCTCGTCGTCAACATGGGCGTTGTCCCCAACGCGCCCGACGGCTTGGTGCAAGTCATTGCCGAAAAGCTTAAACGCCGCTTTGGTGACGTAAAAGTCGTGTTTGACTGCTCACATGTCGCCGCCTCGCTCGCGTTGTCGCTGATCTTTATGTACAACCTGGGCGGCTTTGGCGTCACGACCGCCATCTCGGCACTGTTCCTGGGCCATGTCATCAACGTCGCCAACAAACTGTTCGCCCAGCGCTTTATCCGCGCGGCATTCGGAAAATAGCACCACCGTAAGAACCCGCGAACAGCGCTATACGTTGCTATATCTCACTATACTTTGCTATATCTTGCTATATCTTGAGCAAAGGTGGCTCACATGCAAACAAACCCTTTTAAGCCCACAGCAGGTAAAACACCTCCCACGATTATCGGGCGCGAAGATGTGCTCGAAGAATTCAGTGAAGGCCTCACCAACGGGCCTGGTGCCCCTGGGCGCCTAATGCGCATAGCCGGCGTCCGTGGAACGGGCAAGACGGTCCTCCTTGACGAGTGCTCACGTTTGGCGCAAAGCCGTGGCTGGACGGTCATAAAAGAGGTCGCAACCGAGGGACTTTGCCAGCGCATTCTCGAACAGCTGCAGCCCAAATTCCAGGCAAAACACGCCAGATTTGAGCCCACCGTAGCTGGCATATCCATCGGCAGCATAGATATTGAGCGAATCGGCCCATCGCTACGCGACGCCATGAGACAGACAATATCCAAGAATGGAAATGGCCTGCTCATCACTCTCGACGAGGTTCAAGACGCAGAGCTCGATGAGGTCCGAACGCTCTCCATTGCGATTCAGCAGGTTATCGGCGAAGACCTTGATATCGCCTTTGTTTTTGCTGGGCTGCCTTCGATGATTGAAAGCATCATCAACGGAAAGACACTTACGTTTTTGCGCCGTGCCCTCCCCTTTGACCTGAAGGCTGTGGCAGTAACCGAAGTGTCGTACTCCCTCGAGGAAACCATTGAAGCGTCTGGCATGGAGTTGCAGCCAGGTATTGCCGGCCAACTTGCCGAGGCAACGCAAGGCTATCCTTTCATGATCCAACTCGTTGGATACTACGCATGGCAGTTGGCGAGACGCGCACATACAGCGATTATTGGAGAAGAAGAAGCCGAGCGCGGCATTGCAACGGCACGCGAACGCTTCTGCGCCATGGTGATTGAGCCCGCGCTGCGGCGCATTCCGCCCACATGCATCGCTTATCTGCTGAGCATGGCGTCTTTGGGGCAAACGAGCTCGACCAGCATGGTTGCCGATGCCCTAAACAAAACGCCTCAACAGGTGAGCTCCGTCCGCAGCCGCCTGTTAAGAGAATCGATTATCGAGGCCCCCTCGTACGGCAAGGTCTCATTTGCCATCCCCTACATGCGCAATTACCTCTACGAACACAAAGCCGAACTGGAAGTTGAACTGTAGAAGCGGTAACTGCCCTGCAAGACGAAAACCGTTTTCGTGCGGATTTATAGCAGACGCAAACGGTTTTCGTCTTGATTTGCGTACGGAATTAAGACGTAAATTGCGCTTTCGTACGCTTATTACCAGACGCAAATTGTTTTCGTCCGGCCATGCGTCCCCAATCTAGACGAAAAGAGCCCCAAGCTCGTATTGAACTGCATCCCAATTCTTGGACGGGCGCCGATGCCCTGATCTCTGCCATGTCGAGGTGCGAGATCAAATCCTTGGCGCGCTCGCCGGAGTGGTATGCCTTGTTCGGCGCCACCTTCCTGTAGAGCTTCTTGAGCTTCGTCTTCCCCTTGTTGCCCGGCGGCATCTCCGTCTCAGGTGGCAGCCCTAGGAAGGACAGGACGCCGGGCAGGTCGCACAGCATCACGTCCTCGATGTCGGCCTTGGCCGCCAGGTCGACGACTCTCTGCGCTGTCGGCGAGATGTTCGGGGTGCTGCTACCGCCCGCTGGTTCGGAAGCTGGCGGGCAGTAGCGGGCAGTAGCGGCAGTAGCGGTGTGGCTCGATAGGCCCGAATATCCGTAAGGAAGGTGCTCGCTCTCATATGTGCTGATATGCCTCGCCTCGCGAACCTTGGGATGCTTCCTGAGGTAATCCCTCAATTCGAGCCACTCTTTATGCTCATAACGCTTCGAAATCGTTTCCCCGTCGACAGTTTCCTTCACATAATGGTATGTTCGAACGCCTTCGAACTTGCCGAACCCGTTCTCGACGCTGAAGTTTCTGAACCAGCGCGAAAACCCATTCAGGTCCATGAAGTTGACTTGGGGATGCCTGTCTTTCGTTCGTTCGAATGAGTGGACGAGCGGAGTGCCTTTGACTTGTTCCAGGCCGAAGGCTTCCATTTCGCGGGCCTGCTCCTTTTTCCAGAATTCGAGATACGACGTCAGCGTCTCGCTTATCGAGATCCTCCGCACGCTTTTCTTGCTTTTGGGCGAGCGAACGCTTCGATCGGCCGCGAACTGCTGCTCAATGAGGATGCTTCTGTTCTCGACGGAGACATCGGACCACGTCATCCCGAGGGCTTCTGCCCTTCTCATGTCGGTGTCGAGCATGAGCATCACGAATGTGATGTGCGCGTCCGGTTCTCGATTGAGTAGGATGTCGAGTAGGCGAGCGGCGTGATGGTTCCTTCGCGGTTGTCGTGGAACTTTTTTGCGTACGAGCCGACGGTGTCCCTCGATTTTTGGACGTAGGTGCCGCTGTTGAGTTCTGCCTTGTAGGCTTCGAGTGCGGCGTCGACCTCTCGGCTTTTGGTGGTATGTATGGTCTGCCACGGCGAATAGCGGTATTTGCCCGTGACCGGATCCTTGCCGAGGCTGTGACGGTAGCGCCACGTGTATTTGTCGCGGCGTTGCTTCGTTCCTTTGCCTATGACGAGAGGTCGGTCGTTCATCGTGTTCCTTGCCTGAAGTGCCTGAGAATCGCGCTCGGTTGCGCGGAATGGCGCAAAGGGCTGGGG
>JAPJOH010000042.1 GCA_030826265.1 Collinsella aerofaciens
CACCACCCCCCCACCGACCTCTACCGCTATTTCTGCCTCTACCGTGAGCGCCTGCTCAACGACGGAGGCGTGGCCTGCCTGCTTACCACGAACACGAGGCTCTTCTCGCAAGCGGGGGTCAGCTTCTTCGAGATGCTTGCACTGAAGTACCAGATCGAAGGGGTATTCGTGAACGGGCAGGCGCGCTGGTTCCACAAGACGAAAGTCATGAACGCGCTGCTGGTGCTTAGGAAGAAGAAGCCGGGCGATACCCCCAGCGACGTGCGCATGGGAGTTGTCCACGCGAGCATCGGCGACCTCGACGACCCGGCGAAACGATCCGCGATCGTGGAGAGCATCCTTGCGGGAAGCGACCGCAGCGCCCTCGTATCGCAGCATCGCTACTCCCTCGAGGACATCCGGCGTTTCCACGCATGGGGGATTACGCTGTACGCGCTCTGCTTCGGGGCATCGTCCCTGTCCCCGCTGGCCGGGAAGCTCGTCCCCATCAGCTCTTTGTTCGAGGTTTTCCGCGGCGTCAAATCGGGGTACGACAGCGCCTTCTATTCGGACGATCCCTGCTTCGTCGACCCTCCCTTCTGCTTTCCGCTGATCAAGAACCTGCGCGGCACGCACTCGTACACCCTCGAGCCGAACCAGTACGTGTTCATCTGCGACAAATCCAAAGACGAGCTTGCGAGGGAGGGCCATTTCAAGACCCTCGGGCATATAAGAAGGCACGAGGCAGGCGTGACGGAATCGGCGAAGTCGAACACCCCCTATTGGTACTCCTTGCCGGCGGGCAAGAGCTTCCATTTCGCAACCATGATGAACCCGGGCGACCGCCTCTTCTTCGCGCAGGCTGGAGGGGACGTGTGCTTCGCGAACCAGCGGCTCATCTGTCTTCGGGCCCTCTCCGACCACGCCGACCTTCCGCTCGCCCACGCCCTGCTCAACTCATGCGCGGGCCTTCTGATGCTGGAGTCTTCCGGGGGGCCTATGGGGGACGGCGCCTTGGACAACCGGAAGGAGAGCCTGGCCAGCCTCTCGATGCTCGATCCCTCACTGGTTGCCCCCGAGTCGAGACAGGCGATCCTGAACGCTTTCGAGCCCCTGAAGGGAAGGCCCGTGAAGCCCCTCCGGGAAGAGCTTTACGAAGCCGACCGGGAAGCGTTCGATAAGGCGGTCCTCCAGGCATTCGGGCTGGAGGACCTGCACGACCGAATCAGGAACGCCCTGTCCACGATGGTCAAGGTGAGGACCGAGGAGCTGCCCTGACGATGCGGCTGCAACGAGGGCGCGCGGCCGCCCTTACCCCCGCACCGTGTAGCGCTCCACCGCGTCCTCGTCGAGCGTGAGGCCCAGGCCGGGGCCCTCGGGCGGGTAGACGCGGCCGTTCTCCATGCGGATGCGCTCGTTGACCAGGCTCGGAGCGGCGGGGTCGTCGAAGTCCATGAATTCGCAGGGGTAGCTGATGGTTTTCAGCGCGCAGCCTATGTGGACGAGGGTGGCCATCCCCAGGCTGCTCTCGGATTGGCTGCCGATCATCATGGGCCGGTGGTACGCCTCGCACAGCGCCGCGATCTTGCGGCCGTAGGTGAAGCCGCTGCGGGGGATCTTGATCATCATGATGGACAGCGCGTCGATGTCTATCTGGTGGGCGATGTCGTGCAGCGTGAAGTTGCTCTCGTCGCCGGCGATGGGGATGTCGATGGCGTGGGCCAGGCGCACGCGGTCCTTCTCGTTCGTGGCGGCGATGGGCTCCTCGAAGTAGTCCAGCTCGCCGCGCAACGCGTCATGCACCTTCTTCGCGCCGAAGTACGTGTAGCTCTGGTTGCCGTCGATGTAGAGCCTCGTGTCGGACGTGACCGCGCGGCGCAGCGCATGCACGCGGCGGATGTCGGCATCGGGGTCCAGCCCGCCCTTCACCTTGAAAGCCCGGTAGCCCTTGGCGTTCAGCTCGCGCGCCTGGTCCACCATGACCTCGTCGCTCGTGAGCCAGAGTATCCGGCTCGGCTCGATGCTGTCGCGGTAGCCTCCCAGCAGCTTGTGGCAGGGCAGTCCGCACGCCTTGCCCATGATGTCCCACAGCGCCACGTCGATACCGCCCTTGGCGGCCAGGTTCCCCTTGATGAAGGCCATGGCCTCGTGCACCTTCTCCACATCGAACGGGTCGAGGCCCGCAACCAGCGGCGCCAGCAGGTTGTTGATCACGTGCACCATGCCCACCTGCGTCTCGCCGTAGATGTTCTCGCGCGGAATGGCCTCCGCGATGCCCTCCACGCCCTCGTCCGTCATGATGCGCACCAGCACATGCGCCTGGCTGGCCATGCACCCGGTGGCCCACTCCATCGGATGGGGCAGGGGCAGGTCGACGGGGATAGCGCGCACGCTCTGGATTCTCACTACAACTCATCGCCTTTCATCCGCACCGCCCGGCGGCAGCGCGCAAGATATTTCCTATACGATCCCGGTTCTCAGCGCATCACAGAGAACACCGCATCGGCGTAATCATGCTTCAACCAGTTCCCGCATATGCTCGGCCAGATACGCACGGGCTTCGGCCGAATAACACGGAGAGGTATAAGGCCCCTTGGCGTCAGAGGAGGAGAACTCGGAAATGCCAATGCGCCTGCCCTGTTCTGACGGCTTTCTTTTGCGATAATCGCCGTCCTCGATCACTTGATACCCGGCTTTCACAAGGCATCGATTCATATCCGCGGCGCTCATGCCGCCCAATAACTCGGCCAATGCGGGATCCCGACGCCATTCTTCAAGGCATTTGGTGATGGGCAGGTTCTCGGTTTTGGTGCTACACGCATTTTGCTCCTTGCGTCCTGGCTGCTGCGCATGCGGCGTTACCGCATATCCCTCCTCATCACCGAGATAACGAAGGAAACTTTTGGCGGTGCTCCGAGCGTTAAGCCACCGCTGCTTTTCGAGATATTCTTCGATGGTCGGCGGAAGATAATCGTTGGCGATAACCTCATTGGCGCCCAGATCCAAAGCCTTCTCGCGAAGCGCCTCGGTTTCCCAAAACGTGCTGCCGTCGGACGGAATACGCAGGAACACGAAACTTGCATCGATGCTGACTTTGCTGGGAAAGCATTTCCAGCTGGGCCAAGCGGTTCTCGGTGCGCCTTCCGACGCCAAGTCTTCCTCAATGGCTTCCGCGCTTCCCGTTTCCGCCGCGAGAGACCCGATGCGAATTTTGCCCAACCAGCAGAGGTCTGCGCCACACACCTCTTTGGCCACAGCGTTCTTCGTCTCATCCAGCTCGCGCTGCGAGTCATCGGGACGACCGCTCTTTCGCTTGAAGCGATGCTGCGTGCCGTCAACCTCAATGGCCATTAGAACGCGCTTTGAGTGGGATTCGTACAGAACAAAATCGTAGTGAGCCTTATCGGGTTTGACATAACGACCGGCACATGCCTCGCTGACCAACGTGCCATCAGACAGGCTAAGTTGATCGAGTTTGACATTTTGCGCGACTGATACTCCCTTTACCCTCAAATCCTGCAGAGATTCCTTGATGCACAATTCCGGAGCCCACTCTTTGTTCTTCTTTCGCTCCTGCTTGAAGGGCACCTCGTCGAACACCGAAGTGATCACCGACTTGTGAAAACCATAGTAGGCGTCGCACCCAGCCTGCCCCTCTTTCTCCGGAGCAAGACGCCGGACGTATTCGACAAGGCGGCGAACGTACATTTCCTGGTTGTTCTTGTCGTCAGCTGCTCTCGCCGGCTTGGTGACGTTCGCATTCCTCCCAGCAAGCCAACACTGCGTGTCGTCCTCCATCAGCTTTGTCGAGAGAATGACGACGAGTTCCTCTTTCGCCCTCGAGGCTGCGACGTTAACAAGTCGGCGTCCTTGCGACCAAGGCCACTCCCAGTTACCATCCTCGACGGGAAGCAGGTACACGGAATCAAACTCCCGGCCTTGGGATCTATGGATAGTCAGCGTGTAAATGGGATCGTACGCCCCCGGCGAGTCGCTCTCCTCCTCGTAACTGGTTTCAAGGGCGATATCAGCGTCTTGAACGATACCAGCCAACACCCATTTCACAGAATTCATCAGCGCGTATATCTGCCCACGGAAAGGCGAGAGTATACAGATTGACTTTCCGGCACGCGCAAGCTCTCGAAGATGGGCAGCCTCTTCTTGCTTCCAAGATGAGCAGTTGTTTGCGGTTCACATAGGTGGATCGCTGCTTCTGATTCGGGTTTTCTTCCGGTGGGGCTTTGGGAGGCCAAACCCCTTCGCGGTAGTCCCCCTCATACCAGCAGATGCGGATAGGACAGGGCGTCGCCAGGTTTTTCGGGTGCGACTTGATGACCAATTCGCCACCGTACACTTCTTGATTGCAAAACCCGATAATGGCTGGGTGGCAGCGAAAATGCTCGTTCAGCATAGTCATGAGAACGGGGTTGCGATCGCTAAATACCTCATAGCACGAAGTGAGAAAGCTGAGGCCGCCCCGGCTGATATCGTAAGGTGATGTGTCTTCCTTCTTGAACAGCTCTTTGCGCTCGGCGTAGGCGCGCATGACTTCTTGGTGCACTTCGGTTATCACCGGCGGCAACTGCTCCTCATCGCCCACGAGCACCATGCGTTTCGCACAGCTCATCGCCACAATTCCTACTATGAGATTCGTCTGCGACGCCTCATCCATGATTATCAAGTCGTACTTTTCAACGTCACCGTCGGCGAAGCATTTTTTAAGGGAGTGTATAGTGCTAGTGACAAGAGGGTGCTTGGCGGTAAATTCTTCATGCAGTTTGTTCTGCTCCCAGCCGGACATACTCTCGCCGTCTGCGAATACATGGATACCGCGGTTCGTCTCCGCATCAAAAGCGAGCCACGCTCCAGTCACGGGATCTTCCGCTTTCGCACGCTTTTTCTTGTCGCCCAAGCTCGCATGCTTACACGCCGCGGCAAAGGCAAGGTCATCCGCCTCATGAAGGGAGAGCAGGTCGAAGGACGGAGACCCGTAGAACCTCAAAGCCTCCCTTTCAAGCTTCTGATCGACATTCTCCACCGCCGCCTTGTTCGTGGAGACGACGGCCACGCTTTGACCTTGGGCCACAGCCAAAGCGACTATGCGCAAGATGGTTTCGGTCTTCCCGGTTCCAGGAGGACCTTTGATGATCGAAAAGGGGAAATGCAGCGCCTTATGCACCGCCTCGATCTGACGCGGGTTCAACGGATACTCGCTTTGGGGAAACATGGTGTCCAGCAGACGCCGTTCTTCCGCGCGTTGCGCATCGTCGATTCTTGGCGGATCAACGATTGCGGAGAGATTGCCGTTCAGATATGCGTCCAGCAACGGGCTGAAGCATGGTGATTTTGGATCCAGGTCATGCTCGATGCAATGTTCAAAATACCAAAGTAGTGAATAGAACGCCTGGCCGTCAGGATAGCACTTGTTCTGGTTGACAGCTTCCTCACTAGCTTGCCCGACATCTTTGGCGGCGTATCTGAAGTACTTTACGAGTTTTTTCTGGGACGGATTCGACGCCTTCTTGTTTCGACCCATCACCATCACCTCGCTTATCGATGCTGTGTCGCACGAACCTATCGCGCTCGCAAAACCAGTATACCTGTTCAACATGAGTTAACCTACTTAGTTTTGAACACCACGCGCACCAGGTAAGGGAAAGGGGCTATAAAAGACTGGGTTATAAACCAATGACGGTTGCATGGCGGTCGAACCGACAAAAAAAGATCAGGCCGAAGCCTGATCTGGGATTATTGGTCGCGGGGGCAGGATTTGAACCTACGACCTCCGGGTTATGAGAACACCTTGTTAGTGGCCAGATTGTTTCACGATTGCCTGTTTCCGCAGGTCAAAAGCCCGTCAAAAAATCCTGACACCCATGATGTTTCAGGATGTTTCAGCATTTTCGCCCATAATTTGCCCAAATTTGCCCCTAACAGTACGTTTGTGTACTGTGACCGAAGACGGGCAGAGGAGTCAGTAAACGCCGCTTGACGCGGCCGGTCTTCGGCGGTGCCTTCTTTCCCATGCGAACCGAAGGAAAGGAGTACGAGATGTCGGGAAGAAGCTCATTGTCCGGCATAGGGTCGGTGGAGAAGACGGGAAGGAAGAACACGTGGCGCATCAGGGTCGCGCTCGGCAAGGACCCCGTGACGGGCAAGTACAGGAAGTCGCCCAGCCGCACCGTGCACGGCACCAAGTCGGAGGCGACCAGGGCGCTGATGGAGTACCGCGCCGAGATCATGGACGCCTCGGCGGTGAGGCCGAGCGACATCACCGTCGGGGAATACGCAGTGCGCTTCCACGAGGAGCGCGAGCACGAGTTCAGAAGCCCGCTCGCGTGGAACCGGGAGGCCTACGAGATCAAGCGGATAGCCGAGGCCTTCGGCGCGTACCGCCTGCAGGAGCTCGACACCCTCACCCTGAGGAGCGCCTACTCCAGGATGCGCAAGGAGGGCGCGACCGAGAGCAGGCTGCACCGCGTCCACCAGAAGCTCTCGCAGATCATGAACCAGGCGGTCGACGACGGGCTCGTCGCCAAGAACCCCTGCTCCCCCATATCCATCCCCAGGCCGAAGCCCAAGGAGCGGCACAGCCTCACGGCGGGCGAGGCGCAGAGGCTCAACTCCACCATCCTCGGGATGTCCGTGAGCGCCCAGCATTGCGCGGTGCTGCGTACCCTGCACACGGGCATGAAGCGCAGCGAGATGCTCGGCCTCACCTGGGAGCACGTCCACTTCGACAAGCGCAAGCTCTACGTCGCCCAGCAGTATGCCTGCGACAAGGTCCCGAGAGACCCGAAGAGCAAGCATTGGATCCCCCTCGACAACGAGATCGTCGCGTACCTCGAGGAATGGAAGCGGGTGCAAAGGACGGAGTTCGAGGCCAGGAAGAGGAGGCTAGAGGGCGAGGACACCGACGCGATAGCGATCCCACAAACCGAGAAGAGCCCGGTCGTCAGCAACATCTACGGGGGCTGCTACGACCCGAACATCTTCGGAAGGTGGTTCCGGGAGTTCTGCGTGGAGAACGGATTCGGAGAGCAGGGTCGCGCGATCATGGTGCTAATTCTCGCATGCCTCGCGATTCTGGGCAACTCCTACCCGGACTGGAATCTCGACGATCCGGAGACGGCAGTCGCCATCGCCTTCCTCCACGCGTTCGAATGGGCGTTCGTCAGAATTGTGCCGTTCGTGATCGCGGGCACCGCGGCGGGATTGCTCCTGACGAGAAGAAGGAGTTGACCCCAGGAAAACATCTGATTCTTCTTGTCGCATTCCATGGACTCGCGGCAGAATCGCCGAGAGGAGGGGTTCTCATCCGCCGCTGTCCACTCCGCAACGGAGAAGGCCGTCTGGGAAGCTGCTCTTCGAAAGAATGCCCATTCCTTGCTCGCCTCCAGAAGGGATTCCAAGAGGCTCCATGATGCTGATCGCATCGAACGAGCCGAGAAAGCATTCTCCCAATGTTCGTCAAAGCGTGCTGCACGCGAAGACTCAAAAGCGACTGACCGTCGGAACGCCCCCACCGAGTGAATAGCATTTTCACGCGACAAAGAAGATACCTCAAACAAGCGAACCAGCTTTTCGGCTCCTGCTCAGAAGCCCACGTCGAAGACGGAGGTCTCCCCCACATCGCCCAACAAGATACAGGTGGAAGCAGCTGAAGACCTCGATGCGTCCTCCGAGCTTCTGGGCGCGACTCCGGGGTGCCTGGTACAAACAGCCCTATACGACATGATGCAATTGACAAATCGAAAGAACCCACCCAAGAAAGCGTTCATTCTAGCCATGCGCTTTCAGCAGGGATTAGACGACCCCATCCCAAAGCATTAACCAAACCTTAATGACTCTCAACCAGCAGTTGAAACCCGGTGATCGAGCATCTCATTATTTGCTCAGCAGCTGCTCGATATAATCAAGAAAAGACATCGCGCATTTATTGGAAGTGAGACACATAACAAGTGATGTCGCCTCAAGGCGAGGATCCGTCGTTTGCAAATGCACAATGTCCTTACGTCCCGAAAGACATCGATTGTCGGCCATCCCTAACGTAGTCAGCATGACGCTCCTGTCGTCGAAATCGGAAAGAAAGAACGACGCAGGCGATTCCGCATCAAAATGCACAGGTTTAAACAAGGGTTCGGCGCCGTATCGAGAAAACGCGTCGCGAGTCATATCCCTCATGTAATCGTATACATTCGTCATGCTTGTCATGATCGGTATATTCAGCAGGTCATCGAGAGAGATGCCGCCCTCCTCCGACAGAGAATTATGCTTGCTCATCCAGACAAGGAGCGGATTACGCGAAATGGGCACCGCGCGCATGTCAAGGTAATCTCCGTCAGGGCGGTACGAGCTCGGTTCGCCACACCGCACGTCGACAACAACATCAAACAAGCTATCTCGAATAGCTTCAGCGGGAGAACTGCCGACAAGCTTTGCGTAAACAATGTCCACATTCGGACAAGCTTTACGAAAATCATTCCCCGCCCGATATAAGACATCGTTCGCGTCGTTACCTTCGAGAAATACCGCTATACGCAATTCGCAATGCGCCTCTTTTTGCAGTTCCATGCAACGGCGAAGACAATCGTCCCATTGAAAGAGCAGCACCGCCATCTCGCTAGCGAAGTATTTACCAACCGACGTAAGCGTAACCTTCTTTGATCCGTGATCGATGAGATCAAGTCCGGTCTCAGCTTCAAGCTCTGCCATATGTTTGCTAAGACAAGACTGGGTAACGTGGAGCTCACGGGCCGCTTTGCTTAAATTCTGGCTAACTGCAAATACCTGGAATTCTCTGACAATATCTATGTTCATAGGACCCTCCGATCCGTAGACATAGTATAAACGCAAATATAAATTAGCTCTTCGCCAGCGACCGCATGAAAAACGCTCGCAAACTGATATGCATGAGCATATGCCAATTTTGCAAGGAAATAATACAGCACTTACAGCTTTTGACAATCCGCTAGCCAATGCGGCTTGCAAGCGAATGATCACTTACCGAGAGTCTTCTGGCCTTTCGATGCGCTCGGGGCAAATGAGGCTGTACTGAACGAAGCATCCGCACACTGCAGCATGAGAGGACTCTGCCAGCGCGTCAGCAGAAGCCGAAAAGGAGAAAACGACCCCTATAGACCGCCCGCATACCACTAACAAACCGAAGGAGCATTCAACTCAAATTACTAACGGGGGCCTGCCGATTCCGTTTCCGCAGACCCCCGAAAAGCAAGGGGCAAATGCTAAATATCGCCCCTTTAAGCTATCGATTCAATCGCATTATGCAGCAGCTTTGTCCCATTTGATCTTTCCGATAAACGAGCAAGATACAAGAAGCAATGCACCAATGACGATAACCATTACCATAGCGGCAATCAGAGCCGCCTGATAGCTGCCAAGAGCCTGATAGACAAAGCTAATTATGGTCCCGCTGATACCACCCATAAGTCCGTTTACGGTCATTAGGTTCGAGAAAATCTTGGAGTAATCCTTGTTCCCGTAAAGCGAACGAACAATAAGCGGATAGCCGACGGAGATGAGTGCGTTGTGTGAGCCGAACAAAAACGCGCCTACAAGAAGCGCCGCGGAAGCAGGAGCAAACACCCACAGCCCAAAACCAACCAGGAAAGCGAGAACGAATACCACAAACGTAGCCTTTAGGCCGGCACGATTCGACATGAAGCCGAACGCAACCTTTCCGCAGATATTGCCAACCGCCGCAACGGAAATCATCGAAGCACCTAGCATGGCCGCTTCAGGGGCAGCCATAATCCCGTCCATCGCCTCAGTGGCAATAGCCACCTGGTTAGAGTTAAATCCCATACCGATCGAAGTGAACAGCACGACGACCATCATGATCCAGAAAGGAGCTGATTTAAGCGCTGTAGCACGGCTCGCGCCAAGCTTCATGGCGTCTGCTTCCTGAGAAGCAAGTTCCGCGTCGAACCCATACGGCTCAAGCCCCTTGTCGCTCGGCTTGAATTTAAATACGAACAGCGTCCACGGAAGGAGGAACACACAAATAAGCGCAGCGTTGATCTGATACGCCGTCGACCATCCGAAGTTTTGAAGGATCATGGTAAACAACGGAGCCCAACAAAACGTGCCAACGCCGGTAAACGCAGCTGCGATGCCGAGCACTCTGCCGCGCTGCTTCTTGCCGAACCAATTGCCGAGCAGCGTAGGAACGGTCAGCGTCGCGATGCACGGCACGGCAAGGCCGATCACCGCCCCCCAAATATAAAACCACATGACATTGTTGCCAAAAGAGAACATGAATACGGCTAGAGCAAGAAGTATAGCGGAGAGCGAGGTCACCACATTAATGTTCCTGCTCTGAATCGCCTGCCCCCAGAAAGACGTAGCTATCGCGGAGACAATCGAGCAAATCGTCATCCATAGCATCCAGTCGCCAGGACCAACTCCTATTGATTGAGAAACGGGCAGCATGTATACGCCAACGATACTGATCGACGCCGCCATCGAGCCGGCGTTGACGAAACAGCACCCTATGAAAATCAGCCATGCGTAGTGCATTTTTCCACTCTTTTCGGAAGTCATTTCATCCCCTTTCCCTTAAAACCTCCTGCCTCTTCGGCTCTTCGCAGGTCAACCTCTTGTTTTCCCCAGGAGGCCTTAAGAC
>JAPJOH010000010.1:0-67722 GCA_030826265.1 Collinsella aerofaciens
GGGGTCTGTTATTTATTGAGTTGTGGTGGGGGATTTTATTACTGTATTTGTGGGGGGGGCGGTTTTTTTTTAAATAGACATCCAACACCGCCCCCAACGACTACATAGCATGAGAGTGGATAATCTCCCAGTTTGGGCTCGCATTCAGGCTCAAAGTGGGAAATTATCCACTCTCGTTTCTGTTCTGCCTACATTTGTAGGAACAGTTCGTGGAGGCGGGTGTCTTCGTCGAGTTCGGGGTGGAAGGTTACGCCGAGCTGGTTGTCTTGGCGGGCGGCGACGATGCGGCCATCGACTTCGGCCAGGGCCTCGGCATCGCCGTGCACCTCAACGATGCGGGGCGCGCGGATAAACGTCAGCGGCACTTCACCGTCGATGCCGGCTACCTGCCCCTTGGTTCGAAAGCTGCCGAGCTGCCTGCCGTAGGCATTGCGCTCAACGAGCACATCCATGGTTGCCAGGCGCGGCGTGCCCTTATCGTCATGGGCGGCAAGGTCGTGAGCCAGCAGAATCAGGCCGGCGCAGGTGCCCAGGACGGGCATGCCTTCAACAATGCGGGTGCGAAGCTCCTCGAGCATGCCCAACTCATCTAGCAGCTTCCCTTGAACGGTAGACTCGCCGCCGGGAAGTACCAGACGGTCAAAGTCCTGCTTTAAATCAGCCGCCTGCCTCAGCTCAATACAGCGCGCGCCCAGCTCGGATAGTCTTGCCCCGTGCTCGGCAAATGCGCCTTGGACCGCCAGCACGGCGACCGTTTGGTCTGCATAATCGCTCATGTGCGATCCTTTCTGCTGGACTAGCGCCCGCGCTCTTCCATGATAATCTCGATCTCGTCGGCGTTGATGCCCACCATGGCCTCGCCCAGGTCCTCTGAAAGCTCGGCAATGAGCTTGGCATCGGTGAAGTTTGCCACGGCCTTGACGATGGCGGCTGCGCGCTTGGCGGGGTCGCCGCTCTTAAAGATGCCCGAGCCGACAAACACGCCTTCGGCGCCCAGCTGCATCATCAGCGCGGCGTCGGCGGGGGTCGCTACGCCGCCGGCGGCAAAGTTCACGACGGGAAGCTTACCCGTGGCATGGACCTCGCGCACCAGCTCGACCGGAACCTGCAGTTGCTTGGCTGCCTCAAAGAGCTCGTCGTTGCGCAGGGCAACAACGTCACGGATCTGCTTTTGGATCTTGCGCATGTGACGCACGGCCTGAACGACGTCGCCCGTACCCGGCTCACCCTTGGTGCGAATCATCGTGGCGCCTTCGGCAACACGGCGCAGCGCCTCGCCCAGATCACGGGCGCCGCAGACAAACGGCACGTCAAACTGGGTCTTGTCGATGTGATAGACGTCATCGGCAGGGGAGAGAACCTCGGACTCATCGATGTAGTCGATCTCGATGGCCTGAAGGACCTGCGCCTCGACGATGTGACCGATGCGGCACTTGGCCATGACGGGGATGGAGACGGCCTCCTGGATGCCCTTGATCATCTTGGGGTCGCTCATGCGCGAGACGCCGCCTGCGGCACGGATGTCGGCCGGGATGCGCTCGAGGGCCATGACGGCGCAGGCGCCTGCCTCCTCGGCGATGCGTGCCTGCTCGGGCGTGGTAACGTCCATGATGACGCCGCCCTTGAGCATCTGCGCGAGCTCGCGATTGAGTTTGACGCGGTCGGCCTTGCTGTTCTGTTCTGCCATGGTTGCTCCCTTGGTTGGCATGTGCATTGCTTGACGGAACATCCTATCGGGGAGCTGGGTATGACAAAATACTCAGTTTTCGAGATAATTACAAGGTCAGACTAATACCAGATTGAATGACTTAATAAGGTCAGGTGATAGGCTCATGCTTGACTACAATTTGGAAAAACGCGGCGAAGCATCGCTCTATGAGTATGTTTACCAGCAAATTCGAGATGATATCGTAGCTGGACGCATTGTGGCGGGGGAGCATTTGCCGTCTAAGCGCGCCTTTGCCAGTCATCTGGGAATCAGTGTTATTACCATCGAGAATGCATATAGCCAGTTACTCGCTGAGGGCTATATTTGCTCAATACCACGTCGTGGCTACTACGCTTGCGAGCTTCCGGATGCACCGGTTTTGGCTTCGGCTGCGGAGGGCATCGACCGAGATGCCGTTTCTGTGGGTCCCAGCGCGCATGATGTCAACGGACAGGTCGAGCTATTCGATGCACTTTCTCCTTCCGCTTTGGAGGCGGCGCGGCTTTGGCAAAGCGCACTACGGGCGACGCTGGCATCCGAAGATGAGCGCGAAATCTTTTCGCCCGCACCGGCGCAGGGCACTGCTCGGCTGCGACGTGCAATTGCTCACCATCTGCACGGGACAAGGGGTATGAATGTCGACCCCAACAACATCGTTATCGGTGCGGGCGCCCAGCTGCTCGATACCATGTTGGTTCAGTTGCTTGGCGCGGACAAGGTGTATGCGGTTGAGGACCCGGGCTATTTACGTCTGACGCGCATTTATCAGGCTATGGGCTGCAAAGTTCGACATATCCCGTTGGATGATGAGGGGGTGGACTTGAGCGCTCTGCAGAAAACCGGGACCGATGTACTTCACCTGATGCCGTCTCACCAATATCCAACCGGCCTTGTGACGAGCATTGCGCGTCGCTATGCGCTTCTGAGCTGGGCCGCCGAGCGACCAGGTCGGTATCTCATCGAAGATGACTTTGATTGTGAGTTTCGCCTTGCCGGGAAGCCGATTCCCGCGCTCGCGTCGATCGATGCCGCCCAGTCGGTTATCTACACTAATACGTTTTCGAAGAGCCTGTCTTCGGCGTTGCGCCTAGCGTACATGGTGTTGCCCGACGAGCTGATGGAGCGGTTTAGGCGCGACCTTGGTTTCTACGCCTCGTCGGTGAGCTCTGTTGATCAGGTCGCTTTGGCGCGTTTGCTGGAATCGGGTGATTACGAGCGTCATGTGAACCGCGTGCGCGTTCGTGCCCGCGAGGCGCGTGATGGCCTAGTGGCGCTTGTACGGAAGGCATTTCCGGCAGGGGAAGTCTCGATCGAGCATGCAGACGCGGGCCTTTACTGTATCGTGGTTGCGGAGCGTAGAACGGGCGGAAGCACTTTTGCACGGGCCCTCACGCGCTCGAGTATCCCGTTTATCGATATCAGTGACTGTTATTGGTGTGCCGATGGCGCATCTGTCCCTGAAAACTCAAGTCAAATTCTTGTTCAGTATGATGATCTGAGTCCAAAAGTGCTTAATACCTTGGAATTGCAGCTAATGGGGGCGCTCTGCAATCTAAGTGAGTAGACTTTTAGCACTTTGGCGACCAGGCAGTTTTGTAACAAGCTATCTACCTGCGGTTTTGAAAAGCAGGATGACCGGCCTGCTCGGGATGTTCAAAAAAGTCTACTCACTTGCCGCGCAAAGCTTCTACATGAGAAAAAAATGGGGTTTTCAACAGGGTTTCGTCCAGCTCTCGGCAAGCTTTTGGCCAGTTGGGGAGGGCTGTTGAAAACTTGGCAGTCCGTTCGGCGCCATTTTTGCTGCGTTCGCGCCAATGCGTGACTGATTGGGTTGAAATTCGTGTTTTCCTGTGCCTATGAAGGATCTACTTTGTGACATATCAGCTTTTAGGTACTGGCGTTTGCCTCCTCAAGTCCGCGCTTTGTGTCCGCCGCTTCCACGACCGGAAGAAGACCGGCAGCGATATGATCTCGCCCGCAACCCGACGGCTGCGGTCGCGCTCGGTTTTCCGTTGTATACATTGGTTCGGACGAGAAACAAACGGACTTGTCCTGCCAGCATTAGGCAGCGGCTGTTTCTTGGTGAGCTCCCCAGGGAATCCGTGCTGGAAACGGAGCATGGGTTTTTGGTTACGTCTCCTCTACTGACGACATTCATCATGTCGCGGCATCTGACGGATCTTCAGCTTCTTTTGGTATTGGCGGAGATGTGTGGCTTGTTTGCGGTGTGTGCCCTGCCGGCGGCACTTGAGGCGGAGCTTTCGCGTGCAATTGATTCGGGCGCGATTTCGACAACGGTCGGTTGGGTGCGCTGCCCGTCCGAGGACGGCACCGCCTCAAATTTATGGCGTCGAGACGCTTTGGTTTTGGGCGGAGACCTTGACCGTTTTTGTTCAGATGTTTGCGGGATGCGTTACGGCAATAGATTTATGGCGGTATCGCAACTCGTTCCATTGGGTGCCGCGTCGCCTTTTGAGGTCGAGGCGTATTTGCTACTTGCACTGCCGCGATCCCTGGGAGGCGAAGGTTTTTGCGGCATAGAGCTTAATGTTGAAGTGATGCTAAGCAAAAGTGCTCGAGTGATTGTGGGAAAGTCCCGTGTATATATCGACCTACTTCTTTCTTCACCGGACGGTAGGCGACAGGTGGCCATTGAATGTCAGGGAAAGGCCTCGCACGGACGCGCAGGGGATGGCTTGCGTGACGCTGACCGTATGACGGCCCTTCAGGCCATGGGCTACGATGTGCTTCTCCTGACACACAGACAGATATCGGATGAGGATAGATTCCGCGCGATCGTTAAGGCCGTATGCAGGATGCTCGATGCTGAATATCGTGATAAAAGCTCGGATGAGCAAAGGGCCGAGACATTACTCCGGTCTGAACTATTCGTTGACTGGACAAAATTGGGAGTAATCGACGGAAAGATGCCCGTTAGACACAAAATGGCTCGATCGTGGACGGCTGCGAATCTAAGTGAGTAGACTTTTGGCACTTTGGCGACTAGGTCGTTTTGCAACAAGGCATTTACCTGCGGCTTTATAAAGCAATATGGGTGGTGTGCTCGGCAAGTTCCAAAAAGTCTACTCACTTAGTTTTTGACGAGAAGCCGATGCCGAAGGCGGTCCTATTTCAGGGCGTTAACAAGTTCGTGAGGCACGAAAAAGGCCCGAACCAATACGGTCCGGGCCTCATCGAGCTTGAGGTTATGTCTCAGGCGGTTGGCTTAGCCAAAGTAGCGCTTGAGCAGGCCGGCGAAAGCCTTGCCGTGGCGGGCCTCGTCGCGAGCCATCTCGTGCACGGTGTCGTGGATGGCATCGAGGCCGGCGGCCTTGGCACGCTTGGCAAGATCGGTCTTGCCGGCGGTGGCGCCGTTCTCGGCCTCAACGCGCATCTCGAGGTTCTTCTTGGTGGAGTCGGTCACGACCTCGCCCAGGAGCTCGGCGAACTTGGCGGCATGCTCGGCCTCCTCGTGGGCAGCCTTCTCCCAGTACAGGCCGATCTCGGGATAGCCCTCGCGATGAGCGACGCGAGCCATGGCCAGGTACATACCGACCTCAGAGCACTCGCCCTCAAAGTTGGCGCGCAGGTCGGCAACGATGTCCTCAGAGACACCCTCCATCTTGGCGACGCCCACGACGTGCTCGGCGGCCCACTCGAGCTGGCCCTCCTCCTGCTTCAGGAAACGAGAACCGGGAACGCCGCACTGGGGGCACTTAAAATCCTCGGGCAGCTGGTCGCCGTCGAACTCTTCCACATAACCGCAAACGGGGCAAACAAACTTCATGATTCGATCCTTTCGATCGATGGCGATTGCGCGCTCGTCCGGTCCCGTAGGGGCCCTCTCCGGACGTGCGTCTTGACGAGTTCTATTATCCATAAATGCAACCAAATGTGAAGCCTATTAGGAATGATTTTTAATAAAACAATTTTGAGATATGAAGATGTTGATTGATTAACGATTGGCAGGCCGTCTTTGACCGCCGCTGAGTACAATCGGGCGAGCAAATGTTGACCTATCAACAAATGAAGGAGTTTCCTTTATGCATCTAGCCCGTCGTGCCTGGTGCCGAACATATCAGACGGTTTTTCGCATTGCATTGCCGATCCTGCCCTATACCGAGCCGCGCATTTTAGAGCATGCCGAGGATGTGCCCGCGGTGCTTCAAAAGCGCTCGATCCAGAAGGTCCTTATCGTGACGGATCCCGGCATTGCCCGTCTGGGGCTCACGGCACCGCTCGAGACGGCGCTCGCATGCAGGGGGATTGGCGTTACGGTCTATGCCGAAACGCGTGCAAACCCCACGGTTTCAAACGTGGAAGAAGCGGCGTCCCTGTATCGAGAGAGCGCCTGCCAGGCCATTATCGGCTTTGGCGGTGGCTCGGCCATGGACTGTGCCAAGGGCGTGGGCGCACGCATTGCGCAGCCAAACAAGCCCATCAACAAGATGCGCGGCCTGCTGCGGATTCATCGTCGCCTGCCGCTGCTCATCGCCGTTCCCACTACCGCCGGTACGGGAAGCGAAGTCACGCTTGCGGCGGTAATTACCGATGACGGGACGCACTACAAATACCCCATTAACGACTTTGTGCTCATCCCGCGTTTTGCAGTCCACGACCCCGAGTTTACGTGCGGCTTGCCCGCTTCCATTACGGGGCAGACGGGCATGGACGCCCTGACGCATGCCGTTGAGGCCTTTATCGGGCGAAGCACCACGCCCTATACGCGCAAGATGGCGCGACAGGCGGTGCAGCTTATCCACGACAATTTGCTCGAGGCCTATGAGCATGGTGACGACATGCGCGCTCGTCGCAATATGCTTTCGGCGGCGTATAAGGCGGGCGTTGCGTTTACCCGCTCCTATGTCGGATATGTGCATGCCATCGCGCACAGTCTGGGCGGCCGATACGGAATTCCGCACGGTTTGGCCAACGCGATCATCCTGCCGCACATGCTTCGCGCTTATGGTGACGCCGCCGCCCCCAAGCTTGCCGATCTTGCTCGCATGGCGGGCATTGCGCCGGCTACCGCGCAGGATAGTCTTGCGGCCGAGGCCTTTATCGATTGGGTCGACCGCATGAACGAGATCCTGGGAATCCCCAAATATGTCTCGGGCATTCGCCGCTCCGACATTCCCGAGATGGCGGCGCATGCCGATGCCGAGGCCAATCCGCTGTACCCCGTTCCGCTTTTGATGGACCGCTTGGAGCTCGAGCGTATGTACGAGGTCGTCGCGGGTGGTATGTTTGAGGACGAGAACTAGGAGGGTGCCATGAACACCGAGGAAATTGCGCGCATCGTCGGCGATCAGCGCACTTACTTTAAAACGCACGCTACGTTTGATGTTGATGCCCGACGTCGCGCGCTCGTGAGTTTACGCGATGCGGTACGGGCGCACGAGGCCGATATTGCCCATGCACTCAAGACCGATTTGGGAAAGTCGCATGACGAGGCATATATGTGCGAGATCGGCACGTCGCTTTCCGAGATTCGTCATCAGATCGCTCACGTGGCTCGATGGAGTCGTCCGCGCCTGCGTCCGTGTGACCTTGCCAACGCCGTGAGCGCGTGCAAAACGCAAGCCGTGCCCTATGGCGTCACGCTCATCATGGCTCCGTGGAACTACCCGTTTTTGCTAACACTCGAGCCGCTCGCCGGCGCCCTTGCCGCGGGCAATACCGTGGTCATCAAGCCGAGTGCCTATGCTCCGGCATCGAGCGCGGTGCTCAAGCAAATCTGTGAAGAGGCATTTGATCCGCGCCTGGTGACGGTTGTCGAGGGCGGGCGCGCCGAGAACGAAGCGTTGCTCGATGAGTGCTGGGACAAGATCTTCTTTACCGGTAGCGTTCCGGTCGGCAAGCTCGTCATGGAGCGCGCGAGTAAAAACCTCACGCCCGTGACGCTTGAGCTGGGCGGCAAGAGCCCCTGCATCGTGGATGCGACGGCAAACTTGAAGGTCGCGGCACGGCGTATCGCCTTTGGCAAATGGCTCAACGTAGGGCAGACCTGCGTGGCGCCCGACTACCTGCTGGTCGATACGCGCGTGCACGACGAGCTGCTGGGCCTCATCAAGGAAGAGGTCCGCCGTATGTTTGGCGAGCATCCGCTCGATAACGAGGATTACGGGCATATCGTCAATGCTAAGCATTTTGCGCGCGTGCGCGGGCTGATCGATCCCGATAAGGTCGTGCTGGGAGGCACGGCGCGCGAGTCGTCGCTCAAGATTGAGCCGACGATCCTAGACGGCGTGACCCCCGATGACGCCGTGATGCAGGAGGAGATCTTCGGTCCCATCTTGCCGGTGCTGACGTTTGAGAGCCTAGACGAGGCCGAAGCGTTTATTACGGATCGTCCGACGCCGCTGGCCCTGTATATCTTTAGTCAGGATCGCGCAGTTCAGCAGCGCTTCGTGCGTTACGTGCCCTTTGGCGGTGGCTGTGTCAACGACACGATCATGCACTTGGCTACGAGCCATATGGGCTTTGGCGGCATGGGCGCGAGCGGTATGGGGCAGTACCATGGACGCGAGAGCTTCGATACGTTTAGCCACAAGAAGAGTATCGTGAACAAGGCAACTTGGCTGGACGTGCCGTTTCGGTATGCGCCCTACGCAAGCTGGAAGCACAAGTTCGTGCGCATGTTTGTGCATTAGAAAAGGGCGCAGGTAATACGAACAAGTGTTCCTATTACCTGCATTTTGCGTTAGACTACTGTTATGGAGCACGGATGGGCCAACTCCCTTTAGAAGGGATTTGGTATGAACGTAAGCGATGTTATTTCGTTATTGGCGTTGTTGATTGCGGCTATCGAACTCGGTCTGTTTATCGGCCGAATGAAATAGCCGCCCCCGCGTAAGCGAAGACGGCCACTTCTCACGATGAAAACGTGTATCGGAGTTGGCAAGACCCGCGGCAACGGGTGCCATCCGTGTTCCTATCTTATCTGCAAGCGTTCTGTCGCGCAAGCGTTGAGGCAAACGATTGAAGGACGCAGGCAGGATGTATTTGTGTCCGCACGGGACCGTAGACTTCTCAATAAGGTTACACACCGGTTTATCCGGCCGTTAGAGGAGCTGCTATGTACGAGCCTTCGCGTGTTCTTCTGTCATTTCACATTGCAGGATTTCAGTATGCCGATGGCGCCTTGGTCTTGGGCGATCTTAAAGCGGGCGATAAACTGACGCTGTGTGCCGAGCGCGATAATCCCCATGACCCTGAGGCGGTTGCGATTTATTACGGCAACACCAAGCTTGGCTATGTTCCGGGAAACGAGGTCGGCCCGCTGTCCTTGATGATGTATTACGGCCACGAGGACGTATTTGAGGCCCGCGTGCAACAGGTTGCTCCCGAGCGCAGCCCGTGGCATCAGGTGCACGTTGGCCTCTACGTGGTGGACGCTCGCTAATCGGCAAGGGAGGCGGCCATGTTTGATGGCGATGATCTGTTCAATCTGACAGACGATCCGTTTGAGTGGGATATGCTACTCGATGACGATGAGTTGGAGCAGGATTGTAAGAAGCGCCAGGACAAGAGCGCCCAGGGTGACGCGTCGAAAAAGAAAGACAAGCGCCGTCGCGGACTGTTCGGCGGGCTCTTTGGATAACCGCCGCATCGATGCGTCTGTATACTTAGCACGAGTTGAACACGTTGCGAAATGAGGGCATAGACGATGATGTGGTTTACCGCCGACCTGCACCTGGGTGATACGAATATCTTGCACGACATGGACCGGACGTTTGGCTCGGTCGAGGAGATGAACCGCAAGGTCATCGATGCCATCAATGAGTGCGTGGCCGCGGATGACCGTCTCTACATCCTGGGAGACTTTACCTATCGTTTGCCCCTAGCGGATGCCGTGCACCTGCGCGAGCGTATCGAATGCAAGAATGTGACGCTCATCCGCGGTAACCATGACGGCGACTGGGAAGACCCGGACGCGCCGCAGATTTGGGAAGACGTGCGCGATTACTTGGAGATTGCCCCCGGCTATGCCAAGGGTCACCGTCTGGTTATGAGCCACTACCCCATGCTCAGCTGGAATGGCAAGGCGCGTGGCGCCATCATGCTGCACGGGCATATCCACAGCAGGGGAGACCGCACCAACGCGCGCAACCGCGATCGCGAGCGCCCTATCTTTCGCTACGATGTCGGTCTCGATGCCAACAAGTTCAAGCCCGTAAGCCGGGATCAAATCCTGGGCTTCTTTGGACTGTAATGCTCGAACCACCACAAAGGGGACAGGCACCTTTCGTGGTGGTTCTGGCACCGTTGCCATTATGGCGGCGGCGTCTTTTTTGTCCGCGCGGCGCGGTAGAGTGTAGGCGATTGAAATTTGCGTCCATCGAGGAGCTGCTATGAACGAGATCAGGTGCCCGCATTGCGGCGAAGTGTTTAAGGTCGATGCGTCCGGCTATGCGGATATCGTCAAACAGGTGCGCGATGCTGAGTTCTCGCGCGACCTGGATGAGCGTGTGAAGGCAGTCCAGCGCGAGGGCGAGCAGGCGCTGGAACTTGAGCGCTCGCGTTCGACGGCCGCCTTGCAAGAGGCAGAGTCTCAGCGCAACGCTCAGCTTGTCGAGCAGAAGAACGCTGCGGCCCAGCAGCTGGCGCAAGAAGTCGCCAAGCGCGATGCCGAGCTTGCCGAGCTGCGCGCCAAGCTTGAGGGCGCTGCCACGGAGCGCGAGAGTGCAAGCCAGCGCGCGGCGGTTGAGGCCCGTGCGGATGCGCAGAAGGAAAACGCAGAGCTCCAGCGTGAGATTGACAACCTGCGCGCGCAGCTGGGACGCAAGGATGACGAAGCCAAACTTGCCGAGGCGGCGGCGCGCAATGCTGCTCAAAACGATCTGTCCGCCCGCGACGCTCAGATTGCTGAGCTACAGGCAAAGCTCTCCGCTGCGGACAAGGCCCAGGAGATGGCGCTTGCCGCTGCCGCGGCAGAGTCGCAGCGTGAGCTCGATGCCGCTCGCAGCGAGGCCGAGCGCGCGCTTGCTGACTATCGCGCGAAGGTACAAGAGAAGTTTTCCGCCGCAAAGGCTCAGTCCGAGCAAGAGGCCGAGGGCCTGCGTGCCCAGCTGCGCGAACAGGAGCTGACGGCCAAAATGAACCTATCGGAGGCGGTCGCCGCGGCGGAGCGTGAGCGTGATGAGGCGCGTGCCAAGCTGACGAGTGAGCTGGCGGTGCGCGATTCGCGTGAGGAACAGGCCAAGGCAGCCCACGAGCTTGAGCTCGCGCAGGCCCAGCGCGTGAGCGACGAGTTGATCCGCTACAAGGACGAAGAGATTGAGCGCCTTAAGGAAATGAAGATCCGCCTGTCCACCAAGATGGTGGGCGAGTCGCTCGAGCAGCACTGCGAGACCGAGTTTAACCGTCTGCGCATGACGGCGTTTCCTAACGCGTACTTCGAGAAGGATAACGATGCGTCCGAGGGCACCAAAGGCGACTTTATCTTTCGCGAGTGCGACGCGAGCGGCAACGAGGTCATTTCGATTATGTTCGAGATGAAAAACGAGAACGACGAGACCGCGACCAAGCACAAGAACGAGGACTTCTTTAAGAAACTCGATCACGATCGTCGCCAGAAAGGCTGTGAGTACGCGGTGCTCTGCACGCTGCTCGAGCCCGAGAGCGAGCTCTATAACGCGGGTATCGTCGACGTGAGTTACCGCTACGAGAAGATGTACGTGATCCGTCCGCAGTTTTTCATTCCCATGATTACGCTTCTTCGCAACGCCGCCATGGGTTCGCTGCGCTATAAGCAGGAGCTGGCGGAATACAAACAGCAGAATATCGACGTCACGAACTTCGAAGCCAAGATGGAGAAGTTCAAGAATGATTTCGGCCGCAACTACGAGATCGCGAGCCGCAAGTTCCAAACGGCGATCGATGAGATCGATAAGACGATTAGCCACCTGCAGAAAACCAAGGAGGCGTTGCTGTCCTCCGAGAACAATCTGCGCCTAGCCAACAAGAAGGCGGACGATCTTACCATTCGCAAGCTCACGTGGGGCAACAAGACCATGAAGGCCGCGTTTGACGAGGCGCGCGGGGCTGCGACAGAGACAAACGATGAGCCAGCCGAGGCGGATTCGTATGAGGTCGAGGGTGCCGAGTAAGGCATAGCGTATAGCGCAAAAGCGGGGCCGCTGGCTATATTGCCAGCGGCCCCGCTTCGTTTCGTTCCAGTATGTTCGGCTAGTCCTCGAGCAGGTCCTCGATAAAGCCGACGCGGTAGTTTTTGAAGATGACCTCGCCGCCGTCTTGCGTGGCGTCCAGATCGACATCGCCCATGATGCCAAAATCGTGGTCGCCATCCTCGTCGGCAAAGATCTGGTGCACGTGCCATACGTGCGCGGTCTTCTCCTCGGACTCGTCAATGGAAAACATCGCGGCGCTGCGGGCATCTCCGTCGGTGAGGATTTCCTCGTGCTGCTCGTGGTAAGCGTCGAGTGCTTTTTGCCAGCGGATCTCGCTCATGCCCCAGTCGTCGTCGAGCTCGCCCAGGTCGCGAACGTGCTCGCGGGCGGCAAGGGTCACGCGGCGGAAGAGCGCGTTGCGCACCAATAGCGTGCAGCCGCGACGGTCCGCCACGACCTCGTCGATGCCCTGCGGCGGCGCAGCATCGAGGGCTGCCGGGTTGCCGGCGTTCTCCCACTCATCCACCAGGCTCGAGTCCACCGAGCGCACCACAAAGCCCAGCCACGAGATAATGTCGCGCAGGCGCTCGTCGCGCTTCTCGATGGGCACGGTGCGGTCGAGTGAACGGTAGGCCTCTGCCAGGTAACGCAGCAAAATGCCCTCGGAGCGGGCGATGCCGAGCTTTTGGATATAGCCCTTAAAGTCGCTCGCGCTCTCCAGCATGTCGCGCAGGACGCTCTTGGGCGAGAGCTGGTAGTCGTTGGCCCAAGGTACTTCTTGGCAGTACTTGTCGAAGGCGGCATCGAGCAAGTCCTCGAGCGGCTTTTCGTAGGTGACATCCTGGATGCGCTCCAGGCGTTCCTCATATTCGACGCCGTCAGCCTTCATTTCGGCCATCGCGCGGTCGCGCGCGGCGCGCTCCTGCGCGCGCAATACCTGCTTGGGGTCCTCGAGCGTTGCCTCGACCATCGAGATCAGATCCATGGTATAGGTCTCACTCTCGGGGTCGAGCAGCTCCAGTGCGGCAAGCAAAAACGGCGAGAGCGGCTGGTCGAGCGCAAAGTCCTCGGGCAGATCGACCGTCAGTGCATAGTCGATGTCTGGCGCGGCGTCAGTCGGGGCGTCGGGCGCGGGCGGCACCTCGGTGCGAACGACGACGCCGGAATCGATGAGCGTGGCGAAGATTTCGTCGGCGCGAACCTCGAGCTTGGCCTTTTCCTCGGGGGTCTGCAAGCTCGTCTCGATGAGGTCGTGTACGCGGGCTCGGGCATCGCCGCCCTGCTCGACCACGCTAATCACCATGGAGTGCGTGATGCGAAGGCGCGGCTTGAGCGTCTCGGGCTGCGTCTCGATCAGGCGCTCAAAGGTCTGCTTGTTCCAGGTGACAAAGCCCTCGGGGGCCTTCTTCTTTTTAATCTTGCGGAGCTTCTTGGGGTCGTCGCCCGCCTTGGCCATGAGTTTGGCGTTCTCGATCTCGTGCTCCGGGGCCTCGGCGATGACCATGCCCTCGGTATCGAAGCCCGAGCGGCCGGCGCGACCGGCAATCTGATGGAACTCGCGGGCGCGCAGGCGACGCATCTTGTAGCCGTCGAACTTGGTGAGCGCGGTGAGTACCACGGTGTGGATGGGTACGTTGATGCCGACGCCGAGCGTATCGGTGCCGCAGATGACGGGCAGCAGGCCCTGCTGCGCCAGGCGCTCCACCAGCAGGCGATAGCGCGGCAACATGCCGGCATGGTGCACGCCGACGCCGCATCCAAGCAGGCGTTTGAGAATCTTACCAAAGGCCGTGGAGAAGCTCGTCCCCTTTGCCGCTTCTTTGATGGCCTCGCGCTGCTCCTTGCTGGCGATGCCAAAATTGGCGAGCGACTGTGCCGTTGCAAGGGCGGCATCCTGGCTAAAGTGCACGATATAGAGCGGGGCCTCGCCGCGGCGCATGGCGAGCTCGACCGTGCCCTCGAGGGAGGTCGTCACGTAGTCGTAGCTCAGCGGCACGGGGCGCGGGGCATCGACGACCAAGTCGCAGGTAGCACCGGTGTGTTCCTCGAGTGAGGCGGCGATGGCAGTGACATCGCCGAGCGTGGCGCTCATGAGCATGAATTGCGTGTGGGGCAGGGTGAGCAGCGGCACCTGCCAAGCCCAACCGCGGTCGGGGTCGGCAAAGTAGTGGAACTCGTCCATGGCCACGCAGCCCACGTCGGCATCTTCGCTCTCGCGCAGTGCGTCGTTGGCAAGGATCTCTGCCGTGCAGCAGATGACGGGTGCCTTGGTGTTGATATGCGTGTCGCCGGTAATCATGCCTACGTTATCGCGGCCGAGCACCTGCACAAGGTCGAAAAACTTCTCGCTGACCAGAGCCTTGATGGGAGCCGTGTAGTAGCAGCGCTTGCCCTGCGCCATGCCCATAAAGAGCATGCCCAGCGCGACGAGCGATTTACCCGATCCGGTCGGTGTGCCTAAAATGACGTGATCGCCGGCAGCCAGGTCCATGAGGGCCTCTTCTTGGTGATCCCACAGTTCAATGCCGCGATCGCTCGTCCATTCAAAGAAGCGTTCGAAGGCTTGATCGGGCGTGAGCCACGGTTCGGGCTCGCTGCCGTCCTCGGGCTCCCACCAGGTGGGGGAGAGCGCGCCGAGCGAGCCAAACTCGGCTTCGGTTCCCGTGCCGCCCGAGAATGAGCTGGCGGCGCCGGCGCCGGAGACGGTGCTGGCGGCGGTATCTGTCGTGGTCTGTGCCATGTGGTTGCTTTCTCTCGCGATTGTCCGCCAACTATTATGGCGTAGCGGCGCATCGATGCGTTTGCAGGCAAGAAAATGCAGGAAATGGGCGTTCTGCCCGGCCGTTTGGTGCAGTTGCCAGCTAAGTGAGTAGACTTTTTGCGATGTCGCGAGCACATGGATTTTGCACAAGGGTTCTATCTGCGGTTTTAGTTTTCGTTATGCGGGTTGTGCTTGGCTATTGCAAAAAAGTCTACTCACTTAGGTTTGAGGGTTGTTTGCTGGCGCCTATTCGCGCTTATTTGCTGACGCCGCGACCATCAGAAGCCCCTAGGACTCTTGCGGCAGGCGCTTCTTGCCCTTGCGGGCACGGTTTCTGAAGTTCTCGACGGCCTCTTCCATGCCGAGAGGCACGTAGGTGAGCTCATCGAGGTTTTCGGGCAGGTAGCAGGCAAGGCTTTGCTCCTGCGCGCGGCCCGCCGCGAGCTGCTCTTCGATGGGTTCCGCGCCGGGCGTAGCGCAAATGCCATAGACGGCGGCGCCCATCTCGCGCGTGCGGCATTCATATTCGGTCTCGGGATGCTCGGGATGGTCGCGGCGGACGTTGTCGCTTACCCAAAGCGTGTCGTAGCCGGCCGCGGTAAACTGTCCTAGGGCGTAGTCGCGCAATGGCTTGCTGTCGGTGCGCAGCGTGACGGTGGCGCCGGCTGCAAAGAGCGGGCGGTAGAGCATCAGATGGTCGACATGGACGAGTCGTTTTTTGGCGTACTTGGCCTTGGGCTGCGGCGTGGGAAAGTTAATGGTGATGACATCGAGCTCGCCTGCGGCAAACAGCTGCGGCAGCGATGCGGCGCCTCGGGGCAGGACGAGTGCGTTGGTCAGTTCCTGCTCGCAGATTTTCTGTGCGGCATAGGCGATGCAGATGGGTTCCTGGTCCATACCGATAAAGAGGGTGTTTGGCTCGTGGACCGCGCGCTCTACAAGGTACGTTCCCTTGCCACAGCCAAGATCCAGGTGAAGGTGTTCAAAGGGCTTGCTGCCTGCGGGCGCACAGGCCTTGCGCCAATCTCCGGCATAAGCCTCGGGGTTTGTCTCAATCGCATCGGCGTAGCGTTCCAGGCGCTCCTCGAGCACAAAGTTCTTAGGCGTGCGAACGTGGATGGCTCCCATGAGGCTCCTTGGTCATAAGTATGGAACGCATAGCTGCACGTTCCGTCAATGGATTGAAAAAGGGCGGGCATAGTTTGCCCGGAAGATGCGGTGCGGCTCGGCGGCGAGTCGTCGATGCCTACAGGCGCTTGAGAATCACATAGCGGTTGAGCTCGCCGCTGCGACCGTCGGCATGGAAGCGCTCAAGCTCGCGCACGGGAACCTCGCCGCTCTTGTAGAACGTACGGACGCCGCGCACCAGGTCGGTGATCTGCTGATCGTCAAAGTGATGGCAATAGCGGTAGGCGTGGCGGTCGTTTTGCCAGCCAATGAGGTGGTCGCCGGCTTCAAACTGGGCGGAATCGTAACCCTCAAACGGCGGGGTGAGCTCGGCGCGGGCTTCGGCGCGAACGGCTTTGCGCGCCATGCGCTCGTCATTCATAAACTCCCAAAAGCTGATGGCGATGATGCCGCCCGGGCGCGTTTGCCGCACCAGGGCGTCGAGCACGCGTACGCGGTACTCGCACGACGGCACGTGGTGCATAAAGCCAAAGCAGACCGAGATATCGGCGAGCGGGGCGTCGAAAAGCACGTCGGGTGTTTCGGCGGGGTTGAGCTTCATGAGGGCGTCGAGCACGTCGAGTTCCTGGAAGTGCAGGTTGGGAATGCGCAGCGCGTGGCCATGTGCATCGATGGCCAGGTCTTGACACGAGTCGACGCCATAGAACTCAAACGGGCAGCTGGCATCTGCCGAGGGGTTTGCGCCGTCGACGCCCTTGGCGGCAAGTGCGCCGCCGGCGGCAAAGTTTTCGAATCGCATATTGCCGCAGGCGAGATCGAAGACGCGGACGGGATGCTCGATCGTGGCGACGTCGAGCTGTTCGAGCGCGATGTCCATGGTGCGCACCCAGCCGGGCCACGGGGCCTGGCGCGTATCGGAAAAGGAGGCGGAGTGCTCGCGATAGAACGTGTTGTTGAGCTGGATGAGCGATGAGGCGAAATCGCGGTTCACGGCGCGGAACTCCCTCCGTTGGCGGTGCGGAATAAACAGTATGACCATACTACCGTTAACGTCGCAACGGGGACAACCGAGCTGCGGCTCATTGCTTTGTTTGGACACATTTCCGCAGCTCATATGTGCCCGCAACCGCCAGTTGTCAAAAATCTCACTAGAATAGGTGGCATGCTTTTGGCGGTGGCGGATAGATTTTTAACTGTGCAAGGCGCCTTAAGAACAAAAACGGTCCGGCGGCACGGCTGGCATCACATAGGAGGAACCATGAATGTAGAAACTGCGCAGCGGCTCGCCGACCTTCGCCGCAGCAAGGGCTTTAGCCAAGAAGGGCTGGCGCGAAAGCTGGGGCTGTCGCGCCAGGCGGTTAGTAAATGGGAGCGTGCGGAGAGCTCGCCCGATACCGAGAACCTGATCTCGCTCGCCAAGCTCTATGGTGTGAGTCTGGACGAGCTGCTCAATCCGAGCGATGAGATTGAGGACGATATCGAGTTTGAGAACGAGGACCGCGCTCGTCAGCGCGAGGCCGAGGCGGCAGAGCGCGCCCGCACCCATGAGGCGGCGGCGCGCGCCACCGAGGCGGCAACGCAGGCAAGTGACGCGGCAGCCAAGGCGGCGCAGGCGGCAAGCTGGAGTGCGCAGGCTGCCAATGCGGCGACGGCTCAGGTGACGGGTACCGGTGCGGCTGGTCCGACTCCGGTGAAGGGTCCGTTCCAGTCATTCCCGTATTGGGCCGTGTGCTGGCTGCTGTTCTTTTTACTGATGTTCCTGTTTGGTGCCGGCCCCTTTGCTGCGCTGATCTTCTTCACGATTCCCATCTATCACTGGGTGGCGCGTGCACTCGATGGCGATTGGGCGCGCGGGGATATTCAGGTTGGTCCGGCACCGGTGGCGGTCAGGGCCCAGGGGAAGGATACTTCTGCGGAACCTGATGCTGACGTGGCTACCGCGGCCACCGCTGAGCCATGTGCCAAAGAAGGTGACGAATGATGAAGCTTTCGCATGAATCCAAGCTGCGCCTGGGCGTCGGCATCGGAGCGTTTGTACTGATTATCGGGCTTGTTTTTGGCGTTTCGCGGACTTTGATTCATTTTGATGGCCCGTGGGATCTCGACGATGTTATACCCGGCTTGTCCGGTATGGACGATGTGGTTGATGACGACGATTTTATGAACGATGGCGGTAACTATTCCGCTCGGCCTCAGCAGCTTTCGTGTACGACCTTTGATGCCGATGAGTTTCGCTACCTCGATTTCGATATCGATGCGGCTACGGTGGACGTCAAGGTTATTGATGGTAACAAGGCTCGCGTTATCGAGCGGGGACGCGTTGCCAATGGTATGGATGCCTCCAAGGCCGCGACGCAGAACATCGCATCCGTCGAGGACTCGACGCTCAAGGTTTCCCAGTTTGGAAGTGATGACGGTAAGGCAATCGATCGCTCAGTTACGGTCGAGCTGCCGCGCCGTGTTGCCGAACATCTGAAGGGAGTCAACGCGCACGTGGGCTCGGGTGATCTGCAGATTGCCGGTGTCACCTGTGATGGTTTCGACCTTTTCCTGGGTGCGGGAGATGTAGAGTTTGCGGGCAGCGTGACTGATGCGCTCAGTGCTGAGGTCGGTTCGGGCGATGTGACGTTCGAGCTCTACCAGGCCCCCGTGAAGTCGATGGACGTGAGTGTGGGCTCGGGCGATGTGGAGATGATGGTTCCGAACTCGACGGGCTTTAAGGCGAGCCTTACCCTGGGCAGCGGCGACTTCGAGAGCGATTTCCTTCCGCTTGGCTACGACGGCGAGACCATTTTGAATCTTGAATTCGATAACGGCGATAAGTCTGCTACGTATCGTTTTGAGGTCGGTTCGGGCGACATGTCATTTGATTCAGAGTGACGGGCGGTTATCGAAGACTTATATACCATAGCTGCGCTGTTTGATGAAGGCGCCGAAGCCGAGATCGGCTCCGGCGCCTTTGCCTTTACAATGGGGGCATGGAACAGATTATCTTGAACATACTCGAGGCTCTGCGTCGCGGCGAGACCGTGGATGACAAAGCGCTCGTCAAACTGATACATGCCGAGGCGCGCCGTGAGGGTGCTGACAAACGCGATTTGGCCAAGCGCCGTCTGCTGCCGTTCTACCAGCGGGTAAAACGTGAGGAGCCGGCTCGTTGGGCTGGGTGGAATGTCGATGCCGAGCTGGAACGTCGACTGTTGCAGGTGCTGCGTATGAAGCCTCGTCGCACGGCCTCGGGCGTGGCGACCATTACCGTCATCACCAAGCCCTGGCCGTGCTCGGGCGATTGCCTGTTTTGCCCCAACGATCTGCGCATGCCTAAAAGCTATCTGCATGCCGAGCCGGCGTGTGCCCGTGCGGAGCAAAATTGCTTTGATCCGTATTTGCAGGTGAGTGCTCGTTTGACCGCGCTTTCGCAAATGGGGCATGCAACCGACAAGATCGAGCTTATCGTTCTTGGCGGTACTTGGAGCGACTATCCGGAAGGCTATCAGGCATGGTTTATGTCGGAGCTCTTCCGGGCGCTCAATGATGATGCGGTGGCGAGCGTGGCGGCAAACCCCATGTTGGCGCGTCCGGGCATCAGCCGTGCCGAGGCAGAGCGCCTGCTCGATGACGCGCCCGCCGATGCGCTGCCGCCGGTGGTGGCGGAGCGCCGCGAGCGCTATCGGGCCGCCGGCATTGCGACAGACGAGGTCGAGCTTGCTGCCGGCGTTGCCGACGAGCAGGGGCGTGTGGATGCTGCCGTGGGCGGCTATAACCGTGCGGTGCGTCGTCTGTACGGTCCCGGTACGCCGTGGGGCGAGGTCACTGAGTGGCAGACGGCAACGATGGAGGAGCTCGAGCGTCAGCAGCGCATCAACGAGACGGCGAAGCATCGCGTGGTGGGGCTCGTTATCGAGACGCGCCCCGATGCCGTAACGCCGCAGGCCCTCACGCTCATCCGCCGCCTGGGCTGCACCAAGATTCAGATGGGTATCCAGAGTCTCGACCAGCACCTGCTCGATATCAACGAGCGTCGCATTTCGGTGGCTCAGATCGAGCGGGCGTTTTCGCTTGCACGATTGTTTGGCTTTAAGATCCATGCGCATTTTATGCTTAACCTGCTGGGCGCCACGCCCGGGGGGGACAAGCGCGACTACGAGCGCTTTATGACCGAAGGGGCCTTTATGCCCGACGAGGTCAAGGTCTACCCGTGTGCGCTCATCGAGGGCTCGCGTCTGGTGGGCTGCTACGAGCTCGGCGAGTGGCGCCCCTATACCGAGGAGGAGCTGCTCGACGTGCTGGCCGATGACATCGTGGTGACGCCGGCGTTCTGCCGTATCAGTCGCATGATCCGCGACTTTAGTTCCGACGACATTATGGTGGGCAACAAGAAACCCAACCTGCGTCAGCTCGTTGAGAACCGCCTGGCTGCTCGGGGTGACGGTGCGACGGTGCGCGAGATTCGCTATCGCGAGATCAGTACGGCGGGTGCCGACTTGGATGAGCTTTCTCTTGATGAGGAGGTGGCGTACGAGACGCCGGTGACGCACGAGCGCTTTTTGCAGTGGGTGACGCCGCAGGGCAAGATCGCGGGCTTTTTGCGGTTGTCGCTGCCCGACCATTCGTTTGTTGCCGCGCATGCGGACGAGTTGCCGACGTCGCCGGACGAGGCGATGATTCGCGAGGTACACGTGTATGGCATGGCGGCACGCGTGGGCGACCAGGGCCAGGCGGCGCAGCATCACGGGTTGGGGCGTTTACTCGTAGAGCGTGCGTCCGAGATTGCCCGGGATGCCGGCTATGCGCGCGTCAACGTGATCAGCGCGATTGGTACGCGCGAGTACTATCGCCATTTGGGTTTTTACGATCATGGACTCTATCTGCAAAAGGAGCTCTAGATGAACAAGCCGAGTGTTTCTGCCGGCGTCGTTGCCGGCGTTGCTCTGGGAGCCGCGGCGCTTGGTGCGGCCGCTGTCGCTGTTCGTGCTGCCTGTCTGCAAGTTGCGCGAACCCGCAATGGGTTGGCGCGTGTGAAACGCGTGCACGACGAGAGCGGTGACGAAGTCCGCGTATTGGTGCAAGGCGGCGTCTACCAAAGCGCGAGTTACGTTGGCGAGCGCTGGGCGGAGCCCGTCTTTGCGTACTATCGCGCGTTTGACGACGTGTTTGAGGCCGAGGATGCGATGCGCGACGCTTATGGTCACGGTATCAACCGTATGCTGATGCTGGGCGGCGGCGGGTTTGCCTATCCCAAGTTCGCGTTGATGTCGCACGAGGGCTTGCGCGTGGACGTCATCGAGTATGACGGAGAGATTACGCGCCTGGCGCGCCGTTGGTTCTATCTGGACGAGCTGGAGCGCACGGTGGGCGACCGCTTGCGGGTGATTACTGCTGAGGCTCGCTCGTATCTGGGTGTGACGAGTGTGGGCCATCGTCGCTACGACGTGGTCGTGAGCGATTGCTTTGGCGGCGCCGAACCCGTACGCGAGCTGGCGACGGTTGAAGCGTTGCGTTTGGTGCGGGGCAGCCTAAATTTCGGTGGCGTCTACGTTGCCAATATCGTGAGCGCAAGCGAGGGGAGCGATGTGACGTTCCTGCGCGACTGTGCCGCCACGGCACTCGAGGTATTCGCCCACGCCTGGGTGGTCCCATGTGGCGATGCGAAGTTCGGCGGCGAGGAAAACTACCTGCTCATCGCCAGCGACGGCAACTACGCCTTTGCCGAAGCCGTGCCCTTCGACACCGACTTTCTCGGCACCGTCCTTCACGACAAGTAAGTCTCCCCGTCTCAAAAAGACTGGTCTTAGGCGTGGTCGCGCCAGCCGAGAACGCGCTGCTTCATGCCCTCGATGTCGAGCACGCCTTCGGCGAAGCCCTTGCGCACGAGCTCTTCGGGAACAAACTCGTCGTAGCGATCAAAATAAGGCACCTCGCCGGGATAGACGAGCTCGATGGGATCGAAGTCCTTTTCGGCCTCGGCTGCGAGTACCTCAAAGAACGTCTCCTCGTCGGCCTTCATCTTAAACTGCATAAAGTACGGGCGTGACGGGTCGAGTCCGCGAAGGCCCAGCTCCGCGGCGCATTTAATCTTGAGCATGCGCTCGAGCGCCAAAAAGGCGTAGCTGCCCAGCCAGGGGAAGAGCACCCAGGTGTCGCCGCCCAGGTTAATGAGCGGCTTGGCCCCCGCGCCCGAAATCTCGGCCGTATGGCGAGCCTGCGCCAAGCGGGCCCGTGCGTTACCCATAAGGTACGGATATGCCGCGTGCTCGTTAAGCGCCTTGCGCATGCGCTCGAGCACATGCGTATTGATGTCACCGGGGCAGTCGCCAAAGTAGGCCGGCACACGGCCCTTGACCTGCGTGGCAAAGACGGTGTGGCGCTTCCAGTCCACTTCCTCGACAATCCAGCAGTGTCCGGCGATGGCGATGCGCTCACCGGGCGGAGGGGGATTGACGATCGTGCCCAACTCGGCCGACTCGCTGCGAACGGTGAACTCCTCGTTTTCCTGGAACACGGCGTAGAACTTAAAGTTGTTAATGATGCGCTCTCCCGCGAGACCCACGATGAGTCCGCCGCCCTCGGTGACCTGGATATGGTCGATCTTAATGAGGTGACGAAGCAATACGCGATAGTCATCGGCCGAGATGCGATGGAAATAGCTGAGCGTGAGCACGCGCTGGGCAAGTTCGGCCGGCGTGAGCTCGCCGGTGCTGGCAAGCGTCGACATAGTCTGGTGATAGAGCAGGCTGTAGGGGAGTCGATCGAGCTCGGGCGGCTCGACCCACTTTTCCTCGCGATAGAGTTGTACGAGCGCGATACCCTGCAGGAGCTTCCATGGAATGGTTTCGGGCATCATCGTGCGCGGTTCGGGCTCTTCCTCGCGCATGACAAACCACATCTCGGGCGGAAGGTCGCGGCGTCCCGTGCGGCCCATTCGCTGCAAAAAGGAGCTGACGGTAAACGGCGCATCGATCTGGAACGCGCGCTCCAGGCGGCCGATATCGATACCGAGCTCCAGCGTAGAGGTGGTGACGGTTGTCTGCGCCTGCTCCTCGTCGCGCATGAGCTCCTCGGCCGTCTCGCGCAGCGATGCCGAAAGGTTGCCGTGATGGATTAGAAAGCGGTCGGGCTCGTGTCGACTTTCGCAGTAGCTGCGCAGCATGGAACACACGGCCTCTGCCTCCTCACGCGAGTTGGCAAAGACCAGGCACTTGCGGCCGCGCGTATGCTCAAAGATATAGCCCATACCGGGGTCGGCGTTGTCGGGCGCCGTGTCGGTGGGGTTGAGAAGCGCCTGCTCGGTCGCTCGTGGGATGTCGACTTCGCCCTCGGGGGCCGAGGAAGTGCGACGGTCTTTGGGAGCGGCCTTGCCCCGTGCCCGCTCACGACGTTGACGGCGTTCCTCCTGTGTAAGCTGTCCGCTGTGGCGCACGTCTTGGGCGCCAGCCGGCAGCGCCGCGGGCGCCGCCGGCTCAATACGCTCGCAAGCAAGCATCTCGGCTTCTTGTGGACCCGTGCTCTCGAATCCCCGCTGCTGTGCCTGGGGACCCGAGTTGTAGAAGTGCTCCATGGAGATGCGCCACACGCGGCGCGGTTCCTCAAAGCGGGGGATGATGCAATCGCGTCCTGTTCCCTGTGAGAGAAAGGCGCCCGTGCGCTCGGGGTCGCCGATGGTGGCAGAAAGGCCGATGCGGCGGGGCTGCACGCCCGCCATGCGCGAGAGGCGCTCGATAAGGCAGAGCGTCTGACCGCCGCGGTCGCCGCGCATGAGCGAATGAACCTCGTCGATAACCACATAGCGCAGATCGCAGAACATACGAGGGATTGCCATGTGCTTATGGATCAGGAGCGCCTCGAGCGACTCGGGCGTAATCTGCAAGATACCGCTCGGTTTTTTGATGAGCTTAGCCTTGTGCGACTGCGAAACATCGCCATGCCAGTGCCAGACGGGGATATCGGCCTCTTCGCACAGGTCGTTGAGGCGGACGAACTGATCATTGATGAGCGCTTTGAGGGGGCCGATGTAGAGGGCGCCCACGCTCGCGGGCGGGTTCTCCCAAAACTCGGTCAGGATGGGAAAGAAGGCTGCCTCGGTTTTGCCGGAAGCCGTGGATGCCGTTAGGAGCACATTGTCTTGTGTGTTAAAGATGGCATCTGCCGCCGCAACCTGAATGGAGCGCAGGCTCTCCCAATCGTGGGAGTAGATGAAGTCTTGGATAAACGGAGCATATCGGTCAAAGGCGTTCACGGGGCCTCCTTTCAAAAGCTAATCTCTCAACGCGGTGGGCGGTGGTTTGCTGCATTGCTGCTTCAACGTTTGCCCAGATAAAACCTGCCAAAATAAACCTGTCCCTTTTTTGGCAGGTTAGATGGTGAATTCGGCGAAATTACGGTCGCCGCCTGCGGTGTCGGTGTCGCCTGTTGCGGCTGCCGGCGCCAGCGCGTCGCCGCCGACGCTTTGCAGCAACTCGGCCACATTTGCATCGGGGTTCTGACACAGGATATCGAGCAGCTCGATAAAGTCACGAATGACCTCACGGGGCGTCAGGTGCGTATCGGCTCCCACGCGGCCAAACTCAATCTTGAGGAAGTCCACCAAGTCGTTCTCGGTAAGCGTGGGCGTCCAGCCAAAGTAGCCGGCATGGATCTGCATGAGTTTTTCGATCAGCACCAGCAACTCCTCGTAGGTGAGTGGCTGCAGGCGGATGATGGGCGCGAGCATGTCCTTAAGATCCTCGCGTGCAAAGCGGCCTTGAGCGAGTCGGCTGCGCAGGGCCTCGTAGGAGAACACGCCACGGCGGCGGTCTTCGATGGAGGTTGGCGTGCCGCCCATGATCATGCCCAGGTACTGCGCCTTGCCCTGGAGCGTGTCGTTGTACATGGTCAGGATCTTCTCGTAGTTGTATTGGCGTGTGATGGCGTTGGGAATCTTATACAGATTCACGAGCTCGTCGATGAGCACCAGCATGCCCTTGTAGCCGCTGCAGACCAAAAAGCGCGCAATGAGCTTAACGTAGTCGTACCAGTCGTCATCGCTGATGATGGTCGAGGAGCCCAGCTCGGCGCGAGCCTCGCTCTTGGTGCGGTATTCGCCGCGGATCCATTTGGTCACGCGGCTCATAGCTTCTTCGTCGTCCTCGGATACGGCCGCGCGGTAGCGGCGGAGCATGCGGGTGAAGTCGAAGCCGTGGACCATTTCCTCGAGCGGGGCCAGTTGGGCATTGACGGCCGACTCGTCGACGTCGGCACACGAGGCGACCCAGCGATCCAGAATAAGGTTGAGCGCACCGCCCTCAGGGCGCGTCTTGGTCGATATGTTGCGGATGAGCTCACGGTAGGTGGCAAGGCCCTGTCCCTGGCCGCCCTGCAGACGGCGCTCAGGGGATAGGTCGGCATCGGCCACGACGAATCCCTCGCCCATGGCGTGCGTGCGGATCGTCTGGAGCAAAAAGCTCTTGCCGGCGCCGTAGCGACCGACTAGGAAACGGAAGCTTGCGCCGCCATCGGCGATGAGGCTCAGGTCGGTGAGCAGAGCGCGAATCTCGACCTCTCGCCCCACGGTGATATAGGGAAGGCCGATGCGCGGGACAACGCCGCCCTTGAGCGAGTTGAGAATGACGGCGGCGACGCGCTTGGGCACGCGGGGTGCTGCGGATGCGGTATCACTCATGGTCTAAGTATCCTCTCACGTCTGCTTCGTAGTCCTCGATAATGCGCGGTCCTGCCGCGCCAAATTCAATTACGGTGTCACCCACCAGGTCAAAGAGCGCTTCGTTGATGCTGTCGACGAGCATGTCTTCACTCTTGCCCGACTTTGCCACCGCCGATGCCGTCTGCGCTGCGTTTTGCTCGAGTAGTGCTCGAAGATAGGCGTTTGCTGCAGGATTGAGTGCGGACGCAGTGTCGGCGGGCGTGGGCGCTGGTGCGAGGAGCGGGGCTACGACGCCAAACTGCTCGGTGGAGATGGTCGGCTCGCTAGCCTCGTCCTGCTGCATGGTCGTCGCGACTGGCTCGGCGATCGTGTCGGCCACGGGCTCGGCTTCCCGTCGCTCGGCAACTGCCGCCTCGGCATCCGCAAGCGTGCCGTCCTCGCGCTCTTCGTCGATTAAAAGTGCTTCGCGCGTTTGCGCAGCGGCGCTCCGAATGTGCCCCAGCTGAGTCAGGTCGATATCGATCTTGACGGGCTGGTGTGCGGCGTCCCACGAAAGCCATGCCACAATCTCGTCATCGATAATCTTGGCCAGATATTTGGGGACCTTTTCTTCCTTAAGGGGATGGGCGGGGTCCAGCGCCAGGCGCAGGCGTTGGTCGCAGGCGCGCATCATTTCACCGAGCTTGCTGCTCTTTTGCCTACTACCATGGATACGCATACATTCCCAAAAGCCGTTTTGGCAACGGTAGATATGGATGGGATCCAGGCGGTATTCGCAGTTCTCGTGGCGCTCGGGCGCAAAGAATACGGCCGAGGCAAACATGGTGTAGGGCATGGCCGTCTCCTCCCCAAACAAGCTCGCTACGATGCCGGTCTTTCGATGCGTGTCGTAGTAGCGCGCCATGCGGACATACGCGGCGCATGCCACGTGGCGCAGATCGCGGTGGTGGCTGCGGTCGAGCCGCGAGTTACTTAGGTTGTACGTGGAGAGGGCGTTGATGGCGGCCATGAGTCGCTCCTCGCGCACCTCATCGGGCGGAAGGGGGAGCGTGGGCTCGGAGGTTTTGCGACGTTTGGGGGTCTGGTCGGACGGTGCCGGTGCCGGTACAAGGTCTCGTGCCGCGCGCCGCAGCTCGATAAGGGCGTTATCGAACATGACGGTTTTAGAGTCGCGGAGCAGCTTGGGGTCGAGCCCATGGAATACGGCGTAATCCTGCAACCACACGCGTGCAAACCGATCAATGCCGGGCTCGAAGGCGCGATAGACATCCCAAAAGGCCTTGATCTTGTTAAAACCGTCGAGCGGGTCATCTACGCCAATGCCGCAAATCAGCTCATAGAGATACAGAAAGGCAAAGGACGTAGACGTTTCCTCGACGGTTCCGCGGCGCACTTGGGCACGCCAGGTAAAGTAGCCGCGCAGCTGCCGGTCGCTCATGGCGTTGTAGGTGGGAAAGTACGACTTAAAGGTGCCGTTGTAGGGACAGTCGTCCTCAAAGTCGGCCATCAGCAGGCCCTGGCGGTAAAAAAGCTCGGCTTCCGAAAGCCAGCGGCCCGCACCGCCCTTGGGGTCATCCTGCCAGCGCGATATCTCGCGCATTTTGCGGTACTGGTCGGGGAGGAAATTCTGCATCTGTCGACCGGTTTTGAGAATCGGCTCGTCTGCGTAGATTTCGTTTGAGAAACGGGCGGACTGATGGGTCCGGGCCTCGGCCATAATGCGCTCGATGAGCATTTTGATGTCCTGGTCGGCCACCGCTTCTCCTCTCCTAACGCAGCTTCGGTGACCTCATATCATAGCACAGCATCAAACAGGTGTTCGAGATACTGCTGCGTAGATAGATTTAGAACAGGAGGGCGTAGATGACGGCGATGACGACGGAGGGGAGCATATTGGCCGTGCGGAAGGTCTGAGGACGGATGAGGTTGACGCCGACGCAGAAGATGAGCATGGAGCCTACGAGCGAAAGGCTGTCGAGGGCTGCCGTAGTCATGATGGGGGAGAGCGCGCCGGCAAACAACGTGATCGTCCCCTGGAACACGGCGACGGGCAGGGCGGAGAAAATGCAGCCGCGGCCAAGCGACGCCGTCATGGTGCAGACGATGATGCAGTCCAATGCGCCTTTCAGGGCAAGCGTTGACCAGTCACCGAGCAGACCGTCCTGGATCGATCCCACAATGGCCATGGCGCCGATACACACGGTGAGTGAAGTCGAGACAAAAGCGTTGGTGAACTCGTTATCGCCCTCGCTGCCGGTTTTGCGCTTGAGCCATTCGCCAAGGTTCTCGATGGCGGCTTCCAAGTTGACGGCCTCGCCGATGAGCGAACCGAGCGCAAATGAGACGATGAGCATGGTGGTACCGGTGGTCGCTAGCGCCTTTCCATCGATGATGAGCATCTTTTGCATGGTGCCGCCCAGGCCGATAAACAGGACGCACAGCCCCGATGCTTTCATGAGCGTGTCTTGGATACGCGGTGTAATGAAGCGGCCGCCCGCTAATCCTAAAAGACCGCCCGCAACTAAAAGCACAACGTTGATGATTGTTCCCAAGCCCGGCATGAGCCCTCCTGTATTGATGCCAACGTGGCAATCGTAGCAGAACGAAATGCGAGGTACATCGCGACTCATCTAATACGTTATATAAGTGGTATTAGGAATGATGCGCGGCATTTAAGCCTCAGGTGGTTGTCGGGACATAGGGATAGTATTCAAAGCGCAGTGTCATAAGCCGCTGTGGGGATTCAATAGCCGCGGCGATGATATTGGCATCGCGGGCACGATCAAACCCTTCGAGTTCGATCTGATACGAGACGTCTTGCATAATGTCCAGACGTCGCCAGGCCAGGAGTGTGTCGCCATCGAATTCCAAGGTCTTGCCTCCGTCTGGAGCAACGGCGTATAGACGCAGCTTGGCGGTGGTTGCAGGGTCGACAACTGTGACCTTTTTAATTTCGTTTCGAGTATTCTTGGCGCCCAACAAGGTGAGCAGTGTTGGGGCCACGACCTCGCCCGATGGCAAAAAGACGACTTCGATGGATTCAGGAAATGCGATGATAGCCGACTTGCGGACGGGCTGATTGGCGGCGGCAACTTCGATGTTCGCAGCGTCGATGACCTCTGTGTGGTCGAGCGCGGCAAGCACGCAGCAGTTACCTTCATCGATCTCTTGAGGATCAGCAAGCCCCAGACTGTCCGCGAGCTCGGGATCGTTTGGATCGGCAGCGGGCTCATTCGGCGCTTCGAGAGAAGCTGGGACGCTGTTTGTCGGCGACGGCGTGTCGCCCGCACCTGCTTCTTTGTCCGCGCTCTCTTCTTGTATGGTTGCGTTGATGGGTTCGTCGTTTGGGGGGAGCGTCTTGGCGTCAAACGCGGAGGGGAGAATTCCGATGGCTCCGGATCCGTTCCACTCCATTTCGAGAAGCGCCGGGTCGGCAAGAATGCGTTGCCTGCTTTGCGCGTGGGCATCGATTTCAATAGGGCCTGCCTCTATCCCTCGTGTAAGGCTGAGTGATCCGGCTGGCTTCTCGAAATGAGCGTCTGTGTCTTTGGTGCTGACGGCGTAGAACAGCAGGGACGCTTCTCCCGCCGCGATAACATCGGTACCGGCTTTGGTCAGCCGCAACGATGCCGTGAATGAGAGGGTGGGCTGCGCATCGTCTGCATTCGCGGCGGCGCAGCCCAGACATATACCGCCTCCTTTCTCAAAAAACGTACCGTCGAAGGCGACCTTCGCTCCGTTCGCCGAGTCATCGACCGAAGCGATGTCGATGCGCAGCTCTAAATTGCATGGATCGCCATCCGCATCGAGCACAACCGAGCGCCACGTGCAGACGGCGCACCCCGCCTGGGAGCCGTTTGCCTTGTTCGAACGCTTGATATCCACGACTATCGAGCCGTCCGTATTACGACGAAGGCATCCCGAGGTTGAGATCACGGCCTGTGCGATCGAAAAACGCTCGCACGCAATGGCGCTCGACGGATTTGGTGCGGAACTTAGGGCTACTGGTAAGGAGTCTGCCATGACGGGAGTCGCCCAAGCGGCGACAGGCGTTCCGGTTGCGAGCGCGCCGCAGAGTGCGACGACGGGCAAAAGGTTCTTCGATGCCATGGGGTCTCCTTAGCTAATTTAGTGCGGCCTGTCCGTGTTTTTGTTTCTGGCTGCGTTTGATGTGCAGACCGAGGCCGGCGGTTCCCGCGCCTGCTGCTGTGGCGCCTGCTGCCAAGAGCCATCGTCTGTCGCCTGTCTGCGCCAACGGTTCCTCGCGGTCGCCGCGGTCGAGCTCCGAGAGGTCGACCGTCACTTGCGTGGCGGCCTGCGCCTGTTCTTGCTGGGCAAAGGCCATGGCTGGCCCAAACGCTAGGATGCTGACGGCGGCGGCCAGGGCGACGGCCTTATGCCGTGTGCGCACCGGGCTCGACCGTCCAGGTGATCGTCGCAACCTGATCGCCTTCGCCGGTTACGCGGAAGATGTCGCGCGTGACGCGGGCGACGTTTCCGCTTGTCTTGAGCTTGATTTTGTCCGTGCCGCCGGCAATGCCCTGGTAGCCCATGTCGAAGGCTGCATTCTTGGAAAGATCGAGGCCCGTCCCTTGCGCGGCGGCGCTGGCGTTCTGGAGCGCGCCGTCGGGGCCGACCTTAAAGTCGATGGAGTTCTGCGCGGTTCCGGCCTTGGCGTCGGCGGCAATGGTCCAGGTGTTCATGGCGTCGATCTTCATGTTGGTGACATGGATGCCGTAGGCCGAATGATTGTCGATGGTGGTCGCGTCTTCTGAGGGGCCCTGAAGCGTGCCGTCGGCCTTGGCGACGAAGGGAATAACCGTCGGAACTTTGAACTCAACGTTGTCGATCTCGGTTCTGACCATTACCTTCGTGGTTCCAACGCGCCCGGCTGCCATAGCTGGCGTCGGGGCGGCGCCCATTGCGAGCGCGAGCGCGAGCCCTGTGCCCACGACGAGCGCTCTGACTCCGTTCATGTTCCTGGTGATGTCCATGGTCGTTCCTTTCTATTCGCCGCGGGCCGTCCCCGCGATGATTGGACGAATGCTGGTGAATTGCGTGCGGTGCCGCGTCGGCCGGAAAAGCTAGTTCTCGGCTTGCTCAACCCGCACCTTGACACGTGTCGGATTGCCGTGGCTGTCGAGGGTCTTGGCATCGAGTGCCTGGATCTCGATGTACGCCTCGCCTTCTTTGATGTCGCCGGCGGGGCACGTTTCGATTGTCTTGCCGGTCTCGACCACACCGGATTCGTACATGGTCTCGTCGTTTTGGATGACGCGGAATCGCTGGGGAAATTTATTGTCTTGGACGTTTTGCACGTTGACGCGCAGCTTGCCGTCCTCCTGCAGCTGAGCGACCGGTGCGACCGAAATCGTCATCATGTTGTCGCGGACGATGGCGTCGAGCTCATCTTGGATTTCCTGACGCGTTTTGCCCTCGGCCGTCGTAACCGAAGCGCCCGCCTCGGGTACGGGCTGCGACTGCCAAGCGTATAGTCCTACGGCGACAAGGGCACAGACGATGGCCAAACAGGCAAGGATGAGCTTCTTGCGACGACCCAGGCCTGCAAAGTGGGGTGGCTTCTTCGCGCTCATGCGGCATCCTTGGCGGTATAGATGCGCGCAAAGGTGGACGGGTTCGCTCCAAAGAGCATGTGAAGCATCAGGCGGCGTGAGTAGACAAGCTCGTCGAAGTCGGGAGGGAGCTCGATGTCGTGGATATGCGCGATGCGGTGGGCGAGCGCCGAGAACGACTCGGGGTCGCAGATCACATCGGTGGTAACGTGGTAGACCGTCGTATCGGGGAATGCCTCTTCGTCGAAAGGCAGGAGATGGGGATCGTCGTCGACTTCGATGGCGATGCCGTACTGGGGCCAGTAATATGCCATGGGAACCTCCCTGCTTCTGGGGCCAAAACTTCTGTCGGTTTTGGCTGTCGATGCCGACGGTATCAGCCACTACTTGACCAATTGCTGACCAAATGCTTGACGGATTGGTGTCTCCGCAGGTAAAAGGCGGCAAAAAATACTCCAACTTTTTTCAAGCGACAATCGCGCGGTCGGCGACGGCGGGGCCATATGTGTCAAAAGCATCGTCTGCCGAGGAAATCAAGCCGCTCGCCGAATTGCACGAACGTAAAAATCGCCAATTATGGAGACGGTCTCGAACACGTCGACGAAACGATGCGGTAACATCTCCCTGCAAACACTGTAGTTAGCTAAAGGGGGAGTTCGCGTGTCTGCAACCATCAAACCCTTCACCGACGAGTTCGAAGAGTATGGTCGCGATGAGTCTCGCGCATCGGGCGAGGCCTCGAGCATCTCGTTTCCGACAACGGAAGACGAGGTCCGTGCCATTTTGGAAAAGCTCCATGCCGAGCGTGTCCCGGTAACGGTTCAGGGCGCCCGAACCGGCCTTGCCGCCGGTGCCGTGCCCCACGGCGGGCATATCCTCAATACTTCCCGTATGAATCGCTACTTGGGCCTTCGCCGCGATGAACAAGGCCAATTTCTGCTGCGCGTGGAGCCGGGCGTTGTGCTCTCGGAGCTGCGCAAGCAGCTGAGCAAGAAGGTGCTGCCGACTGCTGGTTGGGACCAGGCATCGCTTGAGGCCTACGAGGAGTTCCAAGAGGCCCCCGAGCAGTTCTTTCCCACCGATCCCACCGAGGCATCTGCCTGTCTGGGCGGCATGGCGGCATGTAACGCCTCTGGTGCCCGCAGCTACGCCTACGGTCCCATGCGCCCACATATCACGGGACTCCACGTCGCGCTGGCTGATGGCGATTTGCTTGAGCTTCAGCGCGGCGAGGCTTTTGCCCAGGGCCGCCACCTGTCGCTCGTGACGGCAGTGGGCCGTACGCTCGAGCTCGATCTTCCCGGCTATACCATGCCCAAGACAAAAAATGCCTCAGGCTATTTCGTTGCGGACGAAATGGACGCCATCGACCTCTTTATCGGTGCTTGCGGCACGCTCGGCGTTATCACCGAGCTCGAGATTGCCCTGCAGGCGGCGCCTGCGGTCGTTTGGGGTGTGAGCTGCTTTTTCAATAGCGAAGACAAGGCCGTGTCCTTTACCGATTCCATGCGTCCCGTCCTGTCCCATGCGGCTGCCATCGAGTACTTCGACGCTGGCGCCCTGGATATTCTACGTCGCCAGCGCGAGCAGTCGACGGCGTTTGCCTCGCTGCCGGCGCTCGACAAAGAGGCCAAGGTCTGTGTCTACGTGGAGCTCGACTGCGATGACGAGGCCCAGGCGACCGAGGAACTATACCACCTGGGATGGGTGCTCGAGTTTGCGGGTGGCCGCGACGATGCGACATGGGTCGCGCGCACCGAGGTTGATCGCGAGTGCCAGCGGTTCTTCCGCCATGCGGTCCCCGAGAGCGTCAACATGCTTATCGACGAGCGTCGCCGCACGGATCCCACCATCACCAAACTGGGTTCGGACATGTCGGTGCCCAATGCACGCCTTGCCGATGTCGTGGCCCTCTATCGCCGCACACTGGCCGAAAGCGGGCTTGAATCTGCTGCCTGGGGGCACATCGGTAACAACCATCTGCATGTGAACATCCTGCCGCGCGATGCGCAGGACTACCGTCGCGGTGGCGAGCTGTTTGCCCAGTGGGCTGCGGAGGTAACGGCTATGGGCGGTGCCGTTTCTGCCGAGCACGGCGTCGGCAAGATCAAGGCGGGCTTCTTAGAGACGATGTACGGTCACGAGGCCATGGTCGAGTCGGCGCGGCTCAAGCTCCAGCTCGATCCCGACGGGCAGCTGGGTCGCGGCAACCTGTTTTCGGAGAAGCTCTTGGATGAGCTCGTCCAGAAAGGGGGCGCGTGAAGATGAGCGATTTCCATATGGTGGTGTGCGTCAAGGCCGTGCCGGGCAGCACCGAGGTCAAGATGGACCCCAAGACCAATACCATCGTGCGCGATGGCAAGCAGGCGGTCATTAATCCCTTTGATGCGAGCGCTTTGGAATGCGCGCTGGCGCTGAAGGACGACTTTATCGGCTTTGGCATGGATGTGCGCGTGACGGTGGTGTCGATGGGCATCCCCGCGACCGAGTCGCTGCTGCGCGACTGCATCGCCCGAGGCGCCGACGACGCGCTGCTGCTGACCGATCGCGCCTTTGCAGGTGCCGATACCCTGGCGACCACCTATGCTCTCAAATGCGGCATCGAGGCGCTCGACGAGGACTTCGACCTGCTCATCTGCGGCAAGATGGCGGTGGATGGCGATACGGCCCAGATTGGTCCCGAGCTTGCCGGTGCCTTTGAGATTCCCTGCGTGACCGACGTGAGTTGCGTGCAGAGCGCGGGCTTTACGACCTGTGGCTCGCTGGCGCTCATTCACGGATGCGATGCCGGCGAGGAGACGGTGTATCTTGAGATGCCGTGCGCGATGACGACTGCCAAGGAGATTGGCCAGTTGCGTATGCCGAGTATTGCCGGTATTCGCGCGGCGGAGGAGGCGGACGTGCGCGTGGTCAGTGCCGCCGACGTGAACGCCGACCCCGCGCGTTGCGGTCTTGCCGGGTCGCCGACACAGGTCGTGCGCTCGTTTGTGCCCGACCGTGACCAAACGTGCGAGGCCGTTGAGGGAACGGCGTCCGAGCAGGCGGTAAAACTTGCCAAGATTATCGAGGGGATGGCATAGATGAGCGGACTGATTATCGATAGCGAAGCCTGTATCGGCTGCGGTCGCTGCGTTCGTGCCTGTGCCTCGGGCGGCATCGTAGTGGAAGGCGAGCGACCCAACCGATGCGCCCATGTAACCGACGGCTGCATCCTATGCGGTGGGTGTGTCGACGCCTGCCCTGTCAACGCTATCTCGATCGAGCGTGACGAGGCTGCTGGTGCGGTGGACCTTGATGCATATCGAGACATTTGGGTATTCGCGCAGACCGACGAGCACGATACGGTGAATCCCGTTGCCTATGAGCTCATGGGCAAGGGCCGCGAGCTTGCCGATGCTCGTGGCTGCCGTCTGGTGGCGCTGGTCGGTATGGGCCCCGAGGGTTCTCTCGGTGACCTGGAGCATCTGGTTTGCGCGGGCGCCGACGAAGTCCTGGCCTGTCGCGACGAGCGCCTGCGCCAAAACGATGCGGAGGTCTACGCCCACTTGATCTGCGATTTGGTAGCCGAACGCAAACCCGAGGCCATCCTATACGGCGCGACCGCTTTTGGCCGCGAACTGGCACCCGGCGTTGCCGTGCGTTTGCAGACGGGCCTTACGGCTGACTGCACCGTACTTTCGATGGATGCAGAGACGGGACTGCTGCAACAGACGCGTCCGGCGTTTGGCGGCAACTTGATGGCCACCATTATCTGCCCCAATCATCGTCCCCAGATGGCAACGGTGCGTCCCGGCATCTTTGGAGCGCCCGAGTTTGATTACGGCCGCTCTGGCACGATTACCCAGGTATCGCTGGCGGATGATGTTAAGGCCCGCGTCAAGATCTCGATTCCAGCCGAGGAGTGGGGGCAGCAGGCATCAATTGCCGATGCCGAGCGCCTGGTCGTGGTGGGCCGCGGCATTGGCTCCAAGAAGAATCTGCCTCTGATGCGAAAGCTCGCCGATGCGCTGGGTGCCGAGCTTGGTTGCACGCGTCCCGTCGTGGAGGCGGGTTGGCTGGAGTACCGCCACCAGATTGGCCAGACCGGCGTGTCGGTTTCGCCTAAGCTCCTCGTGAGCATCGGCGTTTCGGGTGCTATCCAGCACCTAGCCGGCATCGGCGGCGCGGAGTGCATCATCGCCGTCAACGAGGACCCGGATGCTCCCATCTTTGGCGCTGCGCAGTACAAAGTTGTCGGCGACGCCGTCGAAGTCGTCGAGGAGCTCCTGGCCCAGCTCGAGCGCTAGGCGCGCGCCAGCCAGTCGCGCATCTCGTCCTTTAAGCGCTCCCAGGTCGCTTGCGTGGCGGGATCGGTAAAGGGCCGCACGATACCAAAGGGCGCGTCGAGCAGGCGGTAGATATCGCCCTGCTTGCGCGCCAGCGCGCGGCTTGCGGGATAGACGAGCTCAAACATAAAGCAGATGAGCCCCACCAAGTAGTCGGCCGGCTCATCGCGTTCGTCGCGTGCGACGCAGCGGTGTTCGTCAAAGGCGGCAAGCGTCGGTACCGAGAAGTGGCTGGTAAGAAATGTATCCTCATCAACCTTGAGGATGGTGTCGACGGTGCTGTCGGCGATGGTGCGCATAATGTCGATCTTGTCGCCATCGCGCACGATATCGCAGAAGTTCCGCGTGCGGGTGTCGAGTTCCGTGGGTAGGCGAAAATCGCTGTGGTGGGCGATGCTTGCACGGATGAGCTCGTCTTCTGCCGGATCGTCGATAAAGTCGCGGATACTTGTTGTCGCGGGCGCGTCTGCAGGGTTTTTGCCAAAGAGAACCTCGACGCCCAACTCCGCATGGCTCATACTCTCGGCATCCTTAAACGTGTCCCAGCGTCGCAACTGTTCAAAGCGACCCATATCGTGTAGCAGGCCGCAAAGCCACGCTAGGTCAATGTCCTGCGGTGACCAGTCCTGTTCGCGCGCCACGGCATCGCATACCTCGGCAACGTGGTACGTATGCTCGATTTTGAGCGCGATGCGTGGGTTGGTGGCGTCGTAGGCATCGGTGTAGCTTTTGAAGGCCGCGCGCGCCCGGTCTCGATCGATAGCTGTCATAATGACTTCCTAAAAGTTGTGTCTTTCGATCCGGTGGCAATTGTAGGTGAACTCGGTTGCTGCCGGATGATGATTCTGCCGTATCGCTACATGCGGCTTGGAGACCTTGTCAGGATGAGAAGCGTATGGTGCTCAAAATCGTTAGAACCGTCTGGTTAGTGATTCTTACCTATGTTGCAATAGGCGCGCCGTGCGGAATGATCATGGGGCAGACGGGAATGGAGCCCTGGATGGTCTTTGCCCTGAGCAGCACGTTTGTGACGGGCAGCGGCCAGTTTATGATCTGCAATCTTTGGCTGGCGGGCGTACCTGCAGCATCGATCGTCGCAAGCGTCGCTGCTATCTCCTCCCGTTTCGCGCTCTATATAGGGGTGGCGTCGCGGCGCCGAATCTCGTTCCATCCCAACTTGTCGAATTATTCACCGAGCTGGTCTATTTCTTTTGGTACCATGGTCAAACTTTACTGTAGCAAAGCATGACGTGGGCTTTTGTACCCCGTCAGCGGAAATGGGGGTTTCATGGCACAGGAAGTAACCGCCAACGAGCAAAAGAAATTCAGGGTCCCGCGCATCCCGGGCGACATCATGATTTACCCGATGATCGTCGGTCTTTTGCTCAACACCTTCTGCCCGCAGGTCTTTGAGATCGGCGGCTTCTTTACGGCTGCCTGCCGCGGTGGCTCCAATACCATCGTCGCCGCGATCCTGCTCTTCGTGGGCGCCGGCATCAGCTTCAAGTCCACGCCGGGCGCCATCAAGACTGACATTGTCGTACTGATTCCCAAGCTGGTCGTCGCAGCGGCTCTCGGCCTGGGCGTGACATATTTCTTTAACGACAACTTCCTGGGTCTGAGCTCCGTGTCTATCATCGGCGGCATCACGTTTTGCAACATGGCGCTCTATACGGGCATCATGGGCGAGTTCGGCGATGAGTCCGAGCAGGGCGCTGTCGGTATCCTGTTCTTTACGGCCGGCCCCGCCGTCACGATGATCATCCTTGGTGTTTCGGGTCTCGCCAACATCCCCGTCGGCACCATCATCGGATCCATCCTGCCGCTTGTTATCGGCATGGTCCTGGGCAACTTGTTCCCGTTTATCAAGAACCTGCTGGTTCCCGGCGCCAATCCCGCGATCGCTGTAATTGGTTTTCAGCTCGGTGCGTCCATGAGCCTTTCGAGCTTCATCGCCGGTGGCATTTCAGGCATCCTGCTGGGCCTCATCACGCTGTTTGTCGTCGGTCCCATCACCTTTGCGTTCGAGCGCCTGTGCGGTGGTAACGGCAAGGCCGCCGTGACTTGTTCCACCATCGCCGGCACGGCTATGACCACGCCGGTTGCTCTCGCCGAGGTCGCGCCGCGCTATGCCGAGCTTGCGCCCACCGCGTATGCGCAGATCGCCACTGCCGTCATCATCACGGCAATCATGGCCCCGATTCTGACTGGCTGGGTCGATAAGAAGTTCTGCCACGGCAAAGAGGATCTGTCGGTCGAAGGTGTCGAGGCTATTGAGGAGGCCGTCGCGACCGACATCGACGGCGAGTAATCGTCGACGCGAGTCAATCAAGCCGGCGTGTGCAATTCGCGCCGTATGGGCGCCCGAACGGTGGCTGTTCTGCAGTGACGTTCGGGCGCTCTGCTATGATTCCCTTTACCCCTGCGGAGAAAGGGGTGTTTGGCGCCTGGGCGCGACTCGGTCGATTCTGGCCACTTGGATATTGAAGGGAGGGCGTCTAGTGATTAAGGCACTCAAGATCGAGATATTCCTGCTGTGCATGATTATTCTTATCGGGCTTGCCATACGAAGTCGTCGCTCCCTGTTCTCGAGCACCCAGCAGCTTTTGTTTAGCATGCTGGGCTACACGTCTGCTGCCTACATTTTCTTCGATATGATCTGGACGCTCTCGGACGGCGTAAGCACTCCTGTAGGCATCACGGCCAACTGGATTTCCAACGCGGTCTCGTTTTCGCTGTTCGCCATCGCGTGCCTCATTTGGTTTTTCTATTCCGAGACGATGCAGGGCTCACGGCTCCTGACCACGCCCTACAGGGTGGTACTTTTAACGTTGCCAACAGCATTGGTGGTCGTGCTGGCATTTACCAGCTACTGGACGCACGCTATGTTCTATATCGATGCACAGGGCGTATATCGTCGCGGAGCGCTTTATATGATTCAGCCTATCGTTAGCTACTGCTACGTCATATATACGTCCTTGCATGCCTTTATTCAGGCTCAAAAAGTCGAAAGCCTGCAAAAGAAGGCCATTTATCGCACCCTCGCCTTTTTTGCGGTTCCCGCTCTGGTGGGCGGTACCTTCCAGGTTTTGTTTTCGGTACCGGGCCTTTGCGTCGGTATAACGCTGAGCATCCTGCTGCTCTATATCGTCTATCAGGAGCAACTGATCTCTACTGACCCGTTGACTGGCCTCAACAATCGCAACCGTTTTGAGACCTATATGCTGTCGCTCTTCTCAAATGTGGATCAGGCCGAAGATGTGTATCTGCTCATGATGGACGCCGACGGCTTTAAGCAGATTAACGATCAGTATGGACATGTGGAGGGCGACCATGCGCTTCAGGTTGTTTCCACAGTACTCAAGGACGTCTGTTCGCCGTCCGGCGGCTTTATTGCGCGCTATGGCGGTGATGAGTTCGTCGTACTGCAGAAGGGGGGTGACGGAGCACGACATTATCCGCCTGTGTTCGGCGATCAATAACGAGCTCTCGCGCGCCGAGACACCCTACTCGCTTCGAATGTCTATCGGCTACGCGCGCTACGGCGATGGGATCAACACGTGGCAAGAGCTTCTGCGCGCTGCCGATGCGGAGCTCTACCGCGTCAAGGCCGAGAAAAAGAAAGCCGGCGTCCAGATACGCTAGAAAAAAGCGCACGACCGTTGCGATGGTCGTGCGCCCTTTTTGCGTTGGCGGGGGCCACTGGCCATAACGCCCAGGCGCGGTGCGGCAAGACGGGCGACTGCCGTCGCGACTCGGTACGAAATCAACGAGAACCAGTGTGCTCCATTGAGCTAAAGTGTGCGAACGTCCTCTCTAAAAAGGTGAGCTCGCTAGGCTTTTTTGGGTTTGTTGACGATGATGATGCCGCCGCAGACCAACAGCAGGGCAACGATGACGGTAACGGGGCTCGTGCCAGCGCCCTCACCGAGCAGCAGTGCGCTCAGCAGCACGCCAAAGACGGGGTTCATAAACCCAAAGACCGAGACGCGGCTGACGGGGTTGACGGCAAGCAGGCGCGACCACAGCGAGTAGGCGACGGCGGAAATGAGTGCCATATAAATGATGAGCGCGATGGCGGGGGCAATCGCCGTGGGGGAGAGCGCGCCACCCATCAACAAACCGATGGCGGTGAGGACCAGGCCGCCGACCAAGAACTGCCACCCGGCAAGCAAGACGCCGTCGTGCTCGCGCGAGAAGATACCGATCAGGCAGGTCGAAAGGGCACCCGCGACGGTGGAGGCCAGGATAAAGCCCTCGCCGTCGAGCGCAAAGCCAAAGGTGCCGTCCGCGCCCGAAAGGTTGACGAGCGCGACACCGGCAAAGCCCAGTGCGCAACCGAGTACCTTGGCCGCGTTGAGCTTTTCGGTGCGAAACGCCAGGGCGGCAAAGAGGATGGCTAGGAAGTTGGCGCTGGCCTCGATGATGGAGCTCGACATGGCACTGGCACGGGAGAGACCAAGGTAGAAAAAGAAGTACTGGCCGATGGTCTGGAAGAACGACAAGATAAAGATGGGCTTGATATCGCGTACCTGTGGGACGAGCGGGCGGCGCTGGGCCACGCTCATGCCAACAATGACCAGCATGCCGGCAAGGGTGAAGCGCAGACCCGCGAAGAGCAGCTGCGAGGCGCTGTCGTGCGCGGGAATGCCAAAGAGGCCGTAGCCGATCTTGATGCAGGGGAAGGCGGAGCCCCAGAGCGCGCAGCAAACGAGACAGCCCAGGATGAGTCCGGGTAGGGTGGCGAGATACGGCTTGCGGCTTTCCATGATGTCCTTCCTACATGCGCGAAGCAAAAAAGAACCCGCCACCGGGCGTGCCGGTGGCGGGTGTTGTTACCCGAGGGGATTGTACCCGATGGGAACGGTTTAGGCGAAGTAGGCTACGCCGCTCTCAAAGATCGGCATGAACTTATCGCCGGGGACATGCTCGGGCACGTTGCGGTACAGGTTGTCGCCGCGACGTTCGGCATGGCCCATCTTGCCCAGGACGCGGCCGTCGGGGCTCGTGATGCCCTCGATGGCGAGTGCGGAGCCGTTGGGGTTGACGGGAAGGTCCATGCTGGGCTTGCCGTCCTCGCCCACGTACTGCGTGGCGACCTGGCCGTTGGCGATAAGCTGGGCGAGTACCTCGTCGTTGGCGACAAAGCGGCCCTCGCCGTGGCTGATGGCGACGGTGTAGGGGTCGTCGAGGCTGCACTGCGACAGCCACGGGGACAGGTTGGACGAGATACGGGTGCGCACCAGGCGGCTCTGATGGCGACCGATGGTGTTGAACGTCAGCGTGGGCGCGTCGGGCGTGGCGTCGACGATGTCGCCGTAGGGCACCAGGCCGAGCTTGACCAGGGCCTGGAAGCCGTTGCAGATGCCCAGCATCAGGCCGTCTCGGGCCTTGAGCAGGTCGCGGACTGCCTCGGTGACCTCGGGAGCGCGGAAGAACGCCGTGATGAACTTGGCGGAGCCGTCGGGCTCGTCACCGCCCGAGAAGCCGCCGGGGATCATGACGATCTGGCTTGCACGGATGCGGCGGGCAAGCTCGTGGGTGCTCTCGGCGACGGCCTCGGGCGTGAGATTGTTGATCACGAAGGTGTCGGCCTCGGCACCGGCGGCACGGAAAGCGCGGGCGCTGTCGTACTCGCAGTTGTTGCCGGGGAACACGGGGATGATCACGCGCGGACGGGCGATCTTGGCGCCGCCGTACACGTGAATGTCCTTGGCGCGGAAGTCGATGGTCTCGACCTCGGGGGTCTCGCCGGCGCTGCGGTAGGCGAAGACGTCCTCGATGCCGCTCTCCCAGGCCTCCTGGAGCTCGGCGAGCTCGATGACCTCGGAGCCGGTGTCGATGACATAGCCCTCGACGGTGGTACCCAGGGGCTCGACGACAACGCCGTCGGCGACCTCGGGCAGCTCGGCATCCTCGGCGAGCTCGACGATAAAGCTGCCATAGAGCGGGGTGAAGAGGCTCTCCACGTCCACATCCTCGGCAAGCTCGATGCCGATCTGGTTGCCGACGCACATCTTAAAGAGGCTCTCGGCGCCACAGCCGTAGCCGGGCGTGGAGACGGCCAGGGCGTCGCCGGTAGCAGTGAGCGCCTCGACGGCGTCAAACGCGGCGAGCAGCTGCTGGGCGTCGGGGCGGTAGTCCTCGCCGTAGGTAGCGGGGGCGATGCGGACGACGCGGTGCGTCAGGCCCTTGAACTCAGGGGAGACGGCGCGCGCCGCGCGGCCCACGGCAACAGCGAAGCTGATCAGAGTCGGCGGAACGTTGAGCTCGCCGGCCTCGTCCTCAAACGAGCCGCTCATGGAGTCCTTGCCGCCGATGGCGCCGGCACCCAGGTCGACTTGGGCCATGAGGGCGCCCAGGACGGCTGCTGTGGGCTTGCCCCAGCGCTCGGCCTCGGTGCGCAGACGCTCGAAGTACTCCTGGAAGGAGAGATAGGCGCGTTTGTGCTCAAAGCCGGCAGCCACAAGTTTGGCGATGGACTCGACCACGGACAGATAGGCGCCCGCAAACTGGTCGGCCTCCATCAGATCGGGGTTGAAGCCCCATGCCATGGCGCTTGCCGTGGTGGTCTCGCCGTCCACGGGGAACTTGGCGACCATGGCCGAGCTCGGGGTGAGCTGCGTCTTGCCGCCAAAAGGCATAAGCACGGTTGCGGCACCGATGGTGGAGTCGAAGCGCTCGGAAAGGCCCTTGTTGGAGGCAACGTTGAGGTCGGTGACAAGCGAGGTCATGCGCTCGGCAAGCGTGGTGCCGGCCCAGCTGGGCTGCCACACGCTGCGGGCGCACACGTGGGCGACCTGGTGCTTGGGCGCGCCGTTGGAGTTGAGGAACTCGCGGGATAGGTCGACGATGGCGACACCGTTCCAGGCCATGCGCATGCGCGGCTCGGCGGTAACCTCGGCGATAACGGTCGCCTCCAGGTTTTCCTCGGCGGCGTAGCCCATGAACTCCTCGACGTCACCGTCGGCGACGGCGCAGGCCATGCGCTCCTGGGACTCGGAAATGGCGAGCTCGGTGCCGTCCAGGCCGTCGTACTTCTTGGTCACGGTGTCCAGGTCGACATACAGGCCGTCGGCAAGCTCGCCCACGGCGACCGAGACGCCGCCGGCGCCAAAGTCGTTGCAACGCTTGATCAGGCGGCAGGCGTCGCCGCGGCGGAAGAGGCGCTGCAGCTTGCGCTCGACCGGGGCGTTGCCCTTCTGGACCTCGGCACCCGAGGTCTCGATGGACTCGGTGTTCTGGGTCTTGGAGGAGCCGGTGGCACCGCCGATGCCGTCACGGCCGGTGCGGCCGCCCAGCAGGATGATCTTGTCGGTGGGGGCGGGGCACTCGCGGCGCACGTGGTTTGCCGGGGTAGCGCCCACGACGGCGCCGACCTCCATGCGCTTGGCCACGTAGCCGGGGTGATAGAGCTCGTTGACCTGACCGGTGGCAAGGCCGATCTGGTTACCGTAGCTGGAGTAGCCGGCGGCGGCAGTGGTCACGAGCTTTCGCTGCGGCAGCTTGCCCTCGAGCGTCTCGGAAACCGGGACGGTGGGGTCGCCGGCACCGGTGACGCGCATGGCCTGATACACATAGCTGCGGCCCGAGAGCGGGTCACGGATAGCGCCGCCCACGCAGGTGGCGGCACCGCCGAAGGGCTCGATCTCGGTCGGGTGGTTATGGGTCTCGTTCTTAAACAGGAACAGCCAGTCCTGGTCCTCGCCGTCGACATCGACCTTCACCTTGACGGTGCAGGCGTTGATTTCCTCGGACTCGTCGACATCGGTCATGACGCCGGTCTTCTTAAGGTACTTGGCGCCGATGGTGCCCATGTCCATGAGGCAGACGGGCTTGGCGTCGCGGCCGAGTTCGTGGCGCATCTCCATGTAGCGGTCGAAGGCCTGCTGCACCACGGCGTCGTCGATCGTCACGTCGTCCAGGACGGTGCCGAAGGTGGTGTGGCGGCAGTGGTCGGACCAGTAGGTGTCGATCACGCGGATCTCGGTGATGGTGGGGTCGCGGTCCTCATCGCGGAAGTACTGCTGACAGAAGGCGATGTCCGCCTCGTCCATGGCAAGACCGCGCTCGGAGATAAAGGCGGCAAGGCCGGCCTCGTCGAGCTCGCGGAAGCCGTCGAGCACTTCGACGGGCTGGGGCTCGGGAGTCTCGATGTGCAGCGTCTCGGGCAGGTCGAGCGAGGCGATGCGCGCCTCGACGGGGTTTACCACGTAGTGCTTGATGGCCTCGATGGCGGCTTCGTCCAGAGCGCCCGAGATCATATAGACCTTGGCGGAGCGCACGGCGGGGCGCTCGCCCTGGCTGATGAGCTGCACGCACTCGCTGGCGGAGTCGGCGCGCTGGTCAAACTGGCCAGGCAGGAATTCGACGGCAAAGACGGCGCCATCGCTTGCGGGGAGCTCGTCGTAGGTCACATCGACCTGGGGCTCGCTAAAGACGGTCGGCACGCAGGAGCGGAAAAGCTCCTCGTCGATGCCCTCGACGTCGTAGCGGTTGATGATCCTCAGGGCCTCGATGCCCTTGATGCCGAGAATCTCGGTCAGCTCGCCCTTGAGCTGCTGAGCCTCGACGTCGAACCCGGGTTTCTTCTCCACGTAGATACGAGAGACCATTGGTTCCTGCCTTCCTGATCGGTTGGGCGTACGGTACGGTATGCGGCAGCGGTCGGTTTGCGGGGTCTGCCCTGCGGTCGCCTTGAGCCACATGTTTGTAAACCTCACTATGATACGACAGCTCGCGGCGCGTTGAGGACGGCGAGGGTGCTACAGTGAAGCGCAAACAAGAGAAAGGCATCACATGGCATTCGTTTCACTCGCCATCATCGCGCTCGTGGCCTTTGCAAGCCCCTTCATCGCCTCGGCGATTCCCGGAAAACCCATTCCCGAAACGGTCTTTTTGCTCGTGTTCGGCGCGGTGCTGGGACCCCATATGCTCGACATTATCCATGTAGATGCCGAGGTCTCGCTTGTGTCCGAGCTCGGTCTGGCCTTTTTGTTCCTGCTCGCCGGCTTTGAGATCGACCCCAAGAGCATCACGGGCGTCGAGGGGCGCTACGGCTTGGCGACGTGGGTCGTCACGTTTGGTATCGCCTGGCTTGCCGTGCGCTTTACCCCGTGGTTCTCGGTCAGTCATTTCGACGGTATCGCCGTGACGCTTGCCCTCACTTCTACGGCGCTCGGCACGCTCGTGCCCATCATGCGCGAGCGCTCGCTCACCGGCACGCGTGTGGGCGACTCGATTCTCGCGTATGGCACTTGGGGCGAGCTCGGTCCCGTGCTCGCCATGTCGGTGCTGCTGTCTGCTCGCACTGGCATCCAAACGCTCGTAATCCTTGGCTTGTTTGCGGTGGTTTGCGTGTTGCTGGCCGTGGTCCCAAGCCGCTCCAAGCGCGTCGGCAGCCGCTTCTTTGCGTTTGTCGAGGAGCGCGCCGATACCACGTCGCAGACCTTCGTGCGCCTGACGGTGCTCATCCTGGTCACGCTCGTGGCATTCTCGGCCGTCTTTGATCTCGACATCGTGTTGGGTTCTTTTGCCGCCGGCTTTGTCCTGCGCTATATCATCCCCGAGGGCAACCATACGCTCGAGACTAAGCTCGACGGCCTGGCCTACGGCTTTTTGATTCCGGTGTTCTTCACCGTGTCGGGCGCAAAGATCGACCTGACGGCCGTGGCGTCGCGCCCGGGCTTGCTCGCGGGCTTTATCGTGGCGTTGCTGATTATTCGCGCCGTGCCCATCCTCATCTCTATGGGCATTTGTCCTGCGACGCGCGATGTGTCGGCGTATGGCCGCATTACCGTGGCCCTGTACTGCACCACGGCTCTGCCGATCATCGTTGCCGTGACGAGCGTTGCCGTCAACGCGGGCGCGCTGTCGCAAGATATTGCGTCGGTCATGGTCGCTGCCGGTGCCATCACGGTGTTCTTGATGCCGCTGCTCGCGCAGCTCTTCTATCGCGTGGTCGATGCCGCGCCGGTCGCCGCCGTGGCAGAGGTTGCCGAGCATCCTTCCGACGCGCTCGATATTCTGCGCGCCCATCACGATTTGGCGAGCCTGCTCGCGCGCGAGCATGAGCTGCTGACCTCGCATGGTCACGGTCGCGTATTCGAGGGCCTGCCTACGCTCGATACGATTGCCGAGCGTCTTTCCGCCGAGGCGGCGAGCGGCCACATCGATGCCCGCATCGTGGACGCGGCGCATCTTCTTGCCGATAAGACCTATGGAGACGAGGTTGACCCGTCCGAGCTGACTCCGCGTGAGCGCCGCCGCCTGGAGCGCGCCAAGCTCGCCGTGCACGAATACCGCCGCCGCATGCTGGAGCTCTACGCGCGCGAAGAAGCCGAAGACGACGACGGTAAGTAGTACGTAATGCGGGTAAACGGGTACCGACCAAATAAAAGACGGCGCGCGGCCGGCGGTTGATGCAGGCAGCGCGCCTTTTGCGTTGGGCCTCGTTGAGGTTCGAAGTCGTGGCTTGCGACCTTTAGGAGCGGGCGGCTCCGTCGACGGGGAGGATGGCGCCCGTGACATAGGAGGACATGTCGCTTGCCAAGAAGACAAAGGCGTTGGCGACATCCTCGGGCTCGCCCATGCGACCCAGCGGAATGGTGGCGATGATGGGCTTGATGACCTCTTCGGGCAGGTTGGCGACCATATCGGTCTTGGTTACGCCTGGGGCGACGGCGTTGACGCGAATACCCATGGGGGCGAGCTCGCGCGAGAGCGACTGGACCATGCCATTGACGGCAAACTTGGACGTGGGGTAACCGACGCCGGAGGGCTGGCCGTACTTGGCGACCATCGAGCTTGTGGTAGTGATGGTGCCGCCGTGGCCGGCCTCGGTCATGATCTTGGCGGCAGCCTGGTGGCCATTAAAGACAGCGACGACGTTAAGGTCCATGACCTTTGCGAACTCCTCGGCCGTGTAGTCCAAAAGGGGCGAGCGCTGGGAGATGCCGGCGTTGTTGACGACCGTATCGAGACCGCCCATATCGGCTGCAGCCTGGGTAAAGGCCTCGGTCACGGCCTCGAGCGAGGTGAGATCGCAGGAACGGCCCCAGACCTTGGCGTCGGGATAGACAGCTGTCAGCTTCTCAACGGCTGCATCGGCAGTCTCCTGGCGCGAGCCAAAGACGGTGACGGCGGCACCCTCCTCGATAAAACGGCAGGCGATGGCATAGCCGATACCGCGCGTGCCTCCGGTGACGATTGCTTTCTTGCCCTCGAGCAACATGGTGCCTCCATTCTTCGGGGGTGGACGTACGCAGCACAGCGTAGCGGTAGCCGGAATCGGCCGCGTTTGCATATCGGTGAACGGTAGCCCGCGTTACCGATGAGCGGCTCGCGCAAATGTGCTCTGCCGTTGTGCTTAGGGCAGGAGACAAAAGGGCTCCCGTCCCACATCGGACGGGAGCCCTCAAAGCGCGTATTGCTAGGCGATTGATGGACTAGTTGGCCATGACGCCTTCGGTCCAGGCCTCGACGTCCTCGATGCGCAGGACGTTGGCGACCTCGGCCACGCAGTCGACGCTGGTAAGCTCGGCGGCGGCAGCCTGGACGTCCTTCTCGAGCGCGCGGTGCGTCAGGAAGATGACCGAGCAGGTATCGCTGGCGCCCGACTTGCCGTCCTCGACCTGGTTGATGAGCGAGATCGAGATGTTGTGCTTGGCAAAGATGTCGACCGTCTCGGACAGGGCGCCCACGCGGTCGGCGACCTTCAGGCGCACATAGTACTTGGTCTGGAGCTCGTCCATGGGCTTAAAGGCGAGGTTGTGACCATAGGGCTCAATCTCGGGCAGCGGAGCCACGCCGCGGCTGATCTGCTCGGAGAGCGACAGGATGTCGCCCACGACGGCACTCGCGGTGGGGAAGGAGCCTGCGCCGGCACCGTAGAACATGGTCTCGCCCACGGCGTCGCCTACCACGTAGACAGCGTTCATGGCGCCGTTGACCTTGGCGAGCATGTGGTCGGCGGGGATCAGCGTGGGATGCACGCGGACGTCGACGCCGGCGTCGGTGTTGCGGGCGATGCCGAGCAGCTTAATGGTGTAGCCGAGCTCGCGGGCCTGGGCGATGTCCTCGGCGCCGATGGTGCGGATACCCTGCTGGTACACATCGTCGGTGGTCACGCGGGTGCCAAAGCCGATGGAGGCGAGGATTGCCGTCTTGCTGGCGGCGTCGAAGCCGTCAACGTCGGCGGACGGGTCGGCTTCGGCATAGCCCTTAGCCTGTGCGTCGGCGAGCACGTCGGCGTAATCGGCGCCCTCGGCGTCCATGCGTGACAGGATGTAGTTGGTGGTGCCGTTGAGGATGCCGGCGATGGTCAGGATCTTGTTGCCCACCAGGTCGTGCTCGAGCGTGCTCACGATGGGGATGCCACCGCCGCAGCTGGCCTCGCACTTAATCTGCACGCCGCACGCGCGCGCCTTCTCGGCGAGCGTCTCGACATGGCGGCCCAGCAGAGCCTTGTTGGCAGAGACGACGTGCTTGCCGTTCTCGAAAGCGGTGGTGAAGATCTCGGTCGCGGGGTGCTCGCCGCCGATGAGCTCGACGACGATATCGACGGCGGGGTCCGTGACGACGTCATGCCAGTCGCTCGTAAAGGCCTCGCGCTCAATGCCTGCCGCCTCGGCCTGCTCCCAGGCAAGCGCACAGGCGCGGGTCAGCTTAAGGTCGATGCCGTAGGCGGCCAGGTACTCATCGTGGTGGCTCTTGATTAGACGGGCCACGCCGCCGCCGACGGTTCCCAGACCGATGAGGCCGACGTTCACGGTGCGCAGGGGTTCGCTCATAGATAGCTCCTTTGTGCATCTTATAGATGGATTAACCGATTACAGGTTGAGTGCATTCTAGCGTGAACCGAGGGCGTGTGCTTGGCAGGTAGCGGGAGTCGCACAAAACGGCACTACCGAAACGCTGCGGAAACATTGGAAACACGCTCGCCACAAACGAACTTCCGTAACAAACTGTCAACGTTTGCACCATAAGGTTTGCCCTATGCGACTGGGGCATGCAGGCGCTCGTCGGCGTGGGATGACGAGGGCCAGGTCGAAAAGCCCGCTACGGCTTATGTGATCCAGGACGGCAAGTACATCGCCGCCTAAGTGCATATAACGAGACCGGTGGGGCCGTTTTATGCAGGGCAAGGACGCTTGTAACAGAACAGAAACATTACTTTCACATAATAAAGTGGCTAAACTGCATAAACCAACAGAAATACGCATGATTTTGGATAAATGGACAAAACAAAAGAAAAGTTGAAATAATCGCCACTTTTCTCAACTAAAGCGTCTACTATTTTGCGAACGCCGAACACGGCGAAGGATGGCCTGTCGGGTTACCGAAACCCGACGAGATTTGAGAGGAGAGCCGCATGTCGAGCCTCACCGGTAAGTCATTGAACCCTGTTATGAATCGCAGGAGCGTTATCGCGAGCGCAGCAGGTCTGGGGGCGATGTCCATTCTAGCTGGTTGCTCCTCCAACGGCGGCGACAGCGGTTCCGCTTCGGGCGACGCTTCGTTTAAGATCGGCACCATCGGCCCGCTGACCGGCGCCAACGCGTCCTACGGCAAATCCGTTACCCAGGGTGTCGAGCTCGGCTGCAAGGATTTCTCGACCAAGGAGCTGCCGCTTGCCAGCAAGGCCGAGGACGACCAGGCCGACGGCGAGAAGGCCGTCAACGCTTTGAATACCCTGCTCGACTGGGGCATGCAGGCCCTCGTCGGCCCGACCACCACGGGTGCGTCGGTTGCCGTTGCCGCAGAGTGCGGTAACGACCCCAAGACGTTCATGATCACCCCGTCCGCGTCCTCCGAGGACGTCACCGACGGCAAGGATTGCGTCTTCCAGGTTTGCTTTACCGACCCCAACCAGGGTGTCAACGCTGCCAAGTTCCTGGCGCAGAAGTATGCGGACGAGAAGTTCGTGCTGTTCTATAACTCCGGCGACGCTTATTCTGCGGGTGTCGCAGATTCCTTTAAGGCCCAGGCCGCTGAGTCCAAGCTCGAGATTGTCGACGAGGAGACCTTTAAGGACGACTCCGCCACGAGCTTTACCAACCAGCTGACCAAGGCCAAGCAGGCCGGCGCCACCATGATCTTTGCGCCGATCTACTACACGCCGGCGTCCGTCCTGCTCAAGAACGCCAAGGACATGGGCTACGACGTCAAGATGATGGGCTGCGACGGCATGGACGGCATCCTGGGCGTTGAGGGCTTCGATACCTCTCTTGCCGAGGGTCTGCTGCTCATGACCCCGTTCTCCGCCGACGACGAGAAGAACGCCGACTTCGTCAACGCTTACAAGGATAAGTACGGCGATACTCCCGACCAGTTTGCCGCCGACGCCTACGACGGCGTGCACGCGGTGGCCGAGGCCGTCAAGGAGGCCGGTCTTGGTGTCGACGCCGATCCGACCGAGGTCGCCGAGAAACTGTCGAAGGCTATGCTCAAGATTACCGTTGACGGTCTGACCGGCAAGCTCACCTGGAACGATAAGGGTCAGGTCCAGAAGGAGCCCACGGCGTACGTCATCACCGACGGCAAGTACGTACAGGCCTAATAGGCCGCCTTACATAGAGCGGTTTTGATCCCAAGCAGGGGAGGTTTTGGCCTTCCCTGCTTGCTTGGTATCTAGGGACGATGTAACGTCCCTGTTTCATACATCAACTGGAAACCTATTCGAAAGGGGGATGTGGAACATGACGGTCTTTATCCAATACCTGGTCAACGGCCTGTCCATGGGCAGCGTCTACGCCATCATCGCGTTGGGCTACACCATGGTCTACGGTATCGCCAAGATGCTGAACTTCGCTCACGGCGATGTCATCATGGTCGGTGCCTATGTCTCGTTCTGCGCCACGTCGTATCTCGGCCTCCCGGGCTGGGCATCTGTAGTTCTCTCTTGTGTGGTCTGTACCGTTCTCGGTGTTCTCATCGAGGGTCTGGCCTATAAGCCGCTGCGCCAAGCAGGCCCGCTGGCCGTTCTGATCACGGCTATCGGCGTGTCTTACTTCCTGCAGAACGCCGCGCAGCTTCTGTGGGGCGCCACGCCCAAGAACTTCACTTCGCTCGTCACCTTCCAGGTGCCGGAGTTCTTGGCCAAGTTCAACGTAAGCGCCGTCTCGCTCGTCACCATCGTCGCCTGCCTGGTTATCATGGCCGGCCTGATGTTCTTTACAGGTAAGACCAAGATGGGCAAAGCCATGCGCGCCGTGTCCGAGGACAAGGCCGCCGCTCAGCTCATGGGCATCAACGTCAACCGCACCATCTCGATGACGTTTGCCATCGGCTCTGCCCTTGCCGCCATCGCCGGCGTGCTCCTGTGCTCCTACTCGCCGGTGCTGCAGCCCACGACGGGTGCCATGCCTGGCATCAAGGCCTTCGACGCCGCCGTCTTCGGTGGCATCGGCTCCATCCCCGGCGCCTTTGTCGGTGGCATTCTCATCGGTATCATCGAGGCGATGGCGCAGGCCTACATTTCCACGAGCCTTGCCAACTCCATCGTCTTTGGTGTTCTGATCATCGTCCTGCTCGTCAAGCCTGCCGGCCTCTTGGGCAAGTACGTCCCCGAGAAGGTGTAGGTGAGCGTTATGAAGTTCCTTAAAGACAAGCAGACGCGTCACGATTTTGTCACGTACGCTATGTGCATCTTGGCCTTCGCCATCGTGTTCATTATGCAGTCCAACCATATGATCCCGCGCATGATCGCCGGTCAGCTGGTTCCCATCACGGCCTACATCGTCATGGCCATCTCCCTTAACCTCGTCGTCGGCATCGCGGGCGACCTGTCGTTGGGCCACGCGGGCTTTATGAGCGTCGGCGCCTACACGGGCATCGTCACCGCGGTCGCCCTCGAGAGCGCCGTTCCCTCCGACCCGATGCGTCTTGTCATCAGCATTGTGGTCGGCGCCATCGCTGCCGCCATCTTGGGCTTCTTGATCGGCATCCCGGTCCTTCGCCTGAGCGGCGATTACCTGGCTATCGTGACGCTGGCCTTTGGCGAGATCATCAAAGAGATCGTCACTTGCCTTATCGTGGGTGTCGACTCGCGCGGCCTGCACGTGATCTTTAACATCACGGGCAACTCTACGATCGACGACCTGCACCTGCTCGAGGACGGCACCGCCATCATCAAGGGCGCCCAGGGCGCCTCGGGCGTGTCGACGTACTCGACCTTCCTCGCCGGTGCCATCCTGGTCATGGTCGCACTCGTGATCGTGCTCAACCTGGTTCGCAGCCGTACCGGCCGTGCCATTATGGCCGTGCGCGATAATAAGATTGCAGCCGAGTCCGTAGGCATCTCCGTCACCGAGTACCGCATGATCGCCTTCGTGGTTTCCGCTGCCCTCGCCGGTGCTGCCGGAGCCCTGTTCGGCGGTAACTTCTCGCAGCTCTCCGCCACCAAGTTCGACTTCAACACGTCGATTCTCATCCTGGTGTTCGTGGTTCTGGGCGGCCTGGGCAACATGCGCGGTTCCGTCATCGCGGCGGCGTTGCTCACGGTGCTTCCCGAGCTGCTCCGTCAGTTCTCGGACTACCGCATGCTCATCTACGCCATCGTGCTGATCCTGGTCATGATCTTTACCAACAACCCGCAGCTCAAGGCGTTCTTCGGTCGCGTCAAGGACCGCTTTGCTTCCAAGAAGGAGGTGGCAGCCGATGCCCAGTAAGTTTGAGTTCAACAAGGGCAAGATGGTCCCGTATCCTTCTGGCGCCATCGTTCCCGACCGCGACCTGGGTCAGCGCCCAGCGCTCGAGTGCATCCACCTGGGCATTGAATTCGGCGGACTTAAGGCGGTCGACGACTTTAGCCTGACCATCGGTAAGACCGAGATCGCCGGTCTCATCGGCCCCAACGGCGCCGGTAAGACCACGGTTTTCAACCTGCTCACCAAGGTGTACCAGCCCACGCACGGCACCATCCTGCTCGACGGTGAGGACACCTCGGGCAAGTCGGTCTACCAGGTCAACCGCATGGGTATTGCCCGTACTTTCCAGAACATTCGCCTGTTCAACACCATGACGGTGGAGGATAACGTTAAGGTCGGCCTGCACAACCAGGAGCGCTACTCCGGCTTTGAGGGCGTGCTGCGCCTGCCGACGTATTGGAAGCACGAGAAGGCCGCCCACGAGCGCGCCATGGAACTGCTGTCCATCTTTGATATGGAGCATCTGGCAAACGAGCAGGCCGGCTCGCTGCCTTACGGCGCTCAGCGTCGTCTGGAGATCGTCCGCGCGCTTGCCACCAACCCCAAGCTACTGCTGCTCGACGAGCCTGCCGCCGGCATGAACCCGTCCGAGACCGCGGAGCTCATGGAGAACATCGTCAAGATTCGCGACACCTTTGGCATTGCCATCATGCTTATCGAGCATGATATGTCGCTCGTTATGAACATCTGCGAGGGCATCTGCGTGCTTAACTTTGGTAAGGTCATCGCCAAGGGCACGGCCGAGGAAATCCAGAACAACGACGCCGTTATCGAGGCATATCTGGGCAAGCAGGATAAGGGGGAGAACTAAATGGCAGAGCCGATGCTTTCCGTCTACAACATCAACGTCTGGTACGGCGCCATCCACGCCATCAAGGACATCTCCTTTAACGTCAACGAGGGCGAGATCGTTGCTCTGATCGGTGCGAACGGTGCTGGTAAGTCCACAACGCTCAAGACCGTCTCGGGCCTGCTGCGCTCCAAGACCGGCTCCATCAAGTTTATGGGCGAGGACATTACCCATACGCCCGCCGATAAGCTGGTTGGTAAGGGCCTGGCTCAGGTCCCCGAGGGCCGTCGCGCCTTTTTGCAGATGACGGTCGAGGAGAACCTGGAGATGGGCGCCTATACACAGCCCAAGTCCACGGTCGCTCCGGGCCTTGAGCGTGTCTACGAGCAGTTCCCGCGCCTTAAGGAGCGCCGTCGCCAGGTCGCCGGCACCCTTTCGGGCGGCGAGCAGCAGATGCTCGTTATGGGCCGCGCTCTTATGAGCAACCCCAAGCTGCTCATGCTCGACGAGCCTTCCATGGGCCTGGCGCCGATTCTGATTGAGCAGATCTTCCAGATTGTCGAGGACCTGCACAAGGCCGGCACCACGGTGCTCCTGGTCGAGCAGAACGCGCAGATGGCGCTCTCGATTGCTACGCGCGGCTACGTGCTCGAGACCGGCAAGATCACCATGACCGGCACGGGTCAAGAGCTCCTGCACGACGATAACGTCCGCAAGGCTTACCTCGGAGGCTAGCCAATCCAACAAAAGGGGCGCTGACTATCCCGGTCAGCGCCCCTTTTTTAAGTTGCGGTGAAATAGGGACTAATTGGGGGTTCCAGACGCCAAAACAGTCCCTATTCCACCGCAACTTCATTGGGGCGTGCGACGATGACCTTCCCAAATTAGCACCCCTGCACCAAGCCAAGGCGCCGTTCCGGAATGTGTCGGAACGGCGCCTTGGTGGTTGGGGTCTATTAGGTTTTTGTTCGCTAGTCTACCTTTTGTCCGCATGTGGGGCAGAACTGGGCTTCGGGCACGAGCGGGGTTCCGCAGTGACGGCAGAAGCGGGCGGGCTCGGCCGGAGTTGCCGGCATCGCCGGTGCCGCGGGCACTGCGGCGTTCTGCTGGGCGCGCTTCTGGCGACGACGCTGCTTACGCTGAAGCTTGGGCGCTGAGGCAGCCACTCCGTTCGCTGCCTTCGCGTGCTTCTTGCGGATGCAAAGAACGACAATCACACCGCCGACGATAAGGACAATAGCGACACCGCCGCCAATAACAAACGGCAGGTGAGTCTGGACAAAGTGCAGCACATCCTCGGGCACCGAATGGGGGATATTGGACTTATAGATGTTCACGTGGACCGTCGCAGGGTCGTTTTCATCGTTATAGGTTTCCAAAATCCTACGATCACCGTCCATGAACCAAAGATCGGACCAATGAGAGCCAAACTCGCTCTTTGCTCCGGTTTTTGCATCAGCTAGGCATGCCGAGTCTTTGTCACCATCTGTGCTTACTCCGAGCAGGGCCTTACCGTCATGTGAGATGTCTTTGAGGTATCCACCGCCGAAGGGGAAGGCGGTCGAGCTAATAATCTCTTCCTTTCCCAAATCATAGACGCCAACGTTTGCATCATTATCGTTTAGGTCGTAATAACCTTCAGCCTCTTCAAATAGCTCGTTTGACCCTCTTTTTATATAGATTGGGTAGAACTTGACTGATTCCGAGTAGAAATTATTAGGAGCATGCTCATCGTCATTGAGAAGAACGCTCATGTTTCCGTCGCGGTCAGCTTTTATTAGTGCAATGTCGCTCTGAAGATAAATGTCGTCCGAGTTAGAACTGAGGGTAATGTTGTAGATATTCGAAGACCTATTATCCTTTTTTACGTTGACGGTCTTTAATTCTGTTGACCCTGTATCACAGTTGAAAACCCTAAGTGCAACGACGCCGTCCTCGGTATTGTCCTGTAAGGCATATAGGCGGCTCATGTCTTTTGAGTAACTGTAGTACCACCAAGAGTCATCTTTATCTGGCTGGTATGTCTGGACCAGTTTGTCGGATTCAAGATCATAGATTTCGACCAATTTAGGATCGTCTTCATCGTCATAGTGCTCCACAGCAGCCCTATTGCCATCATCGGAGACGGTTACATCGGTGTAGGCATATTTGGCCGAAGTGATGGGATGGACTGTTTGGGTCTGGTTGTCTGGTGAGAATACGAATAAATTATTACCGTCTTCCCAGTAGAGCTGATCGCTATCGGTGAGATATGCGTAATCAAGGCATTCATCTGATATATCGATGGGGCTCATGCTGCCATCATCGAAATTGATAAGGGATATTGTCTTTCGGTTGAAATCGTCATCGCAGTCGTACAGATAGCCGAACTTTGTATGGCCGTTCGTGCGGATATCCGAGTATTCACTACTTACCTTAAAGTTATACGACTTCTCAAGCTCAGGCGTCGGTACGCTACCGCCGGCTAATGCTGCTGGAGGGGCTGCGAGCGGAGACAGGGCTGCGATCAGGCCGATGGCGACTGCTGCGATCCTTCCGCTCTTTTGGATGCTCTTAAACATGGCAATCCTTTCCTCTAAATACGAATGCGATACTGCCATGGTTGCCTAAGATTCGCGAATCATGTTGCGCAACATTCGGCATCGGCAACATTTTTCGGCCAGCCGTAATGATTCGTTTTCCTCCGTCCCCGAGGGATCATTTGAGTTGCGGTGAAATAGGGACTGAATACGGGCTCCAGAGGCCAAAACAGTCTCTATTCCACCACAACTTCATGGGGATGTGTGACAATGCCCGTCGGAAAACATCTGCTGTCTTTGGGGGCCTATCTATGCTGTACGAGTTTTGTGCCGAGAACTTTGAGCGAGTGCCGGCGGCCATCGAGGCCGGTGCGGGGCGCATTGAGCTGTGTGACAACCTCGCCGTCGGTGGCACCACGCCTTCCGCCGGCGTTATTAGCGCTACAGTCAGCTACGCTCACGAGCATGACGCGCGAGTGATGTGCATGATTCGCCCGCGTGGTGGCGACTTTCATTACAACCAGGACGAGCTGCGCATGATGGAGATGGACCTGGGCCTTGCTGTGAGCGCCGGCGTTGACGGCCTGGTCTTTGGCTGCTGCAAGCCCTGTGCCGGCGGCTGGGCGCTCGACGAGCTCACCCTCGGCGCTCTCGTTATGGCTACGGGCTGCGCGACCGAGGAGTGTAAGCGCGAGTCCCTTGACATCACCTTCCACATGGCATTTGACCAGCTCTCGCCCGAAGCTCAGCTCGATGCGATTGATACACTTGTCGACTGCGGCGTCACGCGCATTCTTACGCACGGTGGTGCTGCCGGTACGCCGATCGAGGACAACTTCGAAAACCTGGCTCGTTTAATCGAGTATGCGGGCGATCGTTTGACCATCCTTCCCGGCGGCGGCATCACTACGGCAAATCGCGACGCGGTCGCGGCGGCGCTAGGCGTCTCCGAGCTCCATGGCACCAAGATCGTGCCGCTGGAGGTATAACCCGTGGCGCTGGTATTTGACGTTCAGCAGGCGAGCGGTAAGCCCGACGACAACCGTCGCCCTGGCACCGCGTGCCCCTTTTGCGACACGGAGGGGCTCGCCAACATCATCCGGCGCGACGGTGACTGCATCTGGCTCGAGAATAAGTTCAAGACCTTGCGGGCCACCCGTCAGACCGTATTGATCGAGTCGGCCAATCACGACGCCGACTTGGTGACCTATGCGCCAGACGAGCTGCATCATGTGATGCGGTTTGCCCTGGGCTGTTGGCAGCAGATGATCGATTCACAGCAGTATCAAAGCGTACTCATGTACAAGAACAAAGGCCCGCTTTCGGGCGGCAGCCTCGTCCATCCGCATATGCAGATTGTGGGCCTGGAGCGGGAGGACGGTTATGCAGCACTGGCCCCCGCCAACTTCGAAGGCATCAATGTTTGGCGACACGGGAGGGTTGCGGTCAACATTTCAACCGAACCGATCATGGGATTCTTTGAGGTCAACGTCTCGGCTCCACAGGGAATCGCCGCCAGCGACGACGCCCGCGACCAAGCCGAAGCGGACCTGTTTGCCGATGCGATTCAGGTGGCCCTGCGCTATATCCTGCACGAGCATCACGGCGGTCGCGCGGAGTCGTACAACTTGTTCTTCTACCACATGGACGGCCGGACCATTGCCAAGGCGCTGCCACGTTGGGTGGTATCGCCCTACTTTGTGGGCTATCGCCTGGCCCAGGTCAATGCCGAGACAACGCTCGATATCGATGCTGAGCGCCTGCGCGCGCATCTGGAAACGCTCGTGTAGAAAGGCGAGCGCCTGCGAAAAGTGTGCTGCCTAGCGTGCCATCGCGTCGCGGCCGGCCTTGACCCGCTTGCGCTGTTTGGCGCGCTCCTCGCCGGTCAGACGCTCAAAGAGATGCCCGATAATCGAGGCCAGCACCTGCTGAAACAGCGTTCCGCACATGACGGGAAACACGACTTCGCCCGGAAAGTACTGCGTGGCGATGACGGCGCCCGAAGAGATGTTACGCATGCCGCAGGTAAAGCACATGGTAGTCGTCTCGCCATACGGCAGATGCAGCGCATGGGCGACCAGAAAACCGACGACAAAGCCGCTGATGGCGAAGATCAAAATAAAGAGGGCGACTTCCAGGCGCACCGTGTTCATGTGCAGCACGTAGTCGCTCATAGCGGTGGAGTTGGACGCGATGACGCCCATCATCATGAACTTGCAGGCGGGCGAAAGCGCGGGGGAGAGTTTCTCATGACCCCATCCGCGCGTGAGTTCGTTAATGACGATACCGAGCACGGCGGGTATGGCGATCATGAAGGCCATGTCTTGCATCATGCTCGGCACATCGATCGAGACAGTGGCGCCCAGCAGGAGCTTGAGCGTAAGAGGAATCGTCACAGGTGAGATGACCGAGGACGTCAGGATGATGGTGAGCGCGAGCGGGCCGTTGCCGCCGAACATGCTAATCCACATAAAGGCAGTGACCGCCACGGGTACGCTGTACTCGAGCACGATGCCGCAGACAAGGTTGGGGTTGGAACCAAAGAACAGCGAGCCCATGGCATAGGCTGCTATGGGAATGAGCACCGCCGAGACGAGCAGCGCCAAAATCAGGTGCAGCGGACGGCGGAACACCTCGGTTACCTGGTGGAAGGAGTTGCTGAGCGCACCCTGAAACGTCATAAAGGCAAACAGGGCGGGAACGATAGGCTTGAGTACGCCAATCTGCTGGGGAAAGAGCACGCCGAGCGCCACGCAAATCGGAACGATGACCTGCATATGTCCCGCGAGAAACTTGCCCAGTCCAACCCATTGCTTCATATACTCTTGTGACTCCCTTTGCTCGTGAATCCGTTTTGAATGGATATGCTAGACGCTCGCATGCGTCCGTGCGTCAGAAACGCTCGAATATTTCGAGGCTATTACCGGCATCGTTTACCGAAACCGCGGCGTGCTGCGGCGATTTGCGTCCGCGCTGCACGGTATAATAAATCCGTTCAACAGATCTGCCTGCCGAAGCGGGCATACACAGAGGACTCATCGCTATGAACCGTGAGAGGTATCGCGGCGACCTGCCCCTATCGGGGGTGGGCGCCTATGTCATCGCTTAAGACGACGCATCGCTGGGCGGTCGCTCAGCAAAACCCCGAGCTCGAAAAGGAGCTTTCGGCTGGCCTGGGCATACCCGGGCTGGTGGCGCGCATTATGGTTGCGCACGGCATTACATCCATCGAGGAAGGCCAGCTGTTTTTGACGCCTTCGCTCGATCGCGACTGGGCCGACCCACTCATTATCCCGGGCATGTCGGTCGTTGCCGACCGCGTCGAGCGTGCTATTCGCAACCACGAGCACATTGCAGTCTTTGGCGATTTTGACGTTGACGGTATTACGTCGACCTGCCTGTTGACCGAGGCGCTGCGCACATTTGGCGCCGATGTCACGCCGTTTATTCCGCATCGCTTTGATGAGGGCTACGGTCTTTCGCGCGCGGCACTCGACCGCGTTAACGAGCTCGCTCGCCCCCAGCTGATCGTGACCGTCGATAACGGCATTGCCGCCAAGGAAGAGGTTTCCTATCTGGAGAGCCTGGGGATCGATTTGGTGGTCACGGACCATCACGAGCCCTCCGACCAGGTGCCGCAGGGTGTGCCCCTGACCGACCCCAAGCTCGAAGACGAGGGCCCCTCGCGTGAGCTTGCCGGTGCTGGTGTGGCGCTCAAGCTGGTGCAAGTCCTGGGTGAGCGCCTGGGCAAGCCGTCGTATTGGCGTTTGCTAATCGAGGTCGCGGCGCTGGGCACCGTGTCCGACATGATGCCGCTCACGCCCGAGAACCGCGCGCTGGTTGCCGAGGGCATCCAGCAGATGCGCGTAACCTCTCGCCCCGGCTATATCGCGCTTGCCGCGCTCGCCAAGGCGGACCTTTCGAGCATTACGGCGGATGGCCTGTCATTCTCGCTCATTCCCCGCTTAAACGCTGCCGGTCGCATGGCCGATCCCAAGCTCGCGCTCGACCTGCTGCTTGCCCGCAATCCCATCGAAGCAAGCGCGCTGGCGGCTGAGCTCGAGGAAATCAACCGCCAGCGCCGTGAGATCGAGGCGGAGCTCACGCGCGATGCCATGGCAAAGGTCGAGGAGACCTATGACGGCGGACGCGCGATCGTCGTGGGCGGCGAAGGCTGGCACGAGGGCGTCAAGGGCATCGTGGCAAGCCGTCTGACCAACCGCTACCACGTGCCGGCACTGCTGTTCTCGATCGAGGATGGTATCGCGCGCGGCTCTGGTCGCTCGGTGGGCAAAGTTAACCTGTTTGACGCTATCGAGCGCTGTTCCGACCTGATGATTCGTCGCGGCGGACATGCCGGCGCGGTGGGTGTGACCATCGAGGCGTCCAAGCTCGATGAGTTCCGCCGTCGCCTTTCCGCCGTGTTGTCCGAGCTTCCCGCCGAGGACTTTGAGGACACCGACGAGGTTGCCGCCACGGTCGACCTTTCCGAGCTGAATATCGAGACTATAGAGCAGATTTCCCGCCTTGAGCCGTTTGGCCAGGGTAATAAGGTGCCGCTGCTGGCCGCCGAGGGCGTGACGATGTGTGATCGCGCCGTGGTGGGTAAGACCGGCGAGCATATGCGCTTCGTGGCGACGGATGGCGCCGCGAGTGTGCCGGCCATCATGTTTCGTGTACCGCAGATCGACAGGCTTATCAATTGCGACAGCGCCGTCGACTTGGTGTTCGAGGCCGTTGCCGAGCATTGGCAGGGTCGTGTGAAGCCCAAGCTCATGGTCAAGGATGTTCTGGTCCGCGATAGCACGCTGCCCAGCGTCGACGATCCGGCATGCGAGCTTCGTCGTGGCGTGCAGCCGGCGGATTCCGGCCTGCGCTTGGAGTCGCGCAAGCGCGAGACGCTCGCCCAGCTTTCCTATACCGAGCTCACGCGCTCGCTTATCCATAGCTTTATCGGATCGAACCAGCCGCACCGCGCGCAGGTTGAGGCGCTCGACGCCTTGGCCGATCACCAGAGTGTCTTGGCGGTTATGGGAACGGGCCGCGGCAAGTCGCTCATCTTCCATGTGCATGCCGCGCGTGAGGCGGTGCTTCGCGGACGTGCGAGCATCTTTGTCTATCCGCTGCGTGCGCTTGTTGCCGACCAGGCCTATCACCTCTCGTCGACGATGGCATCGCTTGGCATTGGCGTTGGCGTGCTTACCGGCGAGACCGTGGAGGCCGCGCGCGATGACGTGTTCGCCGGCCTAGCTTCGGGCCGCACCGGTATCGTGCTCACGACGCCCGAGTTCCTATCTATCCACCGTGACCGCTTCGCGCGTTCGGGCCGCATCGGCTTTGTCGTTATCGATGAGGCGCATCATGCCGGTCTTGCCAAGGGCGGCGACCGCAGCGCCTATCTCGACATGCCCGATATCCTCAAAGCCCTGGGCGACCCGGTCGTTATGGCTGCGACGGCCACCGCGACGGCTCCGGTTGTGGCCGAGCTTGCCCGCATGTTGCCGATCACTCGCACGGTGGTCGACGAGACGGTGCGCGAGAACCTGCGGCTCGAGGACGACCGCGATCTTGCAAGTCGCGAGAACCGTTTGGTGTCGATTGTGGCGACGGGGGAAAAGACCGTCATCTACGTCAATTCGCGCGACCAGTCCGTGGCGCTCGCCAAGACGTTGCGCAAGCGTGTGCCCGATTGCGCAACCCATATCGCGTTCTATAACGCGGGGCTTGTGCGTTCCGATCGCCGTCGCGTGGAGGAAGCATTCCGAGACGGCAGCCTCAGCTGCATCGTCTCGACCTCTGCCTTTGGCGAGGGCGTCAACCTGCCCGATATCCGCCATGTCGTGCTCTATCACATGCCGTTTGGCGGCATTGAGTTTAACCAGATGAGCGGCCGTGCCGGTCGCGATGGCCAGCCCGCCGTGATCCACCTGCTCTATTCGTCGCGCGATGCCCGCATTAACGAGCGCCTGCTCGACTGCTACGCACCCGAGCGCGACGAGCTCGTCACACTCTATCGCGCGCTGCAGACCATGTGGCGCTCCAACCGCGGCAAGACCGGGGATGATTCATTCTGCGCAAGCGATATCGACATCGCGCAGATGTGCCTTGCCATCGATGCCCGCACGCCGGTCGACGAGCGCTCGGTGGAAAGCGGCCTAGGAATCTTCGAAGAGCTTGGTTTCTGTCGCGTTTCGGGGTTTGACGACACCCGTCGCATCGCGATGGCCGAAAACCCCGGCCGCGTGCAATTGAGCAGGTCAATTCGCTATTTGGAGGGCTTGCGCTCGCGCATGGAGTTTTCGGCTTTCCGGAGCTGGGCGCTCGATTCGTGCGCTTCTGATATGCTAGCCAAAGTTAACCGCCCGATCGTACCGCGGGCCTAGGGGAAGGGGACCTCGATGGATGCCGCAGCCCGTACCGCCCATGATTCCACCCTCCAGCCGTTTTCGGAGATGGAGCACTATAAGCATGCCGATGAGCTGCCGCCCGAGATTATGGCGGACAGCTACGACAAGCTGGAGCGTCTGTGCCTCAAATATATGAATGAGGACGACTTTTCTAAGGTTGAGCAGGCCTACTGCTTTGCTGCCGAGAAGCATTGCAACCAAAAGCGGCGCTCGGGTGAGATGTACATCAACCATCCCGTCGAGGTGGCCATCATTCTGGCCGATCTTAAGATGGACTGTGACGTGGTATGCGCCGCGCTGCTGCACGATACCGTCGAGGATACCGAGACTTCGCTTGCCGATGTTTCCGGCCTGTTTGGCGATACGGTGGCCGAGCTCGTCGATGGCGTGACCAAGCTCACCAACATCGAAGTCGACAGCATGGACGAGAAACAGGCCCTCACGCTGCGCAAGATGTTCCTCGCCATGTCCAAGGACATCCGCGTCATCATCGTTAAGCTTGCCGACCGTCTGCACAACATGCGCACCCTTGCAGCCCTGCGTGAGGACCGTCGCCTGTTTAAGGCTCGCGAGACCATGGACGTGTATGCGCCTCTGGCCGACCGTCTGGGCATGAGCTCCATTAAATGGGAGCTCGAGGACCTGTCCTTCTTCTACCTTGAGCCCGACGCCTACCAGCGCATCGCGCGCATGGTGGCTGAGTCGCGCGAGGTTCGCGAGCGCTATCTGGCCGAGACCATCAAGACGCTCACCGACGAGCTCAACCGCATTGGCCTGGAGGGCTTCCAGATCAACGGCCGCTCCAAGCACTATTGGTCCATCTACCAAAAGATGAAGCGCAAGGGCAAGGAATTCTCCGAGATCTACGATTTGGTGGCGCTGCGCGTTATTACCCATTCGGTGCGCGATTGCTACTCCACGCTCGGCGCAGTGCATACGCTGTGGCACCCCATGCCCGGTCGCTTTAAAGACTATATCGCCATGCCCAAGGTCAATAACTACCAGTCGCTCCATACGACGGTTATCGGCCCCACGGCCCGCCCGCTCGAGATTCAGATTCGAACCTATGAGATGCATGAGCAGGCCGAGTACGGCATTGCCGCCCACTGGCTATATAAGAAGTCGGGCGGATCGTCTGCTTCCAAGACCAATGACGCTCAACGTTTGGACGACCAGATCAACTGGCTCAAGCATTCGCTCGATTGGGCTGCGTCTGATGAGATCACCGACGCCAAGGAATACCTGCATTCGCTGAAGGTCGACCTCTTCGATCAGGAGATCTTCGTCTTTACGCCCAAGGGCGAGGTCATGGCGCTTCGTGCCGGCTCCACGCCGCTCGACTTTGCCTATGCCGTTCACACCGAGGTGGGAAACCACTGCGTCGGCGCTAAGATCAACGGTGCTGTGGCCCCGCTCACGCACGAGATCAAGACGGGCGACCGCGTTGAAATCCTGACTAACAAGAGTTCCAAACCGTCGCGTGATTGGCTCAAGATCGTCAAGACGCCTTCGGCCAAGTCCAAGATCCGTCGCTACTTTGCCGCCGCGACTAAGGACGACGACGCTGCCGCCGGCCGCGATATGCTGGCCAAGGACCTGCGCAAGCGCGGGTATGGCATCTCCACGCCGCGCTCCACGCGTGCGCTCAACGCCGTGGCGGAGCAGTTTAACTTCAAGCAGCTCGAGGACCTGTTTGCTGCCGTCGGCGCCGGCAAGGTTGCCCCGCGCGCTGTGGGTAATAAGGTCGAGCAAATCTTGGACCCCAAGCCCGAGGAACAGCTCACCAAGGCCGAGGCTATCGCCGAGGTCGTGAAACAGCCGGCCCGCGGCTCCAACCGCAAGCCGCAAAAGCGTGGCAAGAGCGCAAGTAACGGCATTATCGTTAAGGGCGAGAGCAACAGTGGCCTGCTGGTCCGTCTGGCTCATTGCTGCAACCCCGTGACGGGCGACGATATCGTCGGCTTCATCACGCGTGGCCGAGGTGTCTCAGTGCATCGCGCCAACTGCCCCAACGTCAAGGGCCTCATGGAGCACCCAGAGCGCATGATTGACGTAGAGTGGGATGGTGCTGCCGACACTCTCTTCCAGGTCGAGATCGTGGTCGAGTGCCTGGACCGCATGGGCCTGCTCAAGGACGTCACCATTGCCATTGGCGATGCAGGCGGCAATATCCTTTCTGCCGCCACCTCGACCAACCGCGAGGGTATTGCGACTCTGCGCTTTATGGTCGAGATTTCGGATGCGAGCGGCCTGGATCCGCTGCTGGCTTCCATCAGCAGTGTCGATTCGGTCTACGACGCTCGCCGTCTTATGCCCGGCGAAGGCGGAGCTCAGCTCAAGCGCCGTGTGTAGGTGCGAGAGCCTCTCAGCATCATAGATATTGGTTACGTTCGAGGCATCGTTTGGTGCCTCGAACGTATTTTAGAAGGAGGGCATGCGCATGGACGATATGACTTTGGACCTGACACCCCGAGGTGCGGCTTCGATTGAGGCGCTCGTCAACGGCCCGATTCAGACCAACAGTTACGCCGTGATTTCGAATGACGAGTGCTTAATCGTCGATCCGGCGTGGGAGGGCGAGCGTCTTGTGGAGCATATCCGCACCGCGCATCCCGAAGTTCGCGTACTCGGCTCTGTCTGCACGCACGGTCATGCCGACCATGTTGGCGGGGTCGCCGGGGTTCGAGCTGTCGTTGGCGACAGCGCACTATATGAGTTGTGCGCTAAGGACGTGACGGTGCCTCGCGCAAATATCGAGGAGCAGCGCGCCATGTGGGGTATTGAGGCGCCCGATCCGGGCGAGCCGACGCGGCTGCTTGCCGAGGGCGATACGATTGAATTGGGCGATATCTGCCTGCAGGTGATCGAGACGCCGGGGCATACGCCGGGCGGCATCGTCCTGTTCGCCGCGACCGAGCAGGGGAACATCGCCTTTGTGGGCGACACGCTTTTCCCGGGCAGCCACGGTCGTACCGATCTTTCCGGCGGTGACGAGGCGGCGATTATGCGCTCGCTCTCCAAACTTGCCAAGACGCTTCCGCCCGATACCGTTTGCTTGACGGGCCATGGCGATTCGACCACGATGGCGCGCGAACTTATGCAGAATCCGTTTATGCAGATGTAGGCTCGAAGCCGTCTTTCGAATCACGAAGACCGCTCAATCGTCAAGCTATTTTCCCCAGTGGGTCGATTCTGTGGGGCAAACGGTCAAAATTTGTCCAATCGGATGGTATTCGTGAACAAACGAACGTTTATGCTCGGGTATGTCGTGGTAAAATCTCAGGCGTTATCGGAGCAACCTTACAGGAGGTTTCTTTTATGCTCGTCAACGCAGCAGACATGCTCAAGAAGGCCGAGGCCGGCAAGTACGCTCTCGGTGCCTTCAACACCAACAACCTCGAGTGGACCCTGGCTATTCTCCAGGCCGCCGAGGAGGCCAAGTCTCCGCTGATCCTTCAGTGCACCGCTGGTGCCGCTAAGTGGATGGGCGGTTTCAAGGTCTGCGCCGACATGGTCAAGGCTGCCGTCGAGGCCACGGGCGTTACCGTCCCCGTCGCCCTTCACCTCGATCACGGTTCTTACGAGGACTGCTTCAAGTGCATCGAGGCCGGCTTCACGTCCATCATGTATGACGGCTCTCACGAGGAGACCTTCCAGCTTAACCTCGACCGCACCAAGGAACTCGTTGAGCTTGCCCACTCCAAGGGCATGTCCATCGAGGCCGAGGTCGGCGGCATCGGCGGCACCGAGGACGGCGTGACCTCCAACGGCGAGCTCGCTGACCCCGCTGAGTGCAAGCAGATTGCTGACCTGGGCGTCGACTTCCTCGCCTGCGGTATCGGCAACATCCACGGCGTGTATCCCGCCGACTGGGCTGGCCTTTCCTTCGAGCGTCTGGGCGAGATCAAGGCTCAGACCGGCGACCTGCCCCTCGTTCTGCACGGTGGTACCGGCATCCCCGAGGATCAGATCAAGAAGGCCATCTCCCTGGGTATCTCCAAGATCAACGTTAACACCGATCTGCAGCTCGTCTTCGCCAAGGGCGTTCGCGAGTATATCGAGGCTGGCAAGGATCAGCAGGGCAAGGGCTTTGACCCCCGCAAGCTCCTCAAGCCTGGTCGCGACAACATCGTTGCCCGCACCAAGGAGCTCATGGAGGAGTTTGGCTCCGTCAACAAGGCGTAAGTAGCGGTTTAACTTTCCCGTCGGAGGCCCCGTTCACCCTACGCTTTTCCCTTGCGCTCACCTGGCTTTGCCAGAAGTCGCGCAATGGGAAAAGCTTCGGGTGAACGGGGCCTCCTTCGTTAACTCGCCACAGGGTTACTGGGCTGAATTCATTTTTAGAGGTACCGTTTATCGGTGTTGAGGGTTCCTTTATTGGGGCTTTCTTTTTTATCTTGCTACAATGGGCTTCAAGCGTTCTAGTGACTTGGAGTTTTGGTATGGCTGTTGTTAATGTGTTGCCTTCGGATGGGAAGGTTATTGACGAGGGGCCGGTTGGTTGCTCTGTTGATGTTTGCAATGATGACTTCCGTTTTCTAGATATTGGCTTGCCACCCGAGATCCTGCGTTTAAAGGACGCGGGGTATCTTTCGCAGGCTATTGAGGCTTGCGACCGCCTACTTGCCCAAAATCCCGATCCCTCGCTTGCTGCCTGCGTTCGTGCCGAGCGGTATCGCATGCTTGAGACGCCGCTTCATTTTTCGGTGTCGCGCGATCGAGCTATTGCGATGATTCGCGAGGAGTGGCCTGAGTTTACCGAGGGGCAGTTTAACGATCTGATTGACCGTAAGCGTATTGACTGGCGCTTTATCGATGGTGAGCTGTTCGTTCTCGATAACTTCCTCGATTCGCTTCGCGTATATCCCAAAGAGGTCCCCGGCATGCGTCCCGATTCTACGGACGGAATTGCGCTGCGCAACCAGATGCTCGAGGAGATGGAGTCGCAAAACGGATTGGCTCGCGTCATTACGCTTAAAGCGTCCGTGTCTGTCCCCGGCGCTCTGGAGGGGGAGACCGTTTGCGCTTGGCTTCCCGTCGCGGCTGCCTGCCGTCAGCAGTCTCGGGTCGAGATTCTCGACATGACGCCGGAGGGTGCTGTTGCTCCCGCGAACGCTTCGGCGCGTACCGCCTCGTGGTCTTCTTCGAGTGAGCGCTCATTCTCGGTGACTTATCGTTATCACATCGATGCTGCTTATTGTGATGTCTACGGTGGCACACTTCCGGTTCATCCGCGTATGGACGCGCCTCTGCCCGAGGATATTTCCGAGGACCGTCCGCACATTGCATTCACGCCGTATCTGCAGCAGCTGACGGCCGGTGTTGTTGACGGACTCGAGGATCCGCTCGATCGCGCCCGTGCTATCTATGATTATTTGACGCAGCATATCGACTATCGTTATCAGCCGCCGTACTTGCTTTTGGGATCTATTGCCGATGACTGCGCGCATTCACTCCGCGGCGATTGCGGCGTTATGGCGCTCGCGTTTATCACCATGTGCCGTATCGCGGGCGTGCCTGCCCGTTGGCAGAGCGGCCTGTACGTTGCGCCCGATTCGGTGGGGTCGCACGACTGGGCAGAGTTCTATACGCCGCAGACCGGTTGGCTCAACGCCGACGTGTCATTTGGATCTTCTGCTCGCAGGATGGGGGAGGAGTGGCGCCGCCGTCACTACTTTGGCAATCTCGACCCATGGCGTATGGTGGCCAACAATCGATTCCAGGCAGAGTTTGAGCCCTCTTTCGACGGCATGCGCGAGGACCCTTACGATAACCAGATGGGTGAGGCTTCGGTCGACGGTCGCGGATGCCGTCAGCGCGAGATGCTACGCACGGTCGAACTCATCGAAATGCTCGAAGTTCCATTTTCGGACTAATCAACAGAAAGCTGTGATAAACTAACTCACGCATTACGTGCCCGAGTGGCGGAATTGGCAGACGCAGTGGACTCAAAATCCACCGTTGGCAACAACGTGCGAGTTCGAGTCTCGCCTCGGGCACCATACATGCAAGCGAGCGTTCAAGGGGGT
>JAPJOH010000010.1:67822-69701 GCA_030826265.1 Collinsella aerofaciens
TTCGAGTCTCGCCTCGGGCACCATACATGCAAGCGAGCGTTCAAGGGGGTCAAGGCCCCTTTTTCGTGTACGTAATGTGATAACGCGCTGTACGTGTTATTATTCGCAAGGCGTTGTTCCCGCAATGCCCTAAAGAGGAACCCGAGGGTTCCCACCTTTTGGCGCCAATGAGCAGCTGACTGGTCATACAACTTAGATTCCCTTCCTCAAATCGAGGAAGCCTATGTGTACGACCTAGTTGCTGAGAAGCGCCGGGTTATTTTTTTATGAATGGAGGTAGGGAAAATAGCTAAGTCTGATGACACCCGCATCAACGACGAGATCACTGCATCTTCGTGCCGTTTGATTGGCGTCGATGGCTCTCAGCTCGGCCTGTTCGCCATCCGCGATGCCCAGCGCGTCGCCGACGATCAGGGTCTCGACCTGGTCGAGATCGCTCCCAACGCGGAGCCGCCGGTCTGCAAGGTCATGGACTACGGTAAGTTCAAGTACCAGCAGGCCATGAAGGCCAAGGCTGCTCGTAAGAACCAGTCCAAGGTCGAGGTCAAGGAAATGAAGTTCCGACCCAAGATCGACGTTGGCGACTACGAGACCAAGAAGGGCCACGTTCTGCGTTTCCTCAAGAAGGGCGCACGCGTTAAGATCACCATCATGTTCCGCGGCCGTGAGATGGCTCACCCGGAGCAGGGCCTTAACGTTCTCGAGCGTCTCGCCGAGGATCTCAAGCCTTACGCTACGGTCGAGTCCAAGCCTAAGATGGAAGGCCGTAACATGCTTATGCTGCTCGCCCCGATTAAGGGCGCCTTCGATGAGGATAAAGCGGCAAGCGATACCAAGTAACTAGTGTTCTGTAACCGATTAAGGAGTATTTCATGCCTAAGATGAAGTCCCACAGCGGCACCAAGAAGCGTTTCCGCAAGACTGGTACCGGCAAGCTTATGCGCGCCAAGGCTTTCAAGAGCCACATCCTGAGCAAGAAGTCCACCAAGCGTAAGCGTGGCTTCCGTCAGGAGACCGAGATCGCCGCTGCCGACCGCAAGGTCATCAAGTCGCGTCTCGCCTAAGTTCGAGTTCCCGTTTTTCGTTTTACCGTCTAGGAGTTGATAGAACATGGCACGTATTAAGCGCGCTGTTGCCGCCAAGAAGAAGCGCCGTACCGTTATGCACCGTGCGAAGGGTTACTACGGTGCCGCTTCGCGTACTTACAAGCATGCAAAAGAGCAGGTCCAGCACTCCCTGCAGTATCAGTATCGTGATCGCCGCAACAAGAAGCGCGAGATTCGTTCTCTCTGGATCACCCGTATCAACGCTGCTGCTCGCCTGAACGACATCTCTTACTCTCAGTTCATGCACGGCCTGAAGGTTGCCGGCATCGAGCTCGACCGCAAGGTCCTGGCTCAGATGGCTTACGAGGACATCGAGTCCTTCAACGAGCTGGCTACCATCGCCAAGAAGGCTCTCGAGGCCTAATAGATTCTCTTGAATCGCTAGGGGAGTGTCGCGTTGTGCGCGGCGCTCCCTCTTTTTATCTGAAGCGCGGTTTACATTGCTAAAAGCGCGGGTAGATAAACACTTACAGGTGACCGATCTCTATATATTCCTGAACCAAGGGGTCATCATCTGATACGTGCAGTATTTCTGCACCAGCCTTTCTATGACTTATATAGGAAGCAATATATTGTGTATGACTTGTGAAGAGTGGAATTGACGTCCCACAGGGCTTCGCGGTCTGGCAATATATCTCCTTGCCGCGCGGCCCGGTGCAACCGGATGAGCCGCGAAGGCGTGCACCTTGAGAACCGGATACTGCGAGGATGGACACTCACTTCAGTGTCGCATCCGGGCAGACATCGAACCATTTGAAATGGTCTAACTTGGA
>JAPJOH010000043.1:0-237 GCA_030826265.1 Collinsella aerofaciens
GTCGAGATCGGTGTCTTCCTGCTGATCGACACCCGCGACGGCCGCTTCATCAAGCGCGTCTAGCCTGTTCCGTCGGCTTGTCGGCTGACAGGCCGATCCCCGGCACCAGGAGGCCTCTCTGATTTTGGCCCAAACCTGCAAGAAAGAAGACGCCGCCCCTCGGGGCGGCGTCTTTGCGTTAGTACTTCTGGGCTGTATCTTATAAAAAACACCGAGCCCACGATACCCACCAGGCAA
>JAPJOH010000043.1:247-9836 GCA_030826265.1 Collinsella aerofaciens
GGTAGTCGGCGTAGTCCTCCACGCAGTGGGCGTCCGAGGCAATGTAATCCACCAGGTCGTTCTCCAGCAGCTTGAGCGCCGCTCGCTTGCTGTTGCTGCGGAACCCGCCTGCGGCGAAGTTCCCCGACAACTGCAGCAAGCAACCCAGATCCTTCATCTCCTCGGCAATGCCGATGTCGTTCTGCACGGGCCGGTAGCGCTCCGGATGCGCGATGATGGGCTGGATGCCCTGCCCTTGGAGGTTGTAGATGATGCGCTGCCAATTCGGCGGCAGGCTGGCCACGCCGAACTCCAGCAGCAGGAGGTTGGTGCCCTCGAAGCAGAGGTGCGACGCGTTGTCGATGCCGAAGCTTATCAGGTTCTCCCAGTACACCTCGAAGCCCAACGTCATCTGAAAGCCCTGCGAATGCGCGAACCGGCTAAGCACGTCGAAGTGGTCGACGATGCGCTGGTAGTCGAAGCGCGAGCCCCGGCAGTGGGGCGTGCAGACGATGTTGTCGATGCCCGACTTGCGGGCGGCGTTGAGCATGGCCTGCGACTCGGCGAAATCGTTCGACCCGTCATCGACGTCGAACAGGATATGGCAATGGAGGTCGAACATGGCGAGATGCGCTCCAGCTTCCGGCTTACGAGCGCGTCCGGTTCTTGTGGCGCGGCGTCTTGCCTCCCGGCGTCATGGCCTTGAACGCGTTGGGCGCGTAGGGATTGCCTCCCGCCACGGCCCCCTGCACGTCTGCCATGCCCGGGCGCGGCTGCGCTGCCGAACGTCCCGAGGACGCGCGCCGGGGCGAGGTGTGCCCCTCCTGCTCCCAGGCCACCGGGTTGTTCAGGTCGGAAGGCATGGCGGCCGGCTCAAGGTCCTCCTTGTTCACGCGCTTGCCGTCCTGCGTGTAGTAGGCGTAGTAGTAGCTGCTCTCGTCATCGGTGCAGAACGTCATGACGGTGCCCAGGATGCGGGCATCGGCCACACGGAGCTGCTGGGCGCACTTCGCCACGAGGGAGCGCTTCGTCTGGTTCTGGCGGATGACCAGCAGCGTGCCGTCCACCAGGCTGCTCAAGATGGCGGCATCCACGAACAGCGACACGGGGGGCGTGTCGAAGATCACGTAGTCGAACGAGTCGCGCAGCTTGTCCACCAGCGACGCGAAGCGCTTCGTGCTCAGGATGTCCGCGGGGCTCGGGATGTTCGGCTCGGCGTCGAGGAAGTACAGGTTCGGGATGTGCGTCGGCAGGATGGCATCGTTGAGCGAGGCCGAGCCCGAGAGGGCGGCGTACAGGCCGCTTGTCGGGTGGATATCGAGCAGCTTGCCCAGGGAGCGGCGGCGCATGTCGGTCTCCACGATGAGCACCTTCTTGCCCGCCGTGGCGATGGCGTTCGCAAGGTTCGTGGACACGATGGTCTTGCCCTCGTTCTGCTCCGAGGAGGTGACCACGATGGTCTTCACCTTCTCGTCTACCGAGGCGAAGCGGATGTTCGCCAGAAGCGTCTTCGACGCGTTGGAAAACTGCGGATGCTCGAAGCGCGCGAGGATCTTCTTGCTCTTCTTGGCCATGTTAGTTCCCCTTACCCTTCAGCGCGGGCATGCGGCCCAGGACGGGCAGCCCCAGAAGCTCCTCGGCTTCCTCGGGGCTCTTCACGGTGGTATCGATGAGGTCGAGCAGCACGATAAGGGCCACGGCGAAGAACAGGCCTGCCAAGAAGGCGACGGCGGTGTACATGATGCGGTTCGGGCCCGAGGGGGCGTTGGGAACCTGGGCGGCGTCGACGATGTTGACGGCCTTGAGCTCCATGACCTCCACGGCGGTGTCGGCCGTCTGCTTGGCCAGCTCGTTGGCAATCTGCGCCACGGCCTCGGGCTTCTTGCCCGTGACGCTCAACGTGATCACGCGGTTCGTGGTGGCCGAGGTCACCTTGATGTCGTAGCCCTTGAGCGTGCTCATGCCCAGCGACTGGGCGGTGGCGTCGATCACGCGGTTCGACTGGGCCATGACGGCGATGTCGTTCGCCAGCTGCTGGCTGGCCGTGGTATCGCTGCTCGTGATGTTCGAGCTCTGCTCGTCGGTTTTGTTGAGCACGTAGAGCGATACGTCGGACGTGTAGTCGTTCGACATGAATCCCCAGCAGTAAATGGCGGTGGCTCCCGCGAAAACGAGCGGGAACACGACGACCAGGTACCACTTCTTCCGAAGCAGGTGGAGCAGTTCTAGCAAGGTCACGGGTTATCTCTCCTTATAAGCCCAGGTATCGCGTTTCCAGGTCGAATGCTAGTCGACCTGACGGTAGTACACGTCCAAAACCGTCTCGTAGACGGCATTCTTGTCGAGGTAGTACTCGGCGTATTTCTCGCCCTGCTGCATCTCGCCCGGGAGCGTGGTCACGTTGAGGCTCGTGATGCCGCTCGAGAGCACCGAGGTGGCCAGGTAGCTGAACTCGCTGACGCCCAGGTTGGTGATAGAATACCCGTTCGCCGTGTTGAACAGGTCCAGCAGCGTGCCCACGTTGCCCTGCGCCATGCTGAGCGCCTGGGCGGCGAAAGCCTTGATGTACTGCACCTGGCGTGCCTGGCGGTCGAGCGAGGACGTGAGCACCGACGTGTCGCGCCATTGCACGTAGCGCAGCGCGTTGTTGCCGAACAGCACGGTGTCCTGCCCCTCCACGATGCCCGTGTTGGGGATGCTCTGCAGCGGCGTGAGCGCCACGCCGCCTATGGCGTCGTTCAGCGGGCCGACGCCGCTCAAGTCGAGTGCGAAGTAGTAGGAGATGGGCATGTTGTACAGTACGCGCGAGGCCACGGTGGTGGTGTACTGGCAGCTGGTTTCCCTGCCGTCGCCGTAGCTGTACGCCAGGCACAGCTGCATCTTGTCAAGGCCGATGAACGCGCTGCCCACGAATTCGCCCACTTCCACCATGCTGTCGCGGGGAAGGCCGATGGCGGTGGCCTCGCCGGTTTTCGTATCGAGCGCCATCACCATGACGGCGTCTGCTTGGCCGGCCTTCTCGCCCACCTCGGCGGGTGCCGTGCGGTCGAAGCCGATGATGCAGATGGAGACCATGTTCTCGTTCAGCGCATAGGTGTGGCCGTTGTATTTGACGGTCTTGCCCTCGTCGTAGGCTACGGCGTTTTCGGCGGTTTGGATGTCCTCGGCTTGGGAGGCCTCGTGGATGGCGCCTTCGCCGGCTTTGATGGTGCTCATGACGCCCCAGGCCGTGCCGCCGCCCACCAGGGCCACCACGACCAGTACGACAAGCGCGACGCGAATGCGTTTCTTGCGTTTCGAGTGGCTTCGCTTGCGCTTGCGGATCAGCACTTCCTGGTTCTGGGAGGCCGCCTGCTGGGCAAAGAACTCGGACGAGTCGGCTCGCCCTTCCGTTGGCTGACCCGCCGTCTGCTGGGGAGCCTGGGTGGAGGGGGATCCGCTTCGAGGCGCACGCGAGGGCGGCGTCGGTCGGTTAGTAGGTCGGTTGGTCATCTATTAAAACTCCAGTAACGATGTAGCGGCTGGTTGTGTGGTTGGTGTCGCTCATGCAGGTGCTCAACTGCACTATTTTATCATCAATTGACAGTTCCGTGTCGCTTCGGGTGTTAACCAGCAGAGAATCCGGATGCATGACGAAGTTGAAGTATTCCTGGCGCACCGTCGGATCGGAGAGGTTGTAGGAGTTCAGGATATGGCGGTCGTCGTACAGGTAGGCCGAGACAACGCGGTAGGTGAGCGCATGCCCCGGCGTGTAGATATACAGCGTGTCATGCTCGTTGAAGAAGTCCTCGTTCTCGAAGTAGTGCAGGGTGGAGAACATGGTGCCGTTCTGCAGGTTGTGGCCGTAGAGCACCGTCACGGGGTCGCTGAAATCGGTGTTGTTGGCCATCTCGGTGTAGATGGCTCCCTCGATGGCGTAGTCGCCGTCTTTGTTATGGTCGAGGTAGAGGAAGTCGTTCGTGGCGCTCTGCAGCACAGGGAGGTTCACATCGGTGCCGGGAACGTGGATCCACGCGTAGATATCGGGGTTCTCCTGCTTCAGCGACGTGAAGTCGATGGGGTTTTCCACCCGGTTGTCGGCGGTATCCTGTGCGGGTTGCTCCACCACCGGTTCCGGCGTGTTCTTCATCTCCTCGGCCACGCGGTCGAGCTCGGCTTGCTGCCAGATCAGATAGCCGCACCCGGCGGCGACGCCGCACAGGAGAAAGGCGAGGAGCACCGCGAGGATGATAATGGAGCGCTTCTTCTTCCTCGCCTCGAGGGGGCTGGCGGCCTTCGCGTGCTTGGGCTGGAGGTCGTCGCTTCGTTGTTCCAAAGGCGCTTTCGGCATAGGAAGGACCGCTCGCTTTCGTAAAGGTGTTTCGTACCTCAAGTGTTGAGGCTATGGTAGCAAACCGTTTGCCCATAGAAGAAGAGACCTGTTGTAAAACAGGTCTCTTCGATACAAGTTCTATATAAGACTTGCGGTGTGCTTGCTACTCGGTGACCTTCTTGCGCAGGGCCACGAAGACAGCGCCGGCGGCGATGGCCGTCACGACGGTGGCGCCGGCAACGGTGCCGAGGTCAACGCCGGTCTGCGGGGAGGTGGAACCCGTGTTGGCGTTAGCTGTCGAACCCGCAGCGCCGATGGCGATGGAGAAGATGGACAGTTTGTCAACATGGTTTGCGATGGTGCCATCAGCGGCAACCGTGCCCGTCAAAGTCTCGGTCGTACCGTCCGTATGCTGCACGTAAACCGTGTAAGCGTAACCGGCGTACTTGGCGCCAACGTTGAACGTAAGGTCGACGTTGGTGGCGTCGCCCTTAACTTCGAAAGAAGCAACGATATCGGTGCCGGCAGGAACGTTGCTGGCCTTCGCGGAGGTAGAAGCCACGCTCTCGATAGTGCCAGAACCAGCCTTGACGACAGCGCTCACACCATTGTCGCCCGTGGCGGTGCCATTGTTGCTCGGGCTCGGGGCTGCCCATGCAAGCGTCGGAAGCGCAAGCATGAGAGCTGCAGCACAAGCAATCGCTACAATCCTCTTCTTCATTAAATCCTTCTTTCCTTGGGTGCTCTTCACGTAAACACAGTTTTACAGCCTTACTCCACTGAATGATAGCGGCCGTTCGACGCGTTTGTCAATGAGAAATCGATCTTTTGCCTCGTAAACGTTGTAATTCCTCTTTAGCGGGGTGTTATTCGTGTTGTGCATCAAAAGGATTCGGCAATGGTTGCGGGCAGCTTGCCGGCGGTGATGGCGGGCAAGGGGGAGAGGAGGCTTGCAGGCTCTCCATATGACAACCACATAAGACAGGTTCGTACAACCGTTCTGAAATTGTTGGTTAATGAAAGCAAAAAAAGGGGGCTTAACCGAGAAAAACGACTCTTAGAAAAAGAATCTCCACATTTGGCGTTGCTAAACTGTAAACCTCAACCTATCATTTATAATGACAACCGCCAGTTTTATCAGGGAATACATAATCTTTTGCTGTGCATTTGAGGTTGTATCCCCATGGCGGCTGGTAAAAGGCCGGTTTTGGAATCTGCGTTCTCGTAAGGGCGTGCGTTCCAAAACGACGAAGCGAATCCGCGGAAAACATAATGGGCTGCGCGAGGGCAAGCTGATCGTGCGGGTCCCTCCGCTTCTTTCGAGTCGTTTCGGTCGTGGTGGTTGAACCGCCGGGCATATCTTACAAGCGAGGGATCGTCGCTGGGTGCGCGTCTCGTTGCGAGTAGGAGGATGAATAACGTTGTCGTTTCGCATCGCCTTTCGGCGCATGGCGAAGCCTTACCTTTGTAGAGGCCCTTCGGCAGGAGGCTGGCTATGTGGTATGTCGTGCAGGTCGTCGGCGGCAGGGGGCGCCGCGTCCTCCATCTGGTGGAGCAGCTCGTCGATGATGACGTGCTGCAGGAGTGCTTCATCCCCCAGTACGAGATCATGAAGAAGATCAAGGGCGAGTGGAAGCGCCGCTCCGAGATCCTGCTCCCCGGATACCTGTTCCTTATCACTGATAAGGTTGACCAGGCCGCGGACGAGCTCCGCAAGGTTCCCGCGTTTACCAAGCTCCTGGGAAACGACAACGCGTTCATTCTCCTTAACGCAGATGAGATAGCCTTCATCGATTCCTTCACGACCAAAGACCACCGCGTGGTGGAAATGTCGGAGGGCGTGATAGAAGGCGACGAGATCAGCATAACGAAAGGCCCGCTGGTCCACCATACCGCCCTGGTCAAGAAGATCGACCGCCACAAGCGCCTGGCATACGTGGAAACAACGATGTTCGGCCGCAAGCTGAACCTCAAAGTCGGACTAGAGATTGTCAGAAAACACAGGAATATATCAACTTGACGAAACTGCTGCCGCTATGGCGGCTGAGACGGCTCTACCGGGGGACGATTTCTGCCTTGAGGACGATCCGGCCGATTCAGCTGGAGACCGCATGGCTGCCCGCCTGCATCCGGGCATTGAAGTTCGTCCGCCCCTCTCGCGTATTCCAAGCAAATCATATGCACACGTAAAACGCGCCTTCGACATCGTATTCTCGGCCCTGGGCCTCGTGGCCCTGTCGCCCGTGCTCGCCGCCTGCGCGGTGGCCGTGAAGGCCACCTCCCAGGGGCCGGTGCTCTTCAAGCAGAAGCGCTGGGGTCGGGCGGGGAGCCGCTTTGAGTGCTGGAAGTTCCGCACCATGCTCGTGGAGACCCCGCCCGACATGCCCGCCCAGGATTTCGCCGACAAGGCGGCGTTCATGACGCCGGTGGGCAACTTCCTGCGGAGGTGGTCCCTCGACGAGCTCCCGCAGCTCGCGAACATCCTCAAGGGCGACATGTCGATCATCGGGCCACGCCCCGTCATCATCCGCGAGCGCCGGCTCATAGACCTGAGGATCCCGCTCAACGCCGAGGCTGTGCGCCCGGGACTCACCGGCTGGGCCCAGGTGAACGGCCGCAACCTCGTCTCCGACGAGGAGAAGGCTTTCCTTGACGGCGAGTACGTGGCCAACATGTCCCTCGCCTTCGACGCGAGGGTGTTCTTCAGGACGATCTCCGTGGTGTTCAGCCGGCGCGGTGTGAACAGGGAAGCAAGATGAGCACTATCGCCGGTCTTGTTTCGGTAATTATGCCTAATTATAACTGTGAAGCTTATATAAGCGAATCAATAGAATCCGTACTATCGCAAAGCTATTCGAATTGGGAATTGATAGTTGTCGATGACTGCTCATCCGATAACTCGGCAGAGGTTGTCAAAGCATTTTGTGACGCGAGTCCGAAAATTCATCTAGTAGAGTTAGCTGAAAACACAGGAGCAAGCAACGCAAGGAATGAGGGGATTTCCCTTGCGCAGGGGGAATACATTGCATTTCTTGATTGCGATGACATTTGGCTTCCCGAAAAGCTTTCAATGCAGGTTCAATTTATGAAAGAGAATTTCTGTGCATTCAGCTGTGCGTCATATGCGGTTATTTCTGAAGATGGAGCAAACAAAGGTGTCGTAAAGAAGCCGCCGGGAAGCGTTGGGTACCACAGATTGCTATATCTAGGGGATTCGATAGGGAATTCCACGGCTGTTTATAGTCAGCGGATGCTTGGGAAATGCTACGCACCCAGCATTAAGAAGCGAAATGACTACGCATTATGGTTAAGCATCCTTCGAGAAAATGACGTAAAGGTTTACGGCCTTCGGGAAGTAGTTGCCAATTATCGGGTGCGCGAGGGTAGTCTATCGTCCGGCAAACGCAATCTTCCAAAATGGCAGTGGCATCTCTACCGAGAAATAGAGCATCTTTCCATCGCGTCAGCGGCACTAGCTTTTGTTATTTGGGCACTAAGCAAATCCATTGGTTATGGCGTGGACAAGCTGCTCGAATTGAATTTCAATAGAAGCGGCGCATTGAAAGTCGAATAGGCAATGTATGTCCTGCTTATAAACGCTGCCCTGATTGCTATCTACGGTCCTATTGTGTCAAGCAAAAGCAAGAAGGTTTGTGTAACGCTTATCGGCATTCAGCTGTTTTTGCTCCTGGCCCTTCGAGCCGAATCGTATGGGCCCGATGCTGAGATTTATGCTGCGGGGTATAGATATATTTCAAGCCTCACCTTTTCTCAAATGCTTGGTGCCCTTAATCCCAATATTCTCGACAACGCGAATTTGATATACCTATACGACTTCGAAAATGGATGGGTCGTTTTAAACTGGCTACTTGCTTCTTTAGGGTTTAGCTATCAGGGATTAATTGTATTTCTAGCGGCAGTTACATCGTTCTCGTTCTGTTTCTTTTCTTTACGTTATTCAGATACGCCTTGGTTTACTCTATTCATTTTGAGCACCATGAATTTTCTCTGGTACTCGATTTCGATATTGAGACAGACGCTCGCTTTATCGATTTTTCTATTCGGCATCATCTATATCGTCAAGCGAAAACCCATCAAATTTATGTTGGTTATACTTTTGGCGATGATGTTTCATAGAGCAGTTATATTGGCGGCTTTGCTGTATCCGCTATCTAGAACCAAGATGACAAAGAGGAAGCTCACATATATTTTTATTGCGTTCGTTGTGCTATGTGCGCTTTCCGCTTTTGTGTTGCCAGAAGTTCTGAAAATGATTCTCGGCGTATTTGGAAAAGAGGGGCTTGCTTTAAGTTTCTCATGGAATAGTCTCATCACTTTGCATATAGTGATCGTCGTCGCGATCCTACTTCTGTTCGATGTAGATAAAATGACTGAAGAATTTAATGCGAACCTTTCATTGTGCGGAGTAGCTGCAAGTCTCCTCTTTTGTTCGGTATCGCTAAATAATGAAGTTCTAGCGCGTGCTGATGAATATCTTTGGATATTTGTCAGCCTTCTTATTCCAGTCTGTTTAAGGCAGGCTGATCCACGACTAGCTGTTTTAGGCAAAATGGGCGCGATCTGCTTACTATTGCCTTTCCTTGCGTACCAGATATATGGAACAACTCTCGATCCGTACATTTCAATATTCGGACCGATTTTTTAGTTCTATGAATGTCAATCCGAAAGTATTATTCGTAGCTAATAAATTTGGAGGTGGCGGTGCGGAGAGGGTTACGTCTATTCTCTGCAACCACTTCTACGCTAAAGGCTACCGTTCGGGTGCCGTGTCTATAGACGAAGATCATTGTTCTTATGAATTGAGCCAGGGCGTAAAGATGTACGGTTGCCAGCCATGCCGCCAAAAGCATATCAATATAATTAAAAGGTTACATTTGATTAAAAGAGTCCTATCGGAGTTTGATCCCGACATAGTTGTTGCTCTTGGCCGCCCCATGAAATACGTACTGGCGGTTACTCGCGGAATGCAAGTCCAAACCGTTGCATCCGAGCGGAATTATCCGCCTTGCATTTATTCTGAAAGGGAATTTTGTGATTGCGTTAAGAATTATGAGCGAGCCTCACGGGTAGTGTTCCAAACCGAAGAAGTCCAACAGCTTTTCCCGACTGATATTGTAAGCAAATCTAAAGTCATACCGAATCCTCTTGTGACTGCGTTGCCGGAATATGGTGGTCCTTGCAGCAAAAGAATAGTCACCGCAGCGCGTCTTGAGCCGCAAAAGAAGGCTCTTCGGTGGTTTCTGTGGGAGAGATTCCGGCATAGGCCCAGCTCAGCGG
>JAPJOH010000044.1 GCA_030826265.1 Collinsella aerofaciens
CTGGTGATCTCCGCCTTGAGAGGGCGGCGTCCTAAACCGCTAGACGAACGGGCCACATGACATCTGCACTGCCGTGCTGCGAGGAAATATATTACGGGACAAAAAACGTCAGCGCAAGAAGAAATTCCAAATTGCCGAAAAATTGTCGGCAGGTTATGGAATACGCAGGTAAACTTGGTAGCTAATTCAAGTTGAGATGAACCAAAAGAGCTTCGCGCTCGTTGGGAATATCGTCTTCGATCACGGCGTCGAGGGCGGAGTTGAGAAGCTGACCCAGTTCCGGCCCGGGCTTGACTCCGGCACGGATCAGGTCGCCGCCGTTGATGGCGAGCATCTTGAGCGTATAGGGCTCCCCTGCCTTCAGCAGCTCGTGCGCCAGCGCGCGCATCTCCTCAATCGTCTCAACATAATAGAAGCACGACGGGGCCTTGCCAAGTGTGTCGGCACGCTTAAGGTCCATGAGCTCGTCAATCAGGCGGGCCGTGTCGACGCCCTCACCCGAAAGCGCGCGCATCATATTGAGCAGGCAGGAGCGCTCGGGGCGCAGCGGCTTGTCATGGTATTTGATGAGCAGGCACACGTCGCGCACCAAGTCGTGCGAGAGGGCCAGGCGATCCATAATGACGCGCGCCTTCTTGGCGCCGAGCTCGGGATGACCGTAGAAGTGTCCGCTGCCGGCGTGATCGACCGTGAAGCACTCGGGCTTGGACACATCGTGCAAAAACGCCGCCCACATAAGGCTCGACGAGGGCGCGACGCCGTCACACAGCGCGAGCTCCCCCGCCACCGTCAGCACACGGGCGATATGCACGTAGACGTTAAACGCATGATAGACACTGCGCTGATCAAACCCGCGACCCGCTGCCAACTCGGGCACGACGGCGCAGATGAGCTCGGGATAGCGGAGCATCGCGTCTCCCCCATGACCGGTCGAAAGAATGCCCTCGAGCTCAATACCCACACGCTCACGCGCCACGGCTTCGAGCAGCGGCGCGCACTCGGCAAGCGCACGCTTGGTCTCGGGCTCAATCATAAAGTCCAGACGGCAGGCAAAGCGCACCGCACGCAGCATGCGCAGGGCGTCCTCGTTAAAGCGACGCTTGGGATCGCCGACAGCGCGAATCAGCTTGCGCTCCAAGTCACCCTGGCCGTCGTAGCGGTCGACAAGCCCGCGCTCGGGATGCCAGGCCATGGCATTGACGGTAAAGTCGCGGCGCGCCAGATCGTCCTCGAGCGAGGCGGCACGCTCCACACTCTGGGGATGGCGACCATCGGTGTAAAAGCCATCCAGACGGTACGTGGTGACCTCGATACGCTCGCCATCGGAAATAGCCGTGATTCCGCCAAATTTAATGCCCGACTCCACAACCGCGATGCCGGCGGCCTCGAGCGCCGCTTTGGACTCCTGCCACAGGCCGCTACAGCACATATCAACATCGTGGCTGGGGTACCCCATCAGGGCGTCGCGCACCCAACCGCCCACGTACCAAGCCTCAAGACCAGCCGCCTCAAGCGCGCGCAGGACGCGCAGGGACGCATCGGACGGTTGAGTACCGTTGAGCGAAACATTGCACATGCCTATGGCCTCCTGCGACTATCAAATTGGCTATCGATTGCGTCTGCAAGAAGTCTAGCAAGAAACAGCCTCCACTGCACACGCAAGTCCGATAAACAAAAACGCATCCGTCCTAGTCTAAGACGGATGCGAAATAATCAAACTATTCAGACAAGGTGCCGGAACTAGCAGACCTGGCGAACCTCGATGTGCTTCTTATATTCGTCCACCTTGGCAAAATCACCCAGACCGGGGCACTCGACCACGTTGGCGCCAGTGGCCATCGAAAGGCGCAGGGCGTCCTCGACGCGCTCGGGGGCGTCGTGCCACACGGACAGGAAGGCAGCGAGCGAGGAATCGCCGGCGCACACCGTCGACAGCAGCTTGACGTCGAAGGTGCGGTTGGCAAACCAGATATGCTCGCCGTTGGAGAAGTACGCACCGGCGCCACCAAGGGTCAGCAGCACGTTCTTGGCGCCCTTGGCGTGCAGCTCGGCCATAGCGCCCTTGACGGACTCGTCGTCGCCACCGCTCACCTTGATGCCAAAGATGTCAAGCAGCTCGTCGTCATTGGGCTTGATCAGCAGTGGCTCCAGAGCAATGAGGTCTGCCAGCTGATGGCTCGAGATGTCGAGGACGAACTCGGCCCCCTTGGCCTTGACACGGCGCAGGACCTCGGCCAAGAAGCCCTCGGAAGTGTTGGGAGGCAGCGAGCCGCTGATGACCAGGCAGGTCATGTCATCGAGCGAATCGATAAGTTCAAACATCTCCTGCTCGTTGGCCTCATTGATGGCGGCACCGGCATTGACCATGTTGTACTCGGTGTCGGGACCGGCGTTGAGGAACACATTGACGCGCGTAATACCGTCGGTCCACACGGGCTTGACGGGCACGCCCAGGGCCTCGGCGCCCTTAACGATAAACTCACCCGAGAAGCCGGCGAAGAAACCCAGGATCGTGGTGTCGACACCATAGTGGTCAAGCGTAAACGAGACGTTGAGGCCTTTGCCGTTGGGCGTGTAGACGGCATTGCGGGTACGCGTGACGGTATTGGCAGTAAGGCCGTCGCAGGCGATGTTGTAATCAATGGCGGGATTAGCAGTGAGCGTGTAAATCATGAATGTTCCTTTCACGAAGCAACGTGTTAATGAAAGTATATTCCACGCATCGGTAAAAGGCTAGGACAACTCGGTGAACGGTGTGGAAGCGATGAAGTACGGCAGGACACCTCTCCCCCATGGCGGAACAAAAAAGGCGCCCCGGCCGAAACCGGGGCGCCGCATGCGCACGAATATGTCGCGTTTCGATTACTGACGATCGAGCTTGCGGACAGCAACGCGCTTGCTGTACTCGTCGACGTGACCGAAGTCACCAATACCGACGGACTCGGCAACGTTGGCGCCGGTGGCCATAGCGAGCTTCATGGCCTCCTCGACGTTGTCGCGATCCCTGTACCACTTGTGCAGGAACGCAGCGAGGGTGCAGTCGCCGGCGCAGACGGAAGAGACCAGCTTGATGTTGAACTCACGCTTGGCGTACCAGATGTCCTCGCCGTTGGAGAAGTAAGCGTCGCCGCGGCTACCACGGGTGAGCAGCACGTTCTGAACGCCAGCGTCGTGAGCCATCTTCATGGCGACACGAACCTCGTCGTCGGTGTCGACCGGCACGCCGAAGATGGCCTTCATCTCGTGATGGTTCGGCTTGATGAGCAGCGGCTTCTTGTGAGCGAGCTCCTTGAGCTTGTCGGAGGACAGGTCCAGGACGACGTCAGCGCCACGAGCCTGAGCGTGCTCCATGACCTGAGCCAGGAAGTCGGGCGTAGCTTTGGGAGGCACGGAGCCGGAGACGATCAGGCACTCGAGATCGCCCGCGGTGTCCAGGATGTTGTAGAGCTCCTCCTGGTGCTGCGGCGTGATCGGGGCGCCGGGGTTCAGGATGCCGTACTCGTGCTGGCCATCGTTGACGTAGGTGTTAATGCGCGTGATACCGTCGGTCCAGACCGGGCGGCAGAGGCAACCCAGGTTCATGACCTCCTCGACGATGAACTTGCCCGTGAAGCCAGCGAAGAAGCCGAGCGCGACGGTGTCGACGCCCATCTTCTTAAAGGCGAAGGACACGTCGAGGCCCTTGCCGTTAGCCGTGTAGCTGGCCGAACCGGTGCGGACGTTCTCGTCGGGCTCGAGCGGAGAGCTCGAAACCGTCATGTCGACAGCCGGGTTAGCGGTTAGCGTGTAGAACATTTACAGTACCCCCTGTATATGTGAGGGCCGCGTGGCCGGCCCATTCCAACCACGCGGTTACCTCTGATACCAAATTAGCGAGCTGCGGACTCGAGCAGTGCCTTGACCTCGGCGGCGGTGTTGCAGGCGAGCGCCTTCTCGGCGAGCTCGTCGCACTCGGCCTTGGTCCACTGGCTGATGGTCTTACGGGCGCGCAGGATCGACGGAGCACTCATCGAGAACTCCTCCAGGCCCCAGCTGATCAGCAGCGGCTCGAGCAGCGGATCGGCAGCGGCCTCGCCGCACATACCGACCATGATGCCGGCCTTCACGCCGCTCTCGATGATGTTCTTGAGCGAGCGGAGCACGGCGGGATAGTAAACCTGGTACAGGTTGGAGATGGTGTCGTTGCCACGGTCGGCGCACATGGTGTAGCCGATCAGGTCGTTGGTGCCGATGGAGAAGAAGTCGGCGACCTCGGCAAGACGGTCTGCGAGCAGCGAAGCGGCAGGCGTCTCGACCATGATGCCGACCTCGATGTTCTCGTCGAACTTGCGCCCCTCTTCGGTCAGCTCGGCCTTGCACTGCTCGACGAGCTCCTTGACAGCCAAGACCTCCTCGACGCAGGTGACGAGCGGGATCATGATCTTGACGTCACCGAAGGCGCTAGCGCGCAGCAGAGCGCGGAGCTGGACCTTGTACTGGTCGGGATTGGCCAAGCAGTAACGCACGGCGCGGAAGCCCATGAAGGGGTTGTCTTCCTTGACCATATGCAGATACGGAATCTCCTTGTCGCCACCCACATCGAGCGTGCGGATGATGACCGGAGCACCCTTGAGCGCGCTGGCGACCTTACGGTAGGCGTTGAACTGCTCCTCCTCGGAAGGAAGCTCAGCAGAGTCCATGAACAGGAACTCGGAGCGGAACAGACCGATAGCCTCGGCGTCGTGATCGAGCGCGTTGGGCACGTCATCGGGGTTACCGATGTTGCAGGCGATGATCTTCTTGATGCCATCAGCAGTCACGGACGGCTTGCCACGGAAGGCCTCGAGGGCTGCCTTCTCGGCAGCGAAGGCCTCGGCCTTGGCGGTGTAGGCAGCGAGCGTCTCCTCGTCGGGATCGGCCTCGACGATACCCTTGCCGCCGTCGACGACAACGGTCATGCCGTTGCGCAGCGCGGTGCAGCTGTTGGCAACCGAAAGGACAGCCGGGATCTCGAGGGCACGCGCGATGATCGCGGAGTGCGACGTGCGGCCGCCGGTCTCGGTGACGATACCGGCAACGTGAGCCTTATCGATCGTGGCGGTCATGGACGGCGTAAGGTCGTGAACGACAACGACGGTGTTCTCGGGCAGGACGGAGAGGTCGACGACCTCCTTGCCCAGCAGCTCGGCCAGAATACCGGTGCGGATGTCGGCGATGTCAGCCGCGCGAAGACGGAACATCTCGTCGTCCATGGACAGGAACATGTTCTCGAACATGGTCGAGGTGTCCATGAGCGCCTGCTCGGCGCAGGTACCGCCGTCAATGGCGGCGTTGATGGCGTCGGTCATACCCGGATCCTGAGCCAGAACAATGTGTCCGCTCATGATCTCGGCCTCGGCCTCGCCCACCGTCTCCTTCATGTGGTCGGCCTGAGCCTGGGTCTTCTCGCAGAAGACCGAAAGAGCGGACTGATAGCGCTCCTTCTCTGCTGCCGAATCAGCAACCTCGTGCGGCTCAAACGTCAAGTCGGGATCGACGGCGACCATGACGGTGCCGATACCGATGCCCTCGGAAGCGTTGACTCCCTGATACATTCCCATTCCTCTCTCCGTGTCATGTGATAAAGCGTTTTGCCATATCCATGACAAAAGAGCGCAGTTACCTTACAACAGGTCACTGCGCCCCCAAATATGAACTTAGTTGTTCAACATGCGACCCGTTTGAGTTCTACTCGCCAAGACCGCTCTTGATGAGCTCGATGGCAGCAGCCAGAGCCTCGGCCTCGTCGGCGCCGTCGCACTTGACCTCGACCTCAGTACCGCAGGGGATACCAGCAGCCATGAGGGCCATCGGGGACTTGCCGTTGACCTCCTTCTCGGGGGTGACGACCGTCACGTCACAGGCGTACTTGCCCATGGTGGAGGCGAACAGACCAGCCGGACGCATGTGCAGACCCTGAGGATTAACGAGGGTAGCCTTCTCAGAAACCATAATTGACTCCTTTTTGTGTTTAACCCCTGTCATGCATGTGGCAGGAGTCAGATTCACGACGTTCTTTATATTAACTCACATCAAACGGTTTTTCATTATGTTTCAGACGAATTATTGGACAGATGTGTTTGTCGTCCGCCTGCTCGCCCACAGGGGCCCGTGCGCGGCCTGTGAGATTTCCTGCTCTACAGTCCTGCTCGCACGAAGAGCACATTAAGTGCTCTTCGGCTCGTGCGGAACTCGCGATAAATCTCACAGGCCGCGCACGGGCCCCTGTGGGCGAGCAGGCTGCGGAAACTCGGTCGGTCCAGAGCAATATCGTGCAAACGGAAATCTGGCTGATGATCTGTTCGCGACAAAGACTCGATAGGTAGCCCCCTCTATGCCCTTTTGTAAGTTGCGGTGAAATAGGGACTGAATTTGGGGTTGAATCGTTTAAACAGTCCCTATTTCACCGCAACTTATGGGAGGGGTAGAAAAAGGCGGAGGCCCTGGAGAGGGTCTCCGCCTTTGTTACAAGGGGCGATATTATTCGCTAACTGCTGGATTAGACCAGGCGGGCGTTGATCGTCTTGGCGATCTCGGCGGCGTCGGTGGAACCCTTGACGGTGGCACGGAAGTCCTCGTCCATAAGCGCCTCGGCGACCTTGGACAGGATCTTGAGGTGCGTGGTTCCAGCCTGAGCGCCCGGGATGAGCAGGGCGATGGCAACGTTGACGGGAGCGCCGTCCATGGTGTCCCAACCGGTCACGCCGGACTCGTCCTTGACGACGATGACGGCAGCCTCGGTAATGGCGTCGGACTTGGCATGCGGGATGGCGAAGCCCTCCATCATGCCCGTGGTGCCCTCGGCCTCGCGGGCCAGGAAGGCGTTCATCACGGCGTCGGCGTCGCTGGCGATACCGGCCTTGACAGCCTGGTTGGAAACGAAGCTCAGAGCCTCGTCACGAGAAGCGAAGTCCTCGGCGACAAAGACGTTCTCGACCTTCACGAAGTCAGCAGCCTCGGCCTTGGGGGCCTCGACGGCAGCGGCCTTGGGGGCCTCAACCGGCTTGGTTGCAGGAGCGGGCTTCTGGTTCTTCTCGAAGTCGTACTTCTTGAAGGCCACGAACAGGATGCCACCGACCACAGCGCCGATGAGGATCGCGAGGACCCACAGCGGACCGTTCTCGACAACGGGCAGGACCAGGAAGCCGCCGTGAGGCGCCGGATCGTGAACGTTGAAGAAGATGGTCAAGATGGAAGCGATGGAAGAACCGAGCATCATGATGGGCATAACGGGCCAGATGTTCTTGGTCATGAACGGAATGGCGCCCTCGGTGATGTGGGTGCAACCAAGGATGAGGTTGACGATACCGGCGTCATGATCCTCCTGGCTGAAGTACTTCTTGCCGACAACGACGGCGAAGGTGGTGATCAGCGGCGGAACGATGCAAGCGGCGGAGACGGCAGCCATGAAGTTGGTGCCGAAGTTGTAGGTCTCGGTGCCGACGCCAGCTTCGAGAGCGGTACCGAGCAGGAAGGTGCCAGTAGCGTAAGCAGCCTTGTTGACCGGGCCGCCCATATCAAAGGCGCACATGCAGCCGATGGCCAGGCCAAGGATCACCGGACCGGAGTTACCGAGGCTCTGCAGGAAATCCATCATGCCCTGGTTAATGGCAGCCATGGGGCCGGAAATACCGAGCATGACCAGACCGACGATGGCGGTAGAGCACAGCGGATACAGGAAGATTGCCTTCAGGCCATTAAGGCTCGCAGGAATTTTAGAGAAAACCTTCTCGAGCAGCAGGATGACATAGCCAGCGAGGAAGCCGCCGACGATGCCGCCTAGGAAGCCAAAGCCCACACCTGCGCCACCGGCGTCGATCATGCCGGTATCGGCGTTAACAGGCAAGCCCTGGATGGCAATCATACCGGCGACGAAACCGGGGACGAGCGCCGGGCGCTTGCCGATGGACTCGGCGATGTAAGCGGAGAGCACCGGAACCATGAGGTTCATGGCGATACCGCCGATAATCTTGAGCATCGCGGCAAAGCTGTTGTAGTCGGCAGCCGTCGAATCAAAGGACGTGATGCCCCACAGGAACGAAATGGCGGTCAGAACACCACCGGCAACGACGAAGACCAGCATGTGGCTGACGCCGTTCATGAGGTGCTTGTAGATGACGTGACCGATGGACTCCTTCTCCTCGACCTCGTCCTCGACATCGGCGGCAGCGGCAACCGTGTCGTCGCCCTTGGCGGCGAGCGCGCGGTCGATCAGCTTACCAGCAGCCTCGACAGACAGGGCCTTGGAAACACCAACGGAAACCATGGGCTTACCGGCGAAACGCTCAGCCTGGACATCCTTATCGGCTGCGACAACGACGGCCTTGGCACCGGCGATCTCGCTCTTGGTGAGCTCGTTCTCGACGCCGACCTGGCCATGAGTCTCGACCTTAATGGTCAGACCTCGCTCGGCAGCAGCCTTCTCCAGCGCCTCCTTCGCCATGAAGGTGTGCGCAATGCCGGTCGGGCAACCGGTCGCGGCGATGATGTCAAACTTAGCCATGTGTCCCTCCTTCTTGAGTACAGCGCCCGCGGGCGCTCCCCTACACGCGCTTCGATGCGCGTTTTTCCACACTTGAAAGATACCAACCTACCGTCCGCGTGAGAAGAGACAAGGCGCAATTCTCCGGTGAAAGGTTCTTTCATAACCGTAAACGGCAAGTGAAAGTTTACCATCAACACTTGAAACGGCAAGGTGTATCTTGTAATTGAAAATGCCCGTATACTATGGCATTGCAAATCAAGCTAGATTTTCATGCCAACCAGGAGCCATCCATGACCGATAGTAGCAAGAGCGCACTTTCCCTCATTAGTACCCATCAGGGATACAGCGAGTCCGAGCAGCGCATTGTCGACTATATATTGGAGCACCAGTCCGAGGCGCCACGCCTCACGGCCGCTCAGCTCTCGCGCGCTGCCGCCACGTCCGAGGCGACCGTTTCGCGTTTCTGCCGCAAGCTGGGCTTTGGCAGCTTCCGCAGCTTTCAGTTTTCGTTGGCGCGCGACTTAGAGAGTCAGCGCAACGAGGGCCTGACCGACGAGGTCTCACTCGACAACATGGAGCAGAGCCTTAAAAATATCCTCGCCGCCAAGGTGAGTGAGCTTAATGCGACCATCGACGGCATTGATCACGACACGTTGGCCGCAGTTGTACACGCGCTTAAGAATGCCGGCGTTATTGAGTTCGCCGCCGTGGGCAATACAAACGCGGTCGCGCTCGACGCGACATTTAAGTTTTCGCAGCTGGGCCTGCGCTGCATGACGAGTACCATTAGCGAGACATCAATCGGCTTTGCGCTCACGTTGCGCCCGGGTGACGTCATCGTGCTAATCTCAAACTCCGGCAAATCGCGCCGACTGAATCGCATGGCAAAAGCGGCTCGCGACTGCGGCGCAACCGTAGTCGTCATCAGCAGCGACAGCAAATCCCCACTCGCGCGCCTGGCAGACTACACTTTTAATACCGTCAACCACGAAGCGCTACTGACGACGGGCGACTTTGCCTTCTCCAAGATCAGCGCCACGATGATCATCGAAGTCATCTACAACTTCCTGCTGCCCGAGATTGAAGACGCGCGTGAGCATATCAGCTACTACGAGGAGCTCATCCAGCCGGATAAGGTCGTTGAGTAGGTAAATTGGGGAGCCGATAGACGCCCCTCGCCACGAAACCCGCCCATCTACTACGTTTTAACCGCAACCGCCAACCATACACCCAAAATAGAGAAAACCGCAGGCGTTCTACCTGCACTGATAATTGTTCTCGGGGGAAGCGGGCACTGCGGGGCGCGGCA
>JAPJOH010000011.1:0-1970 GCA_030826265.1 Collinsella aerofaciens
GAAAGTATAGTGTTTATGCGGATAATCGAAAATTAGATATAAAATTTATTTTAATCCCTGATGCACTATTTCCGAATAATGCATGGAAGCATCGCGACACACCCGACAAGATAAGCAAGCGAAATTGCAACGCTCGTTCCGTTAGGTCCAAATAGCTGAATCAATAAGCTAGAAAGGGGGACGGCAACAATTAAAGCAACCAAATTACCAACAAGATTACCAGCCATCTTTCTCTTAACAATCGTCAGGTCGGAAAAGAAACCGATAAACGCCGTAAGCAGCGAGCTAATAACCGCACCGTACAGCAAAAAAGAGTACTGATGAATTTGGTCACCAAAAATTAGTCCCAACAAGTAGTCGCCGCAGATAAAACAAGCGAACAGAATAGCAATGGACAAAACAACGGCGCCAAGAACGACCTTCATCAACATTGTATTAAATGTTTTTTTATCCTCCGACTCGCTGGCGCTCGCAAAAGCGCCGAGCAAAGGGGCATAGGCATTAGCAGCACCCGCCTGAACGATTGCCGCGGGAGAACACACCGAGGAATAAACACCCAACATTGAGGCTCCCAGTACGGTAGCAAGTTCTTGACGCGAAACGGATGTAACCGCAGCGCAACAAAAAACCCCAACCGTAGCGGGAAGACACTTATAAAACAGTTCAGACATCGCCTTGAACCTAAAGGAAGGAACGATCGAATCGAAATTAGAAGCCCAACGTGCATCAACAATCATCACGGGCAGAGACACCGCAATCATCAGCACAATACTCAATACAAGAGAATGTGAGATATACATTCCGGCACAAAACACCAGAAGAGACAAAATACCTCTCAGTAGCATCGACATGCCACAATAAATCATATTTCCCGCTTTTTGATCAATACCATGGAACACATCAACCATAACTTCAATTGACTTATATATGCAATAGAGGTACACGGGGAGAAGGGAAGACTGCTGGCAGGTAAAGAATGCATAAGGTAATACGAAAACAAATCCCAACACTATTGTGCTTAGACGAAAACCAATGTATTCCCCTGAAGAATACTCACATGAAAGATCGGATACTTGAAAGGATCGAATCTTATATAAACCGATTGGAACAAATAGATTGCTGATTGTCATTGCCAAAGATAAATCACCGGCGTAGGTAAAATCCGACGATAGTCGAACTACAGCAACTGTCGTTAACCACTGGCAAGCAAGGTATGCAATAGAGCCTACGGTATTCCATGTAATGTTTTTCTTTAAATTATCAGTCAAATTAACCCAATCGGTTTTAGATCTTATTAAATAGCCTAACCAATAACCTCTTTGGCGATTGCATCAATGCTTTCACCATATCCAACGCCAGGAACAGCCCATTTACCATTTAAATCAATGGTTCTCGGAGCGCAACCACGACTGACATATTTAAAGCGAGCATCAATGCACGGATTAACCAAGGGATCCGTTGAACCATACGCCTTTAGATGTTGGACCTGCGCCCGCAGTCCCTCACGAACAGATCCGAAGCTATAGCCTGGATTACCAGCCCCCGTGGCACCAAGGCCTCCAAAGTTGCACTGATCAGGCTGAACCAAATTGCCAAACTTTAGATATCCCGTTTCTTTCATCACCTGTCCATATAAAACCTCAGGTGAGACACCTTCCGACTGAGCTTCTTCATATAGAATTCTGCAGAAATCTCTAATGTTCGACACTCCCCTATCCGTATAAACAGCTGAAGGGAATCCTTTAGTGCCCACGGTCTTTGTGAAATGATTGGCGGCATCTAGATAGGTTGAATAGGCGGACGACATAATAAGACCTTCATATCCAGTCATACTTGCGCCATTACGCCCCTCCTTAATGCCGCAATATAAATAGTGAATGTAATAGCCCTTCAGGTTCAGCCCGAAGGCCTTCCTCAGGTCCGTATAACGATTTCGATAGCCGTAAACGTCGAAGGACTCGTTCCCGCGC
>JAPJOH010000011.1:2070-64543 GCA_030826265.1 Collinsella aerofaciens
CTGCCCTCCGCCATGCCGCAGCTGACGAAATGGCGCAGCACGGCAGCATCGTCAACGAACCTCAAACCGCCCCTGACGGCTGTAAAGGCGTTCAGGACGTCACCGTTGTTGGAGGTATAGAAGTCGAAATCGTAAACGGGGGAATAATCGGTACCGCCTTGCGAAACGACAGCGCCCGCGAGGGAATCGCATCCGGTCGCGATCCTCCCCTCAGCGCGACCGCTACTGAGGTAATGGCCATATAGAGCGGTGAGGTTGGCACCGAACGCGCGACGCAGGTCGGGGTATCTGTTGTAATAGCTCAGCACGTCGAAGGACTCGTTCCCGCGCCTGCCCTCCGCCATGCCGCAGCTGACGAAATGGCGCAGCACGGCAGCATCGTCAATCATTACAACGCCAGCGGGGCTTCGTTTTGAAAAAGCGCTACGAATATCTTCGTTATTCGATAGATAAAATGAGGGATCATAGACGGATGAATAATCAACTCCATTGATATTCGTAGCGTATCCCTCGATCTTTGAGCATCCGGTCCCATGCCTTCCTTCTGCTTTTCCAGCCGTGACGTAATGCTCATAGTACTTAACTAAATCAAAGCCAAAGGCAGCTCTTAAATCTGGATACTCATTAAAATAACTCTGTACGTCAAAAGTGGCAGAGCCGCGCCTACCTTCACTCATGCCATAGTTAATAAAATGGTCTAGAGCTAAATCACTATTTCCAGCCGTAGCTTTAGCAACATCGGGATAATGCGACAAATAGTAATTAGCATCGAATACGGAAGAATAATCGAGCCAAGTTGACTTAGGAAATTGCGCAATGATCGCATCGGCATCAGCTTCGCCAAGACGCCTGCAGCCCTCATCGCTAAAATAATTCAACACGTCCCCCGCATTAGAAATAAAGCCATGCTCGATTAGGATGCCGGGAATACCTTGTTCGCGGGCACAACGGATGACCGCAAACTCATCTCCAACTTCCATCTGGAATACACCGCGATAGCTGAGCCCCATAGAAGCGAGGTTGTTCATAACTTTATTCGCGAGCTCGACGGAAACTTGCGTGTAATCATATTCATTGGAAGTGGGGGCATATACCTCAGCGCCATGGGCAACAGGCGAACCGGAATTAATGTGGAAGCTAACAAAGGCCTGTGCACCTTGACTCACGCATCGTTGGACACGATAAAGGTAATCATTTCCGGAGTAGCCACCGCTTTGCTCGCGCGCAAGAACGACTTTAAAACCATACGCCTCAAGCTTATTCTTGCAAGCAGCAACAATCTTCCAAGTCAGATCCGCCTCACTCTTTCCATTTCCCTGCGCGCCGGGATCAGTGCCGCCATGGCCAGCATCAAGGGCAATTACCCGAACGTTTTTTCGAGCCGAGCGTGCAGCATAGGTAGAAATGCCGTCCGGTGAATCGGCACATTCCAACGCCTGCTTGATGGATTGGGCCTCAACAGCATTGCCTTCACCGTCTGCATAGTAAACGGAAGTGCCCTCGGAATTGGCAGAGCTCTCAACAACCGCAAAAGAATAATCCCTATCAGAGAGATCAATCTTATGTTCAGCATCGTCGCCCTGCAGAACATAGGTTATTGAAGTAAGAAAGTATGTATTGGGATCTAGCTTCGAGCCGAATGTAAATGCAGCAGAATTATCAGCCTGCGCGGAAGCGTCAACAGCTCCCTGAACTCCGTTGGCACTCACATAGTTTAGCGTTGCGGAGGCGATGGTATCGCTGTCATTAGGAGTTGCAAACGCGACGACTTGGTCAGCCCCACTGATAAGGTTCGGGTAGGCAAGATATATATATTGAAAAGAAGAATCAGTCGATTCGGCTTGCGGTTCAACCAAAGAAGCATCCACGCCGAAATCCTCATCAGCCGCCTCGTCAACATCCACCGGCAACGACTGCTCGACAGTCATCTCTCCGTCAGCAGCGCCCTCGTCACGTGAAGCCACACCACCGTCTGCGGACGCCGAATCTGATGTAATATTCACTGATTGTACGCTATTCGCAGCATAAGCAGCGGCTACAGGACTCATCACGGGTGAAATAGTCAAGAGAGCAGCTAAAGAAAGCGCTGTTGAGGCACGCAATGCCTTTTTCATATCGTATCCCCCATCACAAATAATGATACTAAGGTTAAATTATCTTACAATCTCTTCCGAATCGGAAGTCCAGTTATACAAGCGAATTGTTATAAAAGTATATGGTAACCTGCTCCTATTAAAAGAAGGCAGACGTACTCAATGGCCTTTTTCGTTCTTCCATTGACGCAGTGTTAAACCATAAATTTTTAAATCAATAAGCAGCGCCCCAAACGACACAAGCACCAGTGACACGAAATTTTCCTGAAGCAGGCAATTCGTCGTAATTCGTTTAAGCACGCGGCCGCGAAATACAGCAAACTTAGCTCTAAAGCGAGAAGCACTCACTGTCAAAGGACAAATTTGGCCCCAGCCAAGGGTCGCCATCAAGGAAGAACTCTGGCCAGCGCTGCATGAACAGTACTTGCTCACGCTTCCAGCGACACATCTTTTCTTCGTTGGCCTCTTCCCTGCCGCGCGAGGTGAACTCGTAGTGGTACAGCTCAGCATAGGGCGTAAAGATGGTGCGGTAGCCCGCCTCCCACGCACGCAGGCAAAAGTCTGCATCGTTAAAACCGACGGCGAATTCCTCGTTATAGCCTCCGAACTGCTCAAATACGTCGCGTTGGACCATCTGGCAGGCGCCCGTCACGGCGCTGAAATTGCCCGGGCGCACAGCACGGGCAAGATAGCCCTCACGCTTTGCAAAAGGCATCTTTGTGGCCGCAAATTAAAAAACGCAATACCATGCCCATATCGATACGTCATATGCGGCCAGCGCATTCTATTGGTGTGGAAACCGGTTCGATTCCTTGATTTAAACCGAAGCCTCTACAGCAATTAATAACGCCTCCAACAACAGCAGCACCAGAGGCATGCCAACCGAATCATCATCGACGGTCTCAGAAAACTTCGCAACGGTTACCACGTCAGCCTTCGGCTCGATCGGCTTCTTAATAGCAGTCTCGGTGATAGTCGTCTTAGTTGCAACAACCGTGGGCGTTACCATGCCTATAACAGGCCTTGCGTGCCCACGACGCGCTTTCCAAGATGGTTGTCGACCAATCCGCTACAACCAGAGAACGCTGGTTCGGAATCTCAATCGTTCCATCACCTGCGTAGAGGGATCGTCGTCAAATCACGTATGCGGAAGAAAATGTCAAAAATCTTGGTTCTACGACAAAGCTTTATTTAACAAATCGCAAGGACCGACAAGACGCATGAAGAAACCAACCAAGAGCTTCCTGAGACCTTCCAGCATTAAGCAGGTCGCGAACACAACCGTTGGAACAAGAAGTACCTGCAATATTCCCAGCCCAACGCCTACACGCGTAAAGGGAAACAGCGAGCTCCAAAGCCAACTTTGAATGGGCCCATAGTCAGAAATAAGGTAAGTAGCAAAACAAAGTTTTGCGATAGCGTTAACGAAACGGGAGGAAAAATGCGGCATTTTTAATTCAATCAACAAGACCGAGATTGCTATAGCTAACGAAAAAATAGACGCCGGCGAACCGAAAAAACCGTTATACAAATTCGCAAAGGTCGAGCCCAGCAAGCCATCAAAATGGAATTGACCATAAAACGAGATTGCAACTCCAGCAAAGGAAGCAATGCAGCAAGCAACCAAGCGCCGTATATCCACTGTTGTCAAATCTACAAACCAGCGAATATAGCAAACAAGAACACAAATTATAATAAAATCCACTAGTAGCCCGTCGATGGGAATCCAAAAGAGCGGCACATAGCGCAGGAATCCAAAGACAGAGACCAGAAAGACTATTAGATACAGATGTAGTTTCTTGCCCAACGCATGCAAAGCCGGAATTATAAAGGGCAGCAAAAATACAAGCCAAGCATAGACGGTCACAAACCACCAACTAGAACCAGTAAGAGTTGGTGCAAAAATATCTATCAAATTGGTTGGGCTTACTTGAATATCACCGCGAAGCATGAAGAAAAACCCAGCGCAATACTATAAAAGAGAACCGTGCCTTCGATTGAAGCTATCTGTTTAACAGCTTGTTTAATGGAGTATCCGGCTTTCCCCGCAACAAACCAGATTGTTATGGCAACAAAGCAGCCGACCGCAGTTCTTCCAATTGGATAGAAAAAGATATTGTAGAAAAACCTAGTAAACGAACCAGGAAAAACGGAAACAGAATCAGCGTTGTGAACAACAAAATGATGAGCCATTACCGTCCACATAAGGACAATGCGAAGAAATTCGATACGGGAATCTCGTATTTTTACCAAAATGCCACCAAGTAAAAACAAAACCTAATAATACCTTGACCTAGAACCGTTCGAGAATCTCCTCGGCATTCTCTCGCAGATAGATATCTAGGTCCGGCAGGGCAAACTGCACGTAGCCTCTCTGTGGCGCCTGAATAACCTCTCTCTGAGAAGTTTGACTCTGGTGGGGCTACGAATAGAAAGTTGGACTGCGGGATGGTCGGGACTTGAGGTTAGCATGCGCTATTAGCGCCGGGCGATCTAGCCACTAATAGTCAAACGATTTTGACCAATCCCGGTCACCGAACGATGGCCGCCGTGCCTCCCCGCCGCCGCTACGCCGTTGGTGCCAACACCGGCGTTAGGAGAGCCATTGAGGTGAACAAGAGACAAGATGACCTACAGGAGATTATAGATGCGACGCTCCGGGAAATGGCCGCGGAGGGGGCGACGGGTTCGACCCATTGGCAGTTTAGCCCCCGCTGCAAATTGACCATTTGTGCTGGCTGCATTCTATTTTTCCTTCTTTTTTAAGTACTTGACTATATGTAGACCAGTCCTTATCCGTAATACCAAGTTCATCTTTAATTTTTCGCTTTGTATTAATGCCATCGCTAATTGCTGCGAGGATTTTCTCTTCGATATCAACCGTTTTTCCAGGTCCCTTTTGTATGGTATTAATCGCCAAGACCAATGAATTAAGCCTAATGACGCCTCGCGCTGTCAAATCAAATTCCTTACCATCGGATGTAACGGTCCATCCTCAAAAATAAACACAAAACGCTCTAATGTGTCGGTTTTAAATGCAAAACGACCATGCGCGAGAGCATTTCTTATGTGATAAAACAAACTCATGTATTTGCTCGTATTGCCCTTCGAATTAACTTTCACAAACGCCATGCGCTGATCATCAACATTTTCGTAAAAATACTCATCTAAGTTTAGCTTTTTGCAGGTGCCCTCTAATTCTTTCTTGCTTCTTACCGCAAGCATCACATCGACATCCCTGCGACTAAATATAGCTTGATTTAGAGAAGTCTTTAAGCTTCGAATCCCTACCCAAGGGGCGGGCGCCCATTTATCAATCTCATTATTATTACGATTACTCTGACCAGGGCAGGGAGACTCAATCAGGAAAAAATGAACTACACGCATCCAATTAGAGTCTTCCAGAACCTGTTGCGGCAGGGGCTCGTTTAACCATGAAGTTCGAAGTATTGCCATGTCTACCTCCAGCTACAGCTTTGTAATCAACATCCCAATGCATTTCTCGACATTAGCAAAAATACTCCCGTACGAAAGGCTTCTTAAGAGTCTCAAGCATTTCAATCTGTCGTTTCATGTCAAATCGCATCTTTATATTCCTATCGTAAGTTATATCGAGAATTATCGGTTTATATAAACATGTATAAGCTTATCGCGGAATATCGTTTGTTTCGACCCGCTAAATCCAACATATAGAGACAGGCAATTACCGCAGGATAGAAAGCTGTTACACCCGTAAAAGTCATCGGTTCGTTCTAACAGACATGTTGATCGACCCATTACCCACTGCTTGAGGGAAATCGACCCCAACATGGTAAAGTAGTCGCAACAGGCAACCATGGAGGAACAATGCTCAGCATTCACTACGGCGACAGAGACGATGTGATTTATGACACGTCAACATTCTTTGATTACAGCTATTCTCCCTCTTGGCTGCAAGATCCCCTGTCACAGCGCATTATCAAATCTATTGATAGTGGCACTGTTCTTGGCGCAAACGCAATTGACACCAAGGTGCTTGGCGTTATTCCGCCAGAGAAACTATCAACGGGCACCAAAACACTTCTACTGATGCTCTTTATGCCTCAAAACCTCTACAACGCCTCAACCTGCGGAGATAATTGCGCCTATTGGATCTTGCGCATCGCCTCCAAACATGACATCACCATCAACCTCTACCATATGATGGATTTTGGCAAAGCGCGTTTTACAGCCCGTGTCATCAATTCCGGACAGATTGTTCATACCATGGATGAGCTTGTCCTTATCTCGGCAAAATGTCTGAGGGAGGCTCGAGCATGAGAGGGGAATACCAGCTGACCGTAAGGACCAATAAAGTTCAGGTCAAACTCACCATTCGCCGAAACCTCACCATCATCCAAGGCAAAAGCGCAACAGGCAAAACCACCCTGTTAGACAGCCTCCGTGCATACGAAAACCTGGGAGCCCAAAGCGGGATTATCGTTAATTGCGCAGCCCCCTGCCGCGTCATCGGCGGCAAAGATTGGGAAGCGCAACTCGGCCGCATCGATAACAGCATCGTGTTTGTGGACGATACGCAAAAATTCGTAAGGAGCCATGCATTCCAGCATGCAGCTCGACACAGTTCCAACTACTACGTCATCGTCGCGAGGGACGAATTGCCCCAGCTCCCCTATAGCGTGGATGAGATCTATGGCCTCAAAAACACCAACAGGGCCACAACAAAATATCCTGTCTACACACGCACGTACACTTCTATCTACCGCATTTACGGAGACGAGCTCTACGATGGAGATCGGCCAGAAGAAGTCATCGTCGAAGACAGCAATGCCGGCTATGAGTTCTTTAAAGTCCTGTGCGCCAAAAGTAAAATTCGCTGCGTAAGTGCCGGTGGCAAATCAAACATATACGAAACCGCTCTGAGCTCCCCAGCCCAAAAATTGCTCGTAATTGCAGATGGGGCCGCTTTTGGGCCCGAGATGCCCTATGTCTATTCGCTCAGAAGATTTAAGGAGATCGAGCTCTTTTTGCCGGAATCGTTTGAATGGCTTGTGCTGAGATCGGGACTCTTCAACGATGTCGAAACGCAAGACATGCTCCTTCATCCTGTCGATTTCATCGACTGCGAGAAGTTCTTCAGTTGGGAACAGTTCTTTACTAAACAGCTAAGGGAACTGACCAGAGACAGCTACCTAGCCTATAGAAAAGAAGCTCTCAATCCCGCCTACCTACAGCAACATGAGCTCAACACGATTGCTGAATCGCTACCCAAACTCGGAATCACTCCGCGCTAGATCGAGAAATACTCGCCCTCAGCGGATAAGTTCGGCCCCAACCACGGATCGCCCGTCAAGAAGAACTCCGGCCAGCGCTGAATGAACAATGCCTGTTCACGTTTCCAGCGGCGCAGCTTTTCCTCGTTGGCCTCTTCCCTGCCGCGCGAGGTGAACTCGTAGTGGTACAGCTCGGCATAGGGCGTAAAGATGGTGCGGTAGCCCGCCTCCCACACGCGCAGGCAAAAGTCTGCGTCGTTAAAGCCAACAGCGAATTCCTCGGTATAGCCTCCGACTTGCTCAAATACGTCGCGTCGGACCATCTGGCAGGCGCCCGTTACGGCGCTAAAGTTGCTCGGGCGAACGGCGCGCTTATAGTAGCCCTCGCGCTTTGCCGAGAAGTCCTGGTTGGCATGGGCAAGTGCGCCACGCACGCCAACCAAAATGCCGGCATGCTGCACCAGATGATCGGCAAAGTAGAGTTTGGCGCCCACCACTCCCGCATCGGGACGCTGCAGATAGCTCATCATCTCTTCGATAAAGTCCGGGCTTATAACCTCGGTATCGTTGTTGAGCAGCAACAGGTAGTCGCCCTTAGCGTGCTCCACACCAAAATTGATGATCTGAGAGTAATTGAACTCACCCGGCCAGTACGCAACGCGCGCGATGCCCTTGCCTTCGGATGCTGCAGCCACGCGCTCTGACAGGGTTTCGTAATACGCAAACGTCTCCGGGGCTTCGCTGTTGTTCTCCACCAAGACGATCTCGTAATTGGTATACGTGGCCTTCTGGGCGATCGACATCACACAGGCGTCAAGCGTCTCAATGTGATCCTTGGTGGGAATCACAATGCTCACCAGCGGCGCAGGCTCCGGCAGCGCAAAGCGCATGCGGTAGACAAACGGCGTCTCGGTCTCCTCGACCGTTCCGCAAATGCCCAGCGCGTTAAAGTGGCGCTGCAGCGCAAGACGACCGGCTTCAATAGCATACGGCTTGCTATCGGCAGAGCCATCGGCGGTCGACCCCGGATGAACGCGCCAGTGATACAGCACGTGCGCAACATGTTCAAACCGCGCGCCCGCCGCAAGGCAGCGGAGCGTCAGGTCGTAGTCCTGGGCACCCGCAACGTCTTCTGGGGACGTGCCGATACGATCGATAAGCGCCTTCTCCACCATCAGGAAATGCGTCACGCAGTTATGGCTATAGAGCAAGTCTACATTGAGCTTGGTCTTAAAGACCGGCTGGCCCCACTCCCCCGTTTTCTGAAACATGTCCTCGTCGCAGAACAGGACCTGGGGACGCTCGCCCTCGGCAGCATTGTTCAGCGCGGCAACATAGTGGAACAACGCGTCCGGCTCCAGAATGTCATCGTGGTCCAAGAACGCGATGTAGTCGCCCATCGCTTGCTCAATACCCGCGTTGGTGTTGACCACAATGCCGCCGTTGCCGGGCAGCCCAAAGCGACGAACGCGCTCGTCGTGGGCGCCTGCCGCAAGGTCGGCAACCGCATCCCATTCAGGTGAGGCATCCATAAGGAGCAATTCCCAGTTGTCATAGCTCTGGGCTAGCACCGAGTCCAGCAGCTCGCGCAGGTAGACTCGATCGGTCTTGTAGCACGGCACCACAATGCTCACGAGCGGCCTATAGGCAAAGGCCGCCGAAGCGACACGCTGGCACGCCAAATCGCCCGGCTTTGCGCGATGCTGCTCAAACCAACGTCGATAAGCTGCGTCGTCTGCACGCGCGTCCTTCATACGGTTCCAGCTGTCGTCGACCATGCCGTTGTACAGGCGACCATCCATGGCGCAAAACCCGCTCTGGATCTGCTCTGTGGGATCGCTCACAATCGCGACAAAATCTCGTATATCCTGAGGCATCTCAACGCTCAGAAACGTTTTATTGACGCGGCATCCGTCCTGCTGCGGCACATCGACCTGCGACTCAAACACATGCACGGTGACATCGATGGCATTCATATGCGTATCGGAGATCTGGAACTCGGGTGCGCACTGGGGGTCTCCCGCCCAGGTAACCTCATAGCGCCACACCGCGCCGGAGTCTGCCGGCAAATAGCGAATGGCATCGATCTCGTAGCGACCGCAGCATTCGCCACGCTGCGCATCGCGGATAAGCGCGCACAGCGCAGGCTTTGCTTTGTAGTTAATCTTGGATTCCAGCTTGGCCACGCGGCTATCGAGGCGAATAGAGCCCAACCTTTGACCACCGGATGCAAAAACGACATCCATCGACGAGCCATCCAAAAACGGAAGTACCATGACGGCGAGCTCGCGCTCGTAACCGGAAACGGAAGGGCAAAGCGCCAGCACACGGCCATGATCGACCGGGAGCACCAGCGACGGCACACGAGAACCGCTCGTCGTCGCATGGACAAACGCTTGAGAACCCTCCCGCTCAATAAGCGCGGCGACATCCTGACCGGCAAAACGAAGCAGCACAAACAGACGGCCCTGGCTGCGGCAAAGTGCCAAACGTTTGATACTCATCTACACTTCTCGCTTTCCCAGGGCGTTCGCTGCCATGCGTTTGCAGGCACCCAGGCGCCCAAACCTCAAGACGTCGTAATCGAACATGAGCTTTTTGCACAAACGAGCAGCAGGGGCCTTACCGATAAGTGCCGCGCGCACCATGGCGGCAACCGAAGGAGCACATTGTGCGAGCGCAGCATCGTTGTCCACGGCAGAACCGTTAAGCGCCGCGGCAACGGCAGCAAACACTTTGCCGCAGTCCGAACCCAGCAACCTCAGCGCATCGTACAGCACCAGATCACACAGGAAGTACGCCAGGTCATCAGCATGCTGTGCGTCGAGACTGTCGCGCTGCCAGTCAGCCAGCATAGCGGAGTAAATCTTCACGTGCTCCAGCAGACGTGTCTCGTCGTCGTAGCGCATGGTGTCCATGAGCGAACCCTTGCGAGCCACGCGATAGTCGTACAACTTGTTCGAGATAAGCGCGGTCTTGTGCGAACGACCGTACACGGCAAAGTCGAAGACCTGGTCCTCGCCATACTTAACGGTTTCGTCGAACACGATCCCGTTGCCCAGCAAGAAGTCGCGCTTGCAGGCGGTGCGCCATGCAAAGGGACGAGACGCTTCCTTAAACAGCAGGTCGGAGCTATAGCCCTCAAACGACACATCGCGCGGGCTAAGCACATAGTTAAGCCACGGATACCCCGCCTCCAGCGGATACGGGTTCGCGCCAAAGGTCAACACGTCGCAGTCCTCGCGCTCAAAGGCATCGACGATCACGCGGCATGCATCGGGCGTAAAGCGGTCGTCGGAATCCAAGAACGCGACAATAGGCGCCGTGGACGCGGCGATGCCTGCATTGCGCGCGCTCGACAGGCCCCCGTTCTCTTTATCGACCAACGTAAAGCGCGCGTCCTTTTCGCAATAGGCAGCCGCAATATCGCGCGAACCGTCCGGCGAGCCATCGTTGACCAGCACGCCTTCCCAATCGGGCATGTCCTGCGCAAGCAGGGAGTCCAGGCACCAGGCCAGGCACTCCTCCACCTTATAGATGGGAACGACAACGGAAATCTTGGGGGTAGTCATAGCCAAGTGCTCCTACTGTGCGGCCGGCACGTCATCGGGATGCGGATTATCGCCGTAGGTGCGCTGATACGTCAGCACGCGCCAGACCAGCGGCAGGCCGCCAATCTTAAAGTAGTGCTTAAACGTATTGAGCTTGCCGGGCTTCTTAAAGTCAAAGCGCGAATCGATATAAGCACGGGGCGACTTGACCATCAGGCGCAAGTCGGTCTCGCCGCGCGGATCGAACAGCGACAGATCAAAGCGACCGGCATCCCAATCGGCCTTGAGCTCGGGCGAAGCCTTCTCCCAAAACTGCTCGCGCAGCTCATCGACCAGACGCTCGTCATTCCAGCGATACGTATCGACCTTCATGCGCATTAAAATGCCCTGGAGCTGAACCTTGAGCTCGGGACGTTCATCCAAAAAGCGCTGCATCTCGGCGTATTCGTCGCACACGCAAAATACCTTGTTGGGCGAATTAACGGAGCTCTTCTCGTTATCCTGGCGATAGCACAAAATGGGGTCCGCAATAAACGCGGCACGCTCGGCGCAAGCCCAAACCTTAAAGTTAAAGCCTGCGTCCTGATACGAGGCACCCGGCGTGGGAAGGAACCGAATCTGATTGTCGTTGAGGAACTCGCGCCGATAGATGGCCGACCAAATGGAAGGTTTGCGGTAGAAGATGCCCGGGCGATCGACGGGGCGATACGCGGCGCCCGTCATATACTCGCCGATGATCCCAAACAGCTCACGGCGCTCGCTGGGCGTGGACCAATACAGATAAAAGTCGCCCTTTACCACATCGGCATGCTCAGCATCGGCCTTGGCGACCAGCTTTTGGAGCGAATCCTCAAACATAAAGTCGTCGGACTCAAGAATGCCCACGTACTCACCGCGCGCCATCTCCAGACCGCGGTTCATCGAGTCGCCGTAGCCGCTGTTGGCTTTGTCGATCATCTTTACACGGGGGTCGCGCTCCATGTACTCGCGGATGATATCCGGCGAGCTATCGGTGGAACCGTCATTGATACAGATGATCTCGATGTCCTTGAGCGTCTGCGCCACGGCGGAATCGAGGCACTCGCGCAGATAGCGCTCGACATTGCAAATGGGGACAAGCAGCGAAACTTTAGGGGTATCAGAGTTCTGCAAGAGAACCTCCTGTTGAATAGCGTGTAACAGGGTTATTTTAGCAGCCGGGTTGCGGCGGGCGGCAGCGCTTGGAATTAGATAAAGCGCTCCAGACAGGCTTTGAGACCGCGAGTCGAAAGATAGAACAGCGTGGCGTCTGCCATCGAAACGCCCGAGGTCGCCGCAACGAGCTTGTGGGCAACACGCCGAACGGCGCCCTTAGCAGGCATATCCGCCCACGCCGTTCCCAAAAACGTCGTGAGATCCATGTTGACGCGAGCCGCCACGCGATGGAAACCATCGGCATCCAAGCGCGCCAGGTCGAACACAATTAGGTCTAAAAACCAAGTTATCAGCTCGCCGGGGCACAGGTCCAAAAGACCGTAGGCCGCCCAGCCCTCCAAGACCTCCTCGAGCATCCTCATGTGGGCGTCAAGCTTTTTGGCGCGAGCATCGGCACTGTTGAACTCGTGCGTCGCCGATTCACTCTCCATCACGTAGTGGTAGAACTTGTCCGGCATGACGACGGTCTTGCGGGCAAGCGCATAAGCCGCAAATTGGAAGACGACGTCCTCGCCCAAAGCCAAACCGGGGGCGAAGCGAATGCCTTCGCGATTGAGCAGCTCGCGCGAAAAAGCCGCACGGCAGGCATAGGGCTGCGCATTCGAATGGAACAGCAGTTGGGGATCACGGGCGCCGAAGGTACCGGCTTTGGGGCTCATGAGTTGCTGGACGCGTTTGGGGGCAGCATCGGCAGGTTCACAGACGCCGCCAAAAACGGCGGCCTCGGCATCCGCAGACTCCATGACATGCAACACGCGCTCGACCGTCTGGGCATCGATGTAATCGTCGGCGTCCACAAAAAAGACGGTCTCGCCCTCGGCGGCATCGATGCCGGCGTTTCGAGCGCACGAGACACCCTCGTTTTTCTGGTCAATCACCAGCACACGTCCGTCGGTCTGTGCCATTTGATGCAAGACGCTCAGGGAATCATCAGTCGATCCGTCATTGACACAAACGACCTGAATCGAGCGCTCGGACTGTGCCAACAGCGAGTCGAGGCATCGCTGAATCGAGCGTGCCGAGTTGTATACGGGAACGACGATGGTCGCTTTGGGGGTCGAAGCCTCTCCCATGTCGACCTACCCCCTCAGCGATTCGATGAGGAAGGCGGCGACCACGCCTGGGCCTCCAACCGAGGCGTAGTATTTGGCGCGTCCCAGGGCGCCGTCCGTCGCAAAGTGCGGGTGCTCGTCCACCCAAGCTTCAGGGTCTTTGAGGATCGCAGCAAGATTCGCGCGCTTCCACGGCTTAAGGTCGTCCAGCGAAAAGTCTCCTGCGTCCAAGGAGGCCTGGAACTCCTTGGTCATCTGGACCAGGAACTCTTTATAGAACTTAGGCGCCAGGCGCACGTAGTTCCACATGTACGAATCGTACTTAATAAGTTGATTGAACTTGAGCATGCGCGCGACGTCATCACTTGCGTGATTGCGAGCGTAATCCTCTCGGATCCAGCGCTCGATCTCGGCATATTCGGCATTGACGCAAAAGACCTTGGCCGAAGAATTGACCGAGGAGTTCTCGTTGTCCTGGCGATACGAAAGTACGGCATCGAGCAGGTAAACGGCCTTGTCGGCACACGCGATCACCTTAAAGGCAAACGACGTGTCCTGGAAAGAGGCACCCGGGGTCGGCAAGAACTTGATGCCGTTGCGCTCAAGAAAATCGCGACGGTAGACGGCCGACCAAATCGAGGGCTTTTGCTTAAAGAACTGTGTCGTGTCGCTTGGGTGCACCGGTTTGCCGCAGTCTTTGGGCTTAAACATCTCGTGCAGCGAGCGGCGCTCCTCGGGCTTGGACCAGTAGAAGTCAAAGTTCGCCTTCGCAAAGTCGGCATTGCAGCCCTCGGCCGCCGACACAAGCTTCTCCAGCGCGTCGGGCGCCATAAAGTCATCGGACTCCAAGATACCCACGTACTCGCCGCGTGCCATCTCCAGGCCGCGGTTCATCGAGTCGCCGTAGCCGCTGTTGGCCTTGTCGATCATCTTGACGCGCCCATCGCGCTCCATATACTCGCGGATAATCGCCGGCGAGTTATCGGTCGACCCGTCGTTAATGCAGATGATCTCAATATCCTTGAGCGTCTGCGCCAGGGCGGAATCAAGACACTCGCGCAGGTAGCGCTGAACATTGTAAATGGGAATAAGCAGCGACAGAACAGGGCTGCCAGAGGCGTTAGTAGACAAATGTGCTCCTTAGGAAATACCTGTCGTTTCATGGTATCAAAGGGTCAGCGCGCCAGCGGGCGTTTATATAATCTATGGAGCCCGCAGAGGCAAACCGATACGAAAGGACGTCATGCAGCCCAAAGCCGCACGCAACATACCCACCGAAGCGCTGCGTTTGGTCGCGGTCGCCGGCATCGCGGTGTTCCACACCTTTCAGTGGACCTTCCAAGCCGTCTGCGTCGGCGCCGTGGAATATGCCCCACTTGCGATGTTCCCCTATTCCGGCGTACTCGGTTTTATTAACTTGCTTGGCTGCTGGGCCAACGAGGTCTTCTTTATGATCTCGGGCTATTTTCTCATCGCTTCGGCCGCGCGTGCTTGGGACGGTGGAGCAACGTGGAAGTCGCAAATGCAACGGACGGCGCAGCGCCTTGGCAAGGTCATTATGCCCACTGCGTTTTATTGCCTCGTGGCGCTCGCGTGGTCCACGGTCGTCTCACCCATTCCCGATGTTACCCTCAATACGCACTATTGGTACACGCTTGGGCTTGAGTTTATCTGGGTCTATGCCGCCACAGCTTTCATGGCGCCATGGTTTGGACTGGCCAAGAGCCGACTCTCCCAGAAAACCTACACGACGACGGTCATCGCCGTTGGAATCCTCGTATTCGTTGTTAACGGGTATTTGGCCGCCATGAGTGCGACAAGCGCCGGCGAGTTTTCTTGGCTCCAAAAGCTCATGAGCGCTACCACGTACGTAGTCGCGTTTTTGATCGGCGGACTGCTCCGCGACGTAACCGACGCCATGGATTCGGACAGGGCGGGCGCCTTGGGCATGCGCTCGCTCGTAACGGTTTTGGTGCTCACCATCATCCTGGAAGGAGCACTCTCCTTCACCGACAACCTCACGGCGATGACAACCCTCTCCTACAAATCGACCTCGCTGATCTCGTTTGCCCTCGCTGCCGCCTCCCTGCTCTTTGCGGCTACCCGACGCAGTGCCTCAGGCAATTCGCGGACTGCAGGTGCCATCGTCACCTTATCGACCGCCACGCTCGGTTTCTATGTGATGCAGTCGCTCACCAGTAGCCTGTGGCGTCCCGTCTTCAATACGTTGCTCGCAAACATACTGGTCAGCCAAAACAGCCCGGCAGCTATATGCATCGTCACGGGTACCGTCATTAGCATCGTCTTTGCTCTGGCACTTCTCGTCATCGATGCAGCCAGAAGTCTTATCGAACGTAAGCTCAAGCGGCAATAGACACGCTGCCGCCAGACGCTAAAGCCGCTACAGCCGTGGCAGGTTCCTGCGTTTTATTCAAAGCTTGCCGCCAAGGTGCGCCGAGCCTTTACAATAGGACAGTCCCAAGGACGTTTTCGATAGCTTCCGCGCTGCACTCGCCCGCCGCGCGTGAAAGGATATATTGCCCCATGCCTTCAACCCTTCCCGCTCCCATCGATAAGCTCGCCATCGTCGTCGTTACGTACAAACGCCAGGAACTCCTGGCCAACTTGTTCGACTCCATGACCGAGCTCACGGCAACGCCCTGGCGCATCGTGATTGTCGATAACGAGAATTCGCGCGAGACCGAGGCCATGTGCTCCGCATTCAACGAGCGCCTGGCCAACCTGTGGGGCATCGACACCGAGCAACCCGACGCGCAGGGCGGCACCGACCGTGTCATCTACGCCCCGCAGCTCGAAAACGGCGGCGGTGCGGGCGGCTTCTCCGCCGGCACCAGATGCGCCTACGACCTGGGCGCTCAGTGGTTCTGGGTGATGGACGACGATGTGCTCGTCATCCCCGAAGGCATCGAGCGTCTTGCCAAGTGGACCGACCGCTACGACGTCATCCAGGGTTCGCGCCTGGACTTTGACGGCGGCGCCTTCTTTTGGCAATACCAACTCATCCTTTCGCTCGGCATTCCCAACCCTGTCGCCAAGTGGGACCTGGGACCCGAGGGCTACCGCGCCATGAACCAGCTATGCTTTGAGGGCGGCATGTTCTCGCGCCGCGTGGTCGACAAGATCGGCCTGCCCGATGCGCGATTCTTCATCTACGGCGACGATGCCTGCTATGGTTACGTGGCCAGCCAGCACTTCCCCGCCGCCGTTGTGGCCGACCTGGTGCTCAAGCGCGCCCGCGCCGTCTCTAACTGGGATATCGCCGGCAAGCGCCAGCTCAACTCTACGAGCGACACCAACCGCTACTACATCATGCGCAACCGAGGCTTCCTCGCTCGCTATATGCAGATCTACGGTGACTACCACCCCATGCTGTTCCGTCTGGGCAATGCCGCGACCTTCTGCAAGGAATTCATTCGCCTGGCTGCGGTCGATAAGTGCTTTAAGACCGGTATTCCGGCGCTGCGCCGTGGCATGAAAGACGCCCGCAAGATCATCAAGGATCCCAACTGGAAGCCCATGCCGCCCATGAAGGACGCGGAACAGTAAAGGGCTTTCGCCCGCCGCTACAGACGTTGGCACACCACGGACGCACGCTGCCCATCAAAACCGAACCCCCAGCGCATGCGACCCACGCCGGGGCGCGGTACACGGATTTCGTCGATGCCGTCGCGCTCTATGTCGAGTAGCGACTGCACGGCCAGCAATTCCAGGCCCAGCGCATCCACATCGGGGTCATACATCAAGTTAATCGTTATCAGCGGGCGCTCGTCCAGCATGCCAATCGTATCTGCTACGTCGAACACAGCACCCGTAGGGAAAACCTGGATGTCCCAGCGACCCGCGCCACACTTTCGCCTCGAGGCAGGATTGGCATAGCCCGGCAAGCCAAAGCAGAGCCCCTGCAAGAGCAGATGATATGGCAGCGGCGCATCTGGGTCGGTCGCACCGATTCCCGCATCTCCCAGGATGCGGCTTAGCGCCCGCCTCACCGTATCCTCGTCCCCACGGCACAACCCGTCGCGAAACGCATCGACGTCTCGAATGTCTTCGGCAGCACACTCAAACCACTCAATAATCACTAGACGCAAGGCCTGGCGAAGCTCGTTATTGGGCAATCGCAAAGCACGGAGGCGATCGTCATGCTCTGGCTTCTCAGTCATATCCGTCGTCAGGAAACCTGATAGATACAGCGCCGTCCACAAGCCATCATCAGGCGAGGCCTCTAGCCCCGCAGCGCCCAAACAAAGCGGGACCCCAACGCATCCATGGGCCTCGAGCAAATCAAACAAGACCGAAAGGCGGTCGAGATTCCACCCGGCAACTACCCTACTCAGGCTATCGGCATATCCATACAGATCGGCACGCACAGGCGCCGTGCAGCCTCGGCCCAGAAAACCGATCACACGCTCTGGACTCGAGCAATAGGCCCTGCCAAACCGATACCCCTCGAGCCATTCACGCGCATCATCCAGGTATTCCTCGCGCCCAGCATGATTCAAAAGAGCCTCGACCTCGGCATCCGAAATACCGAAACATCGGTCACACCACGCCGACAGCGGCGTCGTCAGACAATACGAGCAGCAGTGCAAAGAAAGTGCCGCTTCGGCAGGGCCGGGACACTCCCCCATCAGACACGTCAGCCGCAACGAATCGCGCGCAGTGGCAATGGCGTCAAACAGCACACGGTCAAGTAGTTCTGCCGGATCGGCGTCGGAAGCGCCCCTCGCGCTCGCACGGCGAGACCACGCCGCATCGTACCCATCAACGAGCAATACAACCTGCTCATCGCAGGCAATCTCCAGCAGCTCTATGAGCACACCGAGCACCGAGTCAACCTCGTCCGCGCTCGCCACACCACGTGCGACACGTTCGATGTGACGCACCTTATCTCGAGCTAAATCCGGAGCCTCCAAGAGCGCCAACAAGCGAGCGCACTCGCCCGAAAGGGCATCGCGCACGACGCCGGCAGCAGCGGGGCCACGCCTCGCAGCGCCAGAAAAGTCCAGCGATATCACCGGATAGCAAGCATACTCATCCCGATAGCGCCCTCCGTCCGCATCCCAAATCTGAGCATCGGCAAACAAACTCTGACCAGCGCGGCCGACCGCAGGACGCTCCAGAAAAGCCCTGAGCATCGACAAGTTCATGCTCTTGCCAAAACCCTCGGGTCGACAGCACACCACAACGGACGCGTCGCAGTCCAACACATCGGCAATAAACATGGTCTTGTCGACCAGCGTGCAGCAACCAAGAGCCTCCGCATAGTCGTGCATGCCAATGGGCAAAACCGCATCGTCGGCACAGCCGATCAAACGCACGCCAAAGCCGTCAGCACAACCATTATTTGCCTGTTCAGACACCAAAACGTTCCCCCTAAATCGCAACACGATGCCAATTGTAATGACCGCCTCGCGCGTACCGATGTCGCCGCGCAAACATATCGGGCAACGGTAGCAACAAGAGGTGTGAGGGGGCACAACTAATCGTTGCACAACAAAACGGGGCCCGATGCATTCGCACCGGACCCCGTCCCGACTATTTAGTTATCTGGCAACTGAGAGCCTACTCCTCAGAGTCGTCCTCTCCAGAAGCTTTCTTCTGCTGATCGAGCTTATGCTTACCACTTACGATAGACGTAGCGCCCAGCGTGGCCAAGCTCGCGCTGGCAAGGCTCGCCATCACAATCAGATCGCCCGTCTTGGGCATATTGCCGCCAGATGACTTAGTTGTGGTGGTCGTCGTGGTCGTAGTGGTCACCGTTTTGGAGTCATTTTGCTCCTGAACCTGGTTGTCAGCACCGCTCTTGTCGTCGTCTTCGGACTGTTTCTTTTCGCCCTCGGTCTTGCTCTCGTCCTTCTTCTGACCGGACTTGTCGCCCTTCTCATCAGAGCTAGGACCCTTATCGGATTCAGCCTTCTCGGAAGCCTTGTCCTTTGAGTCGCCCTTTGCGGCCTCGGTCTTTTCCATGGAAACCTGATCAGAGTTGTCCTTGTTCTGAGTCGAGCCATTATTGACGCCAGCCATCAGCGAAGAGCCCAACGTAGAACCAAGCTGCACGGAGAAAGAAGGCTTCTTGTCCGGCGAAGCAACGGGAGCGTCCGGCGCCTTATTCGAGTCGTCCTTGGAAGCATCGGAATCAGGGGTTGCGTCAGAGCCGGAGCCGTTGTTAGAGCCGGTGCCAACGGACGAATCGCTCGAGCCGGTGGATGAGTTAGAGGTGTCAGCGTCGGTCGAACCAGAAGCGTCGCTGTCCGTATTGCCGGCAGAGCTTGAAGACGAATCGCCCGCAGCAGAGCCGTTCAAATCGGAGCCGTTCGAGGTAGAGCCGTCGTTGGTAGTGCCACCAGCAGAGCCATTACCGTCAGCATCGGTCGAGGGCGCATCCATCCTGTCATCGTTGGCATCGTCACTCGAGTCGTCATTCGAATCAGGTGTCGGCGAGGGCGCCGGCGTAGGCTCGGGCTGCACGGGCGTCGCAGCGGCAGCCTCATCCTCGGCGATAAAAACCAAGCAGTCCTTCAGCTCATTCTTATAACGATTCTTCCAGCCCTCATGATACTGGGGCTGACTCGAAAACTTAGTGGCGACATTGTTGACCACACTATTGGAGAGCGCCGTCACAAACTCGCGGTCGGACATATCGTTGGAAAGATTCGCCCAGCGGAAAAAGTCCCTGCAGCCACCAGTGCCGCACATGTTGGTAATGCTCCACACCATGCCCTTGACGCAATCGGCGCGGCCCGAAATATCAATACCCAGGCCGCTCTTGAGCCACGCCTCGGTCACCGCATAGTACGAGTTGTACGCATACGCATCCTGCAGAGCCGAAAACTCAGCAGGATCGGTGTTATAAGCACCCTGGAAGGCCTCCTGTGCAATACGGCCCAGCTCGGTAAGCTGGCCGTTCTCGTACATGGCATTGCTCGCATTGGAAATCTCGCTGCCGCAATCAATCGCATCCTTGAGCATGCTGTATTTTTCGGGGTTGTAGTTGTAGGCCTGCTTCATAAACGGAATGAGCGACCAACGACGGTCGAACTGGTAATAACCCAGCGCGTTGTAGCCGTCACCATACGAAAAGCCCTGGTTATAGTTGCCATGGCTCTCATATTTGGTGAAGTACTTCATCTCGGGAGTCACGTTGACAAACGAAACGCCCTGGACCGACCTCAGCACGCCCGAGAAGGACTGTTGGGTGTAAAGGCCCTTATCGATATCGGTGGCATCCGAGGCAACGCCCGGCGTGGGCTCCTCGGCAGCGGCGGGTGCCGGCGCGGAAACGGCGCCAAACGAAAGCGCCAGCGTCAGGCCCGCGACAATAGCAGAATGCTTGGGCTGCATAAGATCCTCCCTGCATTGGTGTAGTTAAAGTGCAGTTTGCAAAGATAAAAGTAAGTATTGCAGCTCGCCCGTTGTTACACAACAACCCCTCGGTAAACGGCAACAACCCTCCGCGAAATCTTAAGGAATTAAACAAACTGGTCGTCGGGCGCCATCAGAAGCTCGCCGTATCGCTCCATCAGCCCGTCCCTCAACTGACAGAAAGCGGGGATATAGACGTTCAAGATGCGCTGAATCAAATCTTGAGCGAGCTTGTTGTCGTAGATATGGACGTTCGTATTGCGGTCTCTGAGCATGTCTAGCCAGGCCGCCTCATCAATAAAGTCGTAGAATCGGTACGACTCCTTCAAGATGGCACGAGGAGACCCCGACGCGGCAAGCGTGGCGCCCTCATACTCGAGCAGACGCTTAAGGAGCTTCCAGCTCAGTTCAAATTGAAGATTGAACTTATTAATCAATCCACTCTGAACAAAATCATTGTTGAGATCCTGATTGGGCGCATCCTCAAGATTCGCCAAGGCGCTAACAAAGTTCTCATATTTTTTCATACAGAATCACACCATCCCTGGCAATCTCATCGAGCAATTGCTGCGATAGGGACTCGTCGAGATTGACGACATCTAAATCTAAAAGAGTATCAAGATGTTCCTCGATCAAATATGAGAAACGGCCGAAATCCCGGCAACCTGCTACGGCGATGTCAATATCGCTCTTGGGCAAGTTGTCGCCTCGAGCACGAGAACCAAACAACACGACCTTCTCGGCGTCACATTCCCGAGCAAAAACTTCGATTTGCTTGTACACCTTGTCGAGAGATGCCATTTGCACCCCTACAGCTTAATGTCAAAGTTGATTTCGGGGACGGCGGCCAGGTCGGCCAACGTCACGCCGTCGACGTACTTTTCGATCACATCGTCCAGGCCGCGCCAGAACTTGACGGTGGAACACAGGTCACTGCGGGCGCAGCTGTTGTCGATGCCGTCGCACGCCACGGGCGCCGTGCTGCCCTCGACAGCGCGCAGGATGTCGCCGGCACGCACCTCGACCGGGTCCTTGGCCATCATGTAGCCGCCGCCCTTGCCGCGCACGCTCTTAAGCAGGCCCGCCTTCATAAGCGGACGAACCAGCTGCTCCAGATACTTTTGCGAGATATGCTCGCGGTCGGCAACCTCGCGCAAGGCAATCTTGCCCTCGGCGTCGCCCAGCGCCGCGATATAGATCATTAACCGGAGGGCATAGCGGCCCTTGGAAGAAATGAGCATACCTACCCTCCCGTTGTTCCTGGGACAAAATCAGGCTTGTTAGTCCCAAATCCTATGCACGCGGGGCAAACAAACCTGATTATTATGTCCCACATCTAAAAAGTCGAGTGGATTAGTCGGGTTTTCCCTTGACTAACGCCGAACCCATAGTAACTTTATTCCGAGAAGATTCCTAGGGTTTAGTACACCTATGAGTACACCATATACAGAGAGGGACAGCATGAGCGCAAATCCGCTGCTTTCCATCGAAGGTCTGACCGCCTCCGTGGACGAGAAGACCATCCTCCACAACGTCAACCTCAACGTCGCCGCCGGCGAGACCCACGTGTTGATGGGTCCCAACGGCGCTGGCAAGTCTACCCTCGGCCACCTGGTCATGGGCGACCCCGTCTACACGGTCAACGACGGCCGCATCGTCTTTGACGGCCAGGACATCACCGAGCTCACCACCGACAAGCGCTCGCACGCCGGCCTGTTCCTGAGCTTCCAGGCCCCGGTCGAGATCCCGGGCGTGCCGCTGTCGAGCTTTTTGCGCGCCAGCATCGCCGGCCGCCCCGGCCTGGAGATGAAGGGTAAGGAGTTCCGCCGCCGCGTGAAGGAGCTCGCGGCCGAGCTCAACATGGATACCGCCTATCTCAACCGCGAGCTGGGCGTGGGCTTCTCGGGCGGCGAGAAGAAGAAGGTCGAGATGCTCCAGCTTTTGCTGTTGCAGCCCAAGCTCGCCATCTTGGACGAGACTGACTCCGGCCTGGACGTCGACGCCCTTTCCACCGTCAGCCATGGCATGGACGCCTACCGCAAGAGCTGCGACGGCTCCATGCTCATCATCACGCACAACACGCGCATCCTGGAGCACCTGGATGTCGACCGCGTCCACGTTATGGTCAAGGGCCACATCGTGCGCGAGGACGACGCCTCGCTTATCCCCTGGATCGACAAGAACGGCTTTGAGACCTTCGAGCGCGAGGCCGCCGAGCAGCGCGCCCAGGCCGAGGCCGCCGCTGCCGAGCAGCAGGCGTAAAGGGGCAACGCAATGACCAAGAACCGCACCGAGGTCGCAGACATCGACCGCAGCCTCTACGACTTCACCTATGGCGAGGAGGGATTCGAGCGCCTCGACGCCGGCATCACGCCCGACATCGTGCGCGAGATCAGCGCAAAGAAGGACGAGCCGCAGTGGATGCTCGACCTGCGCCTCAAGTCCCTCGAGATCTTCAACCGCTTCCCCGACCCGACGTGGGGCCCCTCCATCGAGGGCCTGGACATGGACAACATCGTCACCTACGTCAAGCCCAACACCGACCAAAAGCACGACTGGGAGTCGGTGCCCGACGACATCAAGAACACCTTTGAGCGCCTGGGCATCCCCGAGGCCGAGCGCAGCTACCTGGCGGGCGTTGGCGCGCAGTACGACTCCGAGCTGGTCTACCACAACATGCAGGACACGGCGTCCAAGATGGGCATCGTCTACTCCGGCATCGAGGAGGCCCTGCACGATCCGCAGTGGGAGCCGCTCATCCACGAGAAGTTTATGACGCTCATCCCGCCCACCGACCACAAGTTTGCGGCCCTGCACGGCGCCGTGTGGTCGGGCGGCTCTTTTGTCTACGTGCCCAAGGGCACCAAGTTGGACTTCCCGCTGCAGAGCTACTTCCGTCTCAACGCCAAGGGCGCCGGCCAGTTTGAGCACACGCTCATCATCGTCGAGGACGATGCCGACCTGCACTTTATCGAGGGTTGCTCCGCGCCCAAGTACAACGTGGCAAACCTCCACGCCGGCGCTGTGGAGCTCTTTGTGGGCAAGCGCGCGCACCTGCGCTACTCGACCATCGAGAACTGGTCCAAGAACATGTACAACCTCAACACCAAGCGTGCGCGCGTGGACGAGGACGGCGACATCGAGTGGATCAGCGGCTCCTTCGGCAGCCACGTGGGCTACCTCTACCCCATGAGCGTGCTCAACGGCCGCCGCGCCCGCTCGAGCTTTACCGGCATTACCTTTGCCGGCGCCGGTCAGAACCTCGACACCGGCTGCAAGGTCGTGCTCAACGCGCCCGAGACCTCGGCAACGGTCGAGACCAAGGGCATCTCCAAGAGCGGCGGCATCCAGACGTTCCGCAGCTCCATCGTGGCCACGCCCAAGGCCGAGGGCTCCAAGGCAACCGTGAGCTGCCAGTCGCTGATGCTCGACGACCAGAGCCGCTCCGACACTATTCCGGCCATGGACATCCGCGCCAAAAACGTCGACATCGGCCACGAGGCCACCATCGGCCGCATCGGCGACGACAAGGTGTTCTACCTGATGAGCCGCGGCATCTCGGAGGAAGAGGCCCGCACCATGATCGTCAACGGCTTTGCCAACCCGGTCTCCAAGGAGCTGCCGCTGGAGTACGCCGTCGAGATGAACAACCTGATCAAGCTCGAGATGGAAGGAGCGATCGGATAATGAAACAGACCACCAACACCGCTGCTACCACCCTTGAGCAGGTCAATGCGATGCCGGCTGCCACTTGGGGTTGGCTCAAGATGAACCAGACCAAGCTCGAACTCTCTAACGAGCTTGCCACCGCTCCCACCGAGGCCGTTGAGGTCGAGGGCTTGGACGAGCAGTTTACTGGCGTGGCAGACGCGTTCGAAGCCGCCATGGACGCCATCGCCGAGCGCTTCCCCGAGCGCCGCGCCTCCGCCCCCGGCGATGCTGCCGACCGCGCCCGCATCACGCCCGAGACCGAGCTCGACGTGCCCGCCACCTCTGTCTACCAGGCCGGTGCTATCAAGCTCGAGGAGGAGCTCTCCCCTGCTGAAGCCTTCGAGACCGGCATGGGCGAGGCTGCCTACGCCTACTTGGCCGAGCACGCCACCAAGCGCGTCGTCATCGATGTGCCCGCATACCAGCACGCCACGGTTACCGTGCGCGTGAGCGGTGTCGATGCCGCCGCGGCCATCGCCGCCATCGACGTCATCGCCCGTCCCCAGTCGACGCTCAATCTGCATATTGCCCTAGACTCCCCCGTTACCGGCGAGGGTGTCGTGGGCTCCGTGCTACGCGTGTGCGCCCACGAGTACGCCACCGTCAACGTGACCTGCACGCAGACGCTCGACGATAGCTGGATCGCGCTCGACGACACCGGCCTGTTCCTGGACGAGGGCGCGCGCGTCAACGTGCAGCACACCGTCCTGGGTGCCGGCGCCAGCGCCACCGGCCTTGCCGGCGACCTGCTGGGCGATACCGCCAAGGTCACCATCGATACTGACTACCTGGGCGCCCGCGAGCAGGTGCGCGACTTTAACTACGAGCTGCGCCATCGCGGTCGCAAGACCGAGTGCGAGATCGACGCCAACGGCGTGCTGACCGGCACGTCCAAGAAGGTCTACCGCGGCACCATCGACCTCGTGCACGGCTGCAAGGGTGCAACCGGCACCGAGCGCGAGACGGTGCTTTTGGCCAACAAGGGCGTCGACAACAAGACCGTTCCCGTCATTCTCTGCGACGAGGACGACGTCGCCGGCAACCACGGCGCCACGATCGGTCACGTCCGCGACGAGCAGCTGTTCTACCTCGCCTGCCGCGGCCTTGACCAGAACGCCGCCGAGGACCTGTTCATCCGCGCCAAGCTGGAGGACGCCGCGCTTTCCGCCACCGACGAGCGCACTCGCGCCGCCGTCGTCCGCCTGGGCAACAGCCTGATCGACAACTTTGAAGAGGAGCTCGCATGATCGACACCGAGCACGTTAAATGCGACACCTGTACTGCCCCCGAGCCCATGGAGCTCGACGCCAGCGACGAGGCTTCGCGCGGCTGGCCCACTGTGGACATCGAGACCAACCCCTACAAGGGCCAGTTCCCGCTGTTCCAGCAGCACCCCGAGATCGCCTTCCTCGATAGCGCCGCCACCGCGCAGCGCCCTGCTTGTGTGCTCGACGCCGAGCGCGACTTCTATCAGCGCATGAATGCCAACCCCCTGCGTGGCTTGTACTCGCTGTCCGTCGAGGCAACCGACGCCATCGCGAAGGTCCGCCAGCAGATCGCCGACCTCATCGGCGCCTCACAGGCCAACGAGGTCGTCTTCACCCGCAACACGAGCGAGTCGCTCAACCTGGTCGCCAAGAGCTTTGCGCCCACAGTGCTCGAGCCCGGTGACGAGGTCGTCATCACCATCATGGAGCACCACTCCAACCTGATTCCGTGGCAGCAGGTCTGCCGCGCGACCGGCGCCAAGCTCGTCTACCTCTACCCCACTAAGACCGGCCAGCTCACGACCGAGGAGGTTCTGTCCAAGGTGGGCCCCAAGACCAAGATCTTGGCAGTGGGTCAGGTCTCTAACGTCCTGGGCGTCGAGAACCCGGTCAAGAACCTCGGCAAGCTCGTGCACAAGTACGGCGGCTATCTGGTCGTCGACGGCGCGCAGTCGCTGCCGCACATGCCGGTCGATGTGGCCGACCTGGGAGCCGACTTCTTTGCCTTTAGCGCGCACAAGGCCATGGGCCCCATGGGCATCGGCGTGCTGTGGGGCAAGATGGACCTGCTCAACGCCATGCCGCCCATGCTCACCGGCGGCGAGATGATCGACTCGGTCACCGAGCAGGACGCCGTCTGGGCTCCCGTCCCCGAAAAGTTCGAGGCCGGCACGCAGGACGCCGCCGGCATCTTCGCCACGGGCGCGGCACTTGACTACCTGGTTAACACCGTGGGTTACGAGAACATTCAGGCCCGCGAGCAGGCACTCGTCCACTACCTGATGGGCGAGCTCATGCAGCTCGACTTTGTCCAGATTATCGGCTCCATCTATTGGGACAACCACCACGGCGTCGTGAGCTTTAACGTCCGCGGCATCCACCCGCACGATGTCGCGAGCATCATGGACATGGACGGCGTCTGCATCCGTGCCGGCCACCACTGCGCGCAGCCGTTGCTCACCTGGCTGGGCGTCGAGAACCTTGCCTGCTGCCGCGCCAGCGTGGCCTTCTACAACGACAAGGCCGATATCGACAAGTTTATCGCCGGCCTGCATCACGTTTGGAGCACGTTCAATGGGTAATCTGTACACCTCCACCACGTTTATGGAGCACAACTCGCACCCCGACTACAAGTACGAGATGGATGCCCCCACGCATGAGCACGAGGGCATCAACCCCAGCTGCGGCGACGAGCTCACCTTGCAGCTGCGTGTCGAGAACAACGTGATCGAGGAGGCCTCCTTTACCGGCCACGGCTGCGCCATCAGCCAGGCCAGTGCCGACATCATGGCCGACCTCATCACCGGCGAGACCGTCGAGGAAGCTCACCGCCTGGCAGAGCTCTTCCTCGCCATGATCCGTGGCGAGAAGCTCTCCGAGGAGGACCTGGAAGACCTGGACGAAGCCGCCCAGCTCCAGGACATCTCGCACATGCCCGCCCGCGTCAAATGCGCCGAGCTCGCCTGGCGCACCCTCGACGGCATGCTCACGGGACAAAATAATCAGTAGTACTTGTCCCAAATCTTAAGATTTTTGTTGGCCGAATCGCTTGACAAGAGTGGTTCGGCCATTTTCTATTCCGAAAGCTCAGCCCGTGCCTTCACCCGCGCATAAGCGCGCACGATACGAGAGACGGTACTTTTGCCAATCCCGGTATACCGCTCAATCTGGCGCACCGTAAAGCCGGCATTGTTCAATCCAACAATAACGGTATCGCGCTGCGCCGGCGGTGCAGTTTTAACCCCGCGAAGCGGAACCCCGAGTTCCTTCGCCATCTTGTCGGCAAAGGCGTGCCGTTCCCACTCCGTCTCTTTCATATCACACAGCGCTGGCTCGCCGCCGTCGGGCGTCGAAAGCGAATAGGCAATAAAGCCCTCGGTAGAACCGAAAAGCTCAAGCACGCAAGAAGGATCGGAAAATCCCCTCGTAGCATCTGCCGCATCATTGTCGTAAGCGCGCAGATGCTCCGCAAAGCTGCTCCAGGGATAGCGCTCGATTAGGCTAACGCCCACCTCCTGCGGATCGGCGTGTACGGAGCGAATAGCCTCCATCACCTGCCAGTCGGTATCGAGCGAACGCCGGTCAAAGCGGTTTTGGAATAAATGCCCGGAACGTCCGGTACGCTTGTTAAACCGACGAGCGTACGTCAAAAGCAGTCGTTGCATCGCCGCGCTCATCGTGTCCTCATAATCCGAGAGCACCAGATCCACGTGGTCGTTCATAAGGCACCACGCAACGACCGTCACGCAGGCATCGCGGCAGCACTCGCGCATTAGCTCCAAAAACTCCCACCGGTCTTCATCGCCCTCAAAGATGAGCCGCTTGCCCGTACCGCGGACACAGACATGGTAAAAGCCGGTAACCGTTCTCCAAACGCGCTGCATGGCGCTCCCTTCGCTGGGATCTGCTTGCCATCCAATACAGCACGATTGAAGCGTGCCATCAAAACATTCACGCAAAACAATACACTCGCGCGGCCAAAGGCAGTAAACAGGCGGCGAACGGCACCGTTGCAACAGGTCAACCCCTGCAACGCTTACAAGAGCAGACCAAAAGCTTGCCCAAGAAGGACCCCCTCTACGGAAGTTCACAACCACAGAACATAGAGTTAAATCGTTTCAATTGAAAGTTCCGCGCTTCTCGCTACGAAAACTGAGCCGTTCGCCGAATATTCCGTGCATTTCGCGGTATTATAGGGGCTGCATGTCATGTCCCTTTCGAAGGGTCGCCCGGCAATCGCCAGCCACGACCCCCAGACGGGACGCCAACACGATAGAGAGGAGAGGCATGCAGTACTCACAGGAAGTGGAGAACATGTGCCCCGTTGCCAAGGGTGCATACCACGGCCCCGCACCCATCCCCGAGGAGGGCAAGTGGGTCCAGGCTAAGGAGATTTCCGACATCTCCGGTCTTACGCACGGTGTGGGTTGGTGCGCACCTCAGCAGGGCGCCTGCAAGCTCACGCTGAACGTCAAGGACGGCATCATCGAGGAGGCCCTCGTTGAGACCATCGGCTGCTCGGGCATGACCCACTCTGCCGCCATGGCTTCCGAGATCCTTCCCGGTAAGACCATCCTCGAGGCCCTCAACACCGACCTCGTCTGCGACGCTATCAACGTTGCTATGCGCGAGATCTTCCTGCAAATCGTTTACGGCCGCAGCCAGACCGCGTTCTCCGAGGGCGGCCTGCCCGTGGGCGCCTCCCTCGACGACCTCGGCAAGGGCCTTCGCTCTCAGGTCGGCACCATGTTCGGCACCAAGGCCAAGGGCGCTCGTTACCTCGAGCTCGCTCAGGGCTACGTCACCCGCATGGCTCTCAACGACAAGAACGAGATCATCGCATTCGAGTTCCTGAACCTCGGCAAGTTCACCGACGCCGTCAAGGCCGGCAAGACCCCTGAGGAGGCCATCGCTGGCGCTATGGGCCACTATGGTCAGTGGGAGAACGCTGCCAAGTACATCGACCCGCGCACCGACGAGGAGACTCACTCCGTCGCCAGCGTGTTCCCGGTTCACGAGTAGAAAGGGAGGGAAATAACTATGACTGTTACGTTCGAAGGTTACGAGCGCCGCGCTGACAAGATCAACAAGTGCCTCGCCGACAACGGCATCGCCTCCCTCGAGGAAGCTCTGCAGATCTGCACCGACAAGGGCTTCAACCCGCGTGAGATCGTCAACAACACCCAGTCCATCGCCTTCCAGAACGCCGAGTGGGCCTACACCCTCGGTTGCGCTCTCGCTGTCAAGCGTGGCGCCAAGTCCGCTTCTGAGGCTGCCGCCATCATCGGCGAGGGCATCCAGGCCTTCACCGTTCCCGGCTCCGTCGCCGAGGACCGCAAGGTTGGTCTGGGCCACGGCAACCTGGGCGCTATGCTGCTCTCCGACGACACCGAGTGCTTCGCCTTCCTGGCCGGCCACGAGTCCTTCGCTGCCGCTGAGGGCGCTATCGGCCTGGCTCTGAACGCCAACAAGGCTCGCAAGAAGCCGCTGCGCGTTATCCTCAACGGTCTGGGCAAGGACGCCGCTCAGATCATCGCCCGCATCAACGGCTTCACCTATGTGAAGACCCAGTTCGACTACTACACGGGCGAGCTCAAGGTCGTCGAGACCATCCCCTACTCCGATGGTCCCCGCGCTGCCGTTAACTGCTACGGCTCCGACGACGTCCGCGAGGGCGTTGCCATCATGTGGCACGAGAACGTCGACATCTCGATCACCGGTAACTCCACCAACCCCACGCGCTTCCAGCACCCCGTCGCTGGCACCTACAAGAAGGAGCGCATCGAGGCTGGCAAGAAGTACTTCTCCGTCGCTTCTGGTGGCGGCACTGGCCGCACCCTGCACCCGGACAACATGGGCGCCGGCCCTGCCTCTTACGGCATGACCGACACCATGGGCCGTATGCACTCCGACGCCCAGTTCGCCGGTTCTTCCTCCGTGCCTGCGCACGTCGACATGATGGGTCTCATCGGCATGGGCAACAACCCCATGGTTGGTGCCACCGTCGCCTGCGCTGTCGCCGTCGAGGAGGCCCTCAAGGCCTAATCGCGCCCGCGCGATGCTCATATAGTTGAGCTTTGGAGCCGCTACCTTTCGAGGTAGCGGCTCTTTTTGTTTGCCCCGTCTCAAATTGGTTACTCTTATTAAAGGGTCCGATGTATCAGTTGTGGTGAAATACGGACTGAATTGCATCCATACAGGCCAAAACAGTCCGTATTCCACCGCAACTTATCAAATGGGCCGACCGAAGTGGCCGAGTCCACCTGACGCCCACCTGCCATATTTGCCCTTTACCGATTTGCCGAGTCTTTGCGGCCCCATTGCCGATCACCCGTGCGACAATGCGCCGGACGAGAAAGGAATCCGATGGAATCGACTGATGTACTGGTAATTGGATCTGGCATTGCGGGCCTTTGTGCCGCCATCGAAGCGGCACGCACGGGCGCAACCGTCGCTGTGGCAAGCGCCGGCAAGACCATGAGTGGATCGAGCTTCTTCCCTGGAACCTGGGGCCTAGGGCTTATCGGACCCGTTAACGAAGACGACGAACAAGACCTCATCGACACCATCCAGACCGTCGGCGGCGGTGTCGCCGACCCCGAGCTTGTCCAGACGTTTGTCCACGGCATTCCCCAGGCAATTGAATGGCTCGAGCAAGACCTGGGCGTTGAGCTCAAGCGTCCGCAAAACGCTGAGAGCGCTCAGCAAAAGCAGTTTATCCCCTGCTTTGACCACAAAACGCGCATGTGGCGCGGCCTCACCCGCAAGCCCCTTGAGGACGCTCTGACAGCCCGGATCGAGTCGCTCGGCATTCGCCTGCTCCCCCGCCATGAGCTTATCGACCTTGTTGAGGACACGAACGGCAGAATCACCGGAACCGCGCTCTACAACCTCACCGAAGATCGAATCGTGCCCTTTGCTACCAAAGCCACGATCATCGCAGCCGGTGGCACGGGTGGCCTGTTCGAGCGAAGCCTCACTTCCGCCGACGTGCTCAGCTCATCACAGGCCATCGCACTGGCGCACGGCGCATCGCTTACTAATATAGAGTTCATGCAGATGATGCCCGGCTTCATCGAGCCCAAGCGCAACCTTGTCTTTAACGAGAAGACCTGGCGCTACGTACATGTAGACCAGCCAGCAGATATTGCCGACGACAAGCTGGACGACCTGCTCGAGCAGCGCTCTGGATATGGTCCCTTCACGTCACGCTTGGCCTCCCGCGCTATCGATCTCGTCATCGATCAGGCAGGTGTCGAAGGCCTGGCACTCCACTACGACTTCCCCCGCGAGGATGTCCCAGAGTTTGTGCAGACCTTTGCCACCTGGCTGCAAGACGAGCACGGCATCGCCCCGACTGACGAGATGCGCGTTGCGATGTATGCCCACGCCGCTAACGGCGGCATCAAGATCGATAAGACCGCGCACACGGGCGTTGAGGGCCTCTACGCTTGCGGCGAGGCGACAGGCGGCATGCACGGCGCCGACCGCATTGGTGGCTTGTCAAGCGCCAACGGCATCGTATTCGGACGTATCGCGGGCGCATCGGCAGCCCTCACAGCGCAGAAAGAGCCTGAGGCGGCCCTGAAGGCGGATATCACCCTCCCCCAGTACGGCATTGCCACAACAGATGCCGAACGCCTGACACACAGCCTTAGGCACACGATGAGCACCTTTTGCATGATCAACAGGACCGAAACAGGCCTATCCGAGGCCCTGCAACAGCTTGAAAGCCTGCAAGACAAGGCCATGGCGCTGAGCAAGCCGCATACCGATGACAGCGAGATCGCAGCCCTCGCCCGCCTACAGTCGCAGATTCGACTAGCACAGGAAATGGTCAAAGCCATGCGCAAGCGAACTGAAAGTCTCGGGTCGCACTATCGAGCGGATTAAACCGGACACCTATCTAAAGCAGAACACAACCAATCGATATCCATGGGCCCCGTGAGCTCGAAGCAGCACGGGCCCATTCATGTCCGCACGGCAGCGTATCCTTATTCTGAATACAGAGTGGGCAAAGCCCGCATAGACAATAGACCAGCGAGGAGGAGATATGGACAGTAGAGATATCGAGAAGTGGCGTGTCGAACTTGATAGCTACGCCAATGTGGAAGACGGCGTTGAATATTGGCTCGCACGCGATTTAATGGAACCCATGGGGTACACTCGATGGGAGAACTTCGCCGAAGTTGTTAAGAGGGCAAAAGTCTCGTGCGAAACAAACAAAACTCCAGTTGATTCCCATTTTCGTGACACCACGAAAATGGTAACTGCCGGTGTCGCCGCTCGCGCGGTTAAAGACTACAAACTTACGCGCTACGCATGCTATTTAATCGCCCAAAACGGAGATCCAAACAAGCCGGAGATCGCGCTCGCGCAGGCATACTTTGCCGTCCAGACGCGCCGCCAAGAGCTCATAGAGCAGCGCTTCGCAGAGATTCAGCGCTTGCAGGCGCGCCACTCGCTATCCGATTCAGAGAAACAGCTCTCGGGTATTGCGTTCAAACGCGGCGTTGACTCCAAAGGATTCGCGATCATCAAGTCGAAGGGCGATGAAGCGTTATTCGGCGGCAGAAGCACGGCGGAAATGAAGCAGCAGCTCGGCGTACCCAAGAGCGCGGCATTGGCGGACAGGTTAGCCGATGTCCTCATCAAAGCAAAGGACCTTACGAACTCGATGACGGCCTTCAACGCCGAGGAACACGACCTGTACGGTCTGGACCAGATCAAGCAAGAGCACGTCGAGAACAACACAAGCGTGCGTGGCAGCCTCATCGACCGCGGAATTGTCCCCGAGAACCTACCGCCTGCCGAGGATACAAAAAAGCTCGAGCGTCGTGTGAAGGCAGACGAGAAGAAACTCAAGGAGGGTACTGACGGTTTTACCGATCCCCAGGGTAGGCTCGATCTGTGAAAGCAGCTGTGCACCGACGGGTTCGACCCCATGCGAGGTCAACAAAAAAGACGGCCAACTTTCGTTGACCGTCTTAACTTGCTTTGGTGGGCCGTCAGGGGGTCAGCCTGCTTTGCAGGCGACCGCTGCGGCGCCAAGGCGCCTTGCGCGCTACGCTGGTAAATGCTCACGCATTTCCTCAGCTTCGCGCCCCGACGGGTTCGACCCCATGCGAGGTCAACAAAAAAGCGACCAGCCTGAGCCAGTCGCTTTAACAATCTTTGGGTGGGCCGTCAGGGGGTCGAACCCTGGACCTTGGGATTAAGAGTCCCCTGCTCTACCAACTGAGCTAACGACCCGATATCAACACGAAGCAAGAACTGGGGTGGGTAAAGGGACTCGAACCCTCGACCTACGGGACCACAACCCGTCGCTCTAGCCAACTGAGCTACACCCACCGTGTCCTGTGCGCTTCGCGCTCGACTATTATTGCAAGGAACGCCACGCGATGCAAGCCCCAATTTTCAAGAATTTTGAAAAGAGTTTTTCGAGACCATTTCGAGCAAATCCCACCGGTTTCATAGGAGTAAACTTGCCCCACTGCAAATCCTCGAAAGGACCGTCATGAAAGAACTCTCCAACCGCACGGCAAGATTTACCGATTCGGTCATCCGCCGCATGACACGCATCTCCAATAAGTACGGCGCCGTCAACCTGTCGCAGGGCTTCCCCGACTTCGATCCCCCGGCGCAGCTGCTCGATAGCCTCAGCGCCATCGCCGCCGATCCCAAGCCGCTCTATCACCAGTACTCCATAACCTGGGGCTCCCAGGCCATGCGCGAGGCACTCGCCGCCAAACAGGAGCACTTTACGGGCATGCCGGTCGACCCCAACCAGAATATCGTGGTCACCTGCGGCTCCACCGAGGCCATGATGGCCGCCATGATGACGGTCACGAACCCCGGCGACAAGGTCGTCATCTTCTCGCCGTTCTACGAGAACTACGGCGCCGACACGATCCTTTCGGGTGCCGAGCCCATCTATGTGCCGCTCAACCCGCCCACATTCGACTTTGACCGCGAGACACTCGAGGCGGCCTTCCGCGACAACGACCCCAAGGCAATCGTCCTGTGCAACCCTTCCAACCCCTGCGGCAAGGTCTTCACGCGCGAGGAGCTCGCCTTTATCGCCGACCTCTGCAAAAAGTACGACACCTACTGCATCACCGACGAGGTCTACGAGCACATCGTCTACGCGCCCCACGAGCACGTCTATATGGCCACGCTGCCCGGCATGTTTGAGCGCACCATCAGCTGCAGCTCGCTGTCCAAGACCTACTCCATCACCGGCTGGCGCCTGGGCTACACCATCGCCCCTGCCGAGATCACCGAGCGCATCAAGAAGGTCCACGACTTCCTCACCGTGGGCGCCGCCGCTCCCCTGCAGGAAGCTGTCGTCACCGCCCTCAACTTCGACGACAGCTATTACGATGAGGTCCTTGACCTCTATACCGCCAAACGCGACCTGTTCTGCCAGGGACTCGACAGTATCGGTCTTGAGCATAACGTGCCGCAGGGCGCCTACTACGTCATGATGGACATCTCAGAGTTTGGCTATGACAGCGACCTCGAATTCTGTGAGGACCTCGCGTCTAAAGTGGGCGTGGGCGCAGTGCCCGGCTCGAGCTTCTTCCGCGAGCCCGTCAACCATCTGATTCGTTTCCACTTTGCCAAGCGAGACGAGACGCTTAACGCGGCGCTGGAGAACCTCAAGTCGCTACGTGATAAAATCAAGCCGCGCGGGTAAGGACGGCCCGGCAACTAAAGCAACCAAAGAAGCCTCGCACCGCCCGCCGCGTTGCGAGGCTTCTTTCTATAGCGCTTTCTTAAATGGTTTGAGCTCTATACTTTAGTCACGGAGCAACTCGTCCCAGAGAGGAATATTATGGCAGAGCAGCAGCTTATCGGAGCGCTCGAGGCCGGCGGCACCAAGATGGTCTGCGCCACGGGCTATGCAGACGGCACGGTCCTGGAGCGTGAGCAGATCGCGACCACGACCCCGCAGGAGACCGTCGAGGCCGTCAACGCGTGGTTTGCCGACAAGGGCATCGCCGCGCTGGGCATTGGCGCCTTTGGCCCTACCGCAGTCAACCCCGCCTCGCCCCAATACGGCAAGATCCTGGAGACGCCCAAAACGGCATGGCGCTACTTTGACCTGCTGGGCACTATCCAAAACGAGCTCAATATCCCCTGCGGCTACGATACCGACGTCAACGTCGCCTGCCTAGGCGAGGTCACGTTTGGTTGCGCCAAGGGCCTTACCGATGTGGTCTACCTGACCATCGGCACCGGCGTGGGCGCCGGCGTGCTCTCGGGCGGTAAGCTCGTGCACGGCATGATGCATCCCGAGGCCGGCCACATTCTGGTCACGCGCGACCCGCGCGACACCATCGGCGAGCATAGCGCCTGCCCCTTCCACGACAACTGCCTCGAGGGCCTCATCGCCGGCCCCGGCGTTAAAAAGCGCTGGGATGGCAAGAGCGCCGGAGACATGGCCGATGACCCGGAGGCCATGGACCTGCTCGCCGGCTATCTGGCACAGGCGCTCATGACCTACACGCTGTGCTACGCGCCGCAAAAGATCATCATCGGCGGCGGCGTAGCCGACCACACCCCCATCGTGCCGCTCGCGCGCAAGAAGTGCGCCGAAATGCTCAACGGCTATATCGTCACGCCCGAGGTCAACGACATCGATAACTACATCGTCAACAACAGCCTCGAGGGCAAGCAGGGCATTATGGGTTGCCTGGCCCTGGGCGCACAGGCGCTTCAGTAGCAGACGCACCCACAGGGCGTGACGCGCCCGGCAAATCCGACCTACGGAACGACGCCACCACGCCCCATATAAGCCCTCTAATAAAAAAGGCCGCCTAGGACCAAACATACGTCCTAGGCGGCCTTTTTGGCACATATGAGCGATCGTAGTAGATATCGGAGCACAACGCCCGTTGCCGCTCCACAGCAGTCGATCATCACATCGGTGATCATGCCGGCGCGTCCCGGCACAAAGAGCTGAATCGTCTCGTCGATCGAGGGAATCAGCAGCAGGAACACCGCCGTGGGCAGCAGCACGTCAAAGGTGCGCCGGCCCTCAAAATCAAAGGCATGCGTTGCCAGGATGCCGAGCACCATATACTCGGTAAAATGCGCGCACTTGCGAACAACAAAGTTGGTCACCCATTCATATGGAAGTCCCACGCCGTGCAGGAAACCGCGGATAGCTTCCATGACCGTTAGGCTCAGCGAGCCCGACCCCGAGCCGGGAACCAGCGAATTGCCCCAGATCAAGAGCGCCATCAGGCAGGTTACAACCGCCCATTTTCGATTGATCTTAACCATGCAGAAGTAATGCCTCCGCGCGGAGCGGCGCGAAGCTGGCGGTACCGCCCTCGATAACGCTCAGATAAGCACGGCCCGTACGCTTGGCGGTAGAGGACTGCAGGCGCTCGATCTCTTCCTCGAGGATCTGATTGACGCACTCGTGACGACGGTTTTCCATAATGCCGGCGGCAATAGCCTCGGCCCGCTCGATGCTCTCGCGCGAGATACGGGCAGTATCCTCGGGGAACACAGCGCTGTGACGGCCGACATAGGCGGGGGCAGCAGACTGAGGGGCAGCGACGTGAGCGGGGGCTGCAACAGGAGCGGGCTCGTCAATCTCATCCAGAATCGCGGTGGCGGCGGCCCACATGTCCTCGTGGCCCGAGTAATCGGCCATGGGAACATCAACCTCGAGCGAGGCATCCGGAAGGTCGCCGGTGTCGATGCGATCTTGGGCATCAATCGATGCGGTGATGGCTGCAGGCTCATCGAGGTCATCGAGATCGATGTCCGCGGCACCGGAGATGATAGGCATGCTGGCGAGGTTTGCATTGTACGGCGCAGCCTCAGCCGCCTGCTGCTGGGCAGGAGCGCCCCACAGCGAGCTTTCGGCGGCACGGCGGGCGGCAACGGCCTCCTCGTCCGCAGTCATGGCTTCATCAACGTACGAATTGTCGGCAGAAGCGTTCGCGTCCGCCGAGGTAGCGCTGTAGGCGTTATTGGCTGCCGCGTTGGCAACGAGTGCCACGAAAGCCGCCGTGCTGCCCGCAGGGGCGGCCTGGGAACCAGACACGGCGCGTGCCGCGGCGGCGATGTCGTCGCGATTGAAGGAGCCGGTCTGCCCGCCGTTGGTGAGCTCGTCGATGGCGACTTGATAGACGTCGCGCGAGTGTGCAGGGTCGCAGCTCACCGGCGAATCGTCATCGAGCATACTGTCGATCATGGACCAAGCCTCGTCCTCGTCCATAGCATCTGCGGCTCGAGCGATGGTAGGGACACCATCATCGGCATGACGGCGCTGGAACGCACCGGTCAGGCCGGAAAGGAATGCCGAGGTAGACTGCTCCGCCTGAGCCTGAGAAGCAGAAGCCGCAGCGTAAGGAGTCGCATCCTGCTGCTGAGCTGGAATCGAGGCGGTCTTGAACTCGCTTTGATGCTGATTGAGATTGGCGGCACCGCCCATGGCATCGGGCTGGAACAGACGCTCTTCACGCTGCGCACGGTACTCGGAGATACCCAGCGAGGCGGCATAGATACCCACGCCCGCCACTGCGCCCACGGCGAAGGGAACCGCACCCGCCGCGACCGTCTCGTTCACCGTCGAAAACGGCAGCGTCGCGGCATACATAACCACGGGAGCGGCAAGGCCGATCCCGCACGAAAGTCCGGCAAGGACTGCTCGTTGTGTTGCATCAGAAGAAGCCATGAGCTCTCCCCATCTTCCAGCACCCAAATCGCATCATTCAGTTGGCTGCGCGAGAGAAGATGAAGCGGGGCTATGCCCCAAAGCAACGGTATATGGTTCGTTTCATCTGCGTTTTCCGTCGCGAAGCTTAAAAGCTATTATGCGAAACCGCCCTGTCGATTGCAAGCGACGATGTCGGATTGAAACGGGAAACCTGCTGCTTGCCAGTCTTATGGCTAAAAAATGGTGTCGAACGGCGATATGGAAAAGGGCCGAGGCTCAAAGCCCCGACCCTTTATTGCATTGATGACTATCGCTGCGTGTGGATGACAACCTAGAACGTCTGCTCGTAGTCGCTGTGCTTTTTGGCCGAACGCACCAGGAACTCCTGGTTGGTGTTGGTGCCCTTAAGACCCTTGATAAACGACGCGGCGGCGCGCTCGGTGTTGTTCATGCCAGCAAGAATGCGACGCAGGCCAAAGACAAACGGACGCATCTGCTCGTCGACCAACAGGTCCTCGTTACGCGTACCGGAGGCAACGGGGTCGATAGCCGGGAAGATGCGGCGATCGGCCAGGTCGCGGTCGAGCTTAAGCTCCATGTTGCCGGTGCCCTTGAACTCCTCAAAGATGACCTCGTCCATCTTGGAACCGGTGTCGATGAGGGCAGAGGCCAGGATGGTGAGCGAGCCACCGTTCTCGATATTACGGGCTGCGCCCAGGAAGCGCTTGGGCGGATACAGCGCCGCCGAATCGACGCCGCCCGAAAGGATACGGCCCGAGGCGGGCGCCGCCAAGTTGTAGGCGCGGGCAAGACGCGTGATGGAGTCGAGCACCACCACGACATCGCCGCCCAGCTCCACGATGCGCTTGGCGCGCTCGATGACGAGCTCGGCCACGCGGGTGTGGTTGTCGGCGGGCATATCGAAGGTCGAGGCCACGACCTCGCCCTTAATGGAGCGCTGCATATCGGTGACCTCTTCGGGGCGCTCGTCGACGAGCAGGCAGATGAGGTGCACCTCGGGGTTGTTAATCGAGATAGACTGGCAGATCTTCTTGAGGATCGTGGTCTTGCCGGCCTTGGGCGGGGACACGATCAGGCCACGCTGACCCTTGCCGATCGGCGACACGATGTCGATGGCGCGACCGGTAATGGAGTCCTTGCCGTGCTCCATGCGCAGCGGCTCGTTGGGATAGACCGGGGTGAGGTCACCAAACTTGGGGCGGTTGCGAATCTGCTCGGGGTCTAGACCGTTGACGGTCGTGATTTTGGCGAGGCCGGCGCGCTTGTCGCCGCCGCGCGAAGGACGCAGCGAGCCCTCGATGACGTCGCCCGTGCGCAGGCGCGCGGAGCGGATTAGGTAGGCGGGCACGAAGGCGTCGTCGTTGGACTTCATGTAGCCATGGGCATGGATGATACCGGAGCTGTCCGGACGAATCTGCAGGATGCCCTTGATGTCGCGGAAGCCCTCGGCCTTCGCGGCGGTGACGTAGATCTCCTCGACGAGCTCGGCTTTCTTCTTGCCGGTCGTCTCGATCTCGAACTCCTTGGCCTTCTCGCGCAGCTCGGCAACCTTCATGGCCGCGAGTTCCTCACGCGAAAGCGTGGGCTCGGTGGGGGCGGCGTTGCGCTCCTTGTTGCGCTGTTTGCGATCGCGCTGGCGGTTGCGGCGGTCGTTGTTGCGGTCGTCCTTGCGCTCATTGCGCTCGTCGTTGCGCTTGTGCTGGCGACGGTTGGGGCGAGCGCCGTCTTCGGCCTCGGCGGGCGCGGCGCCATCGGTTGCGGCGGCGTCGGCATTGGCCGCAGCGGCGTCATTGCCCTCGGCACCGGAATCGACTTGCGCTTCGACATCAGCCTGCTGCTCGGACGCCTTGGCCTTAGCGGACTTCTTACGACCGCGCTTGGGCTTCTCGGACGCAGGCCGTTCGACGTCCTGGGGCTCGGCGGCATCAATCGATGCATCGACGGTCGTCTCGGCGGAATCCTCGGACGCACCCTTCTTGGCAGCCTTGGCCTTGGACGTGCGCTTAGCAGCAGTACGATGGCTGCGACCAGGACGGACATCGGCGAGCTCGACATCGGCGGGAGCGGCCTCGGAAGTCGTAGCATCCTGGACGGGTGCATCGGCAGCGGTTGCAGACTCGGCGGTCGCCGCAGCATCCCGAGCGGCTGCAGCTGCGGCTGCAGCCTTCTCTGCCTCGACGAAGGCCTTGGGCTTGCGACCGCGACGGTGCGGGCGCAAAGCCGGATCGACAACGGGAACTTCGCTGGCCTCGACAGACGCAGCGGGCTCAACAGGCGATGTGCCCTCCCCTGCCACGGAACGGACCGAAGCCTCAGTGAGCTCGGGGGTTACCTGATCGGCAACCTGCTCGGCCTTAGCAGCCGTGCGACGGCGTGTGCGCGGTACCGGCTTCTCGGTCGGCTGGTCGGCGACAGGGGTCTCGGTGGCGGCAGGTGTCTCGGGCACAGACGGAGCTGCAAGCTCGGTCAGAGCCGCGGCCTCGCGCTCGGCAGCACGACGGCGGGCGCGCACCACCTGAGCCTCGCTAATCTGCGCCAACGCACGTGCCTGCGCGACCTCATCGGAAATCGGCGCCGAGGAGTCAGCTGCAACGGTGCGCTTGACGCGCGTCATGCGCGTGGTACGGCGCTTGGGCTTGGTGACCTCCTCGCCGTCAGCAGCAGGCTTGGCCGTGCGGCGCGTACGCTTGGGCTTTGCCGGAGCAGCCTCCTCACCAGTTGCAGGCACGGCCTTCTCAGCCGTTGCAGGCGTAGGCGTCGAAGCAGCCTTAGGCGTCTCAGGAGCCGAGGCATGCGCGGGCGCCGCGACCTGGTCCGACGCAACCGGTGCAGCGGGAGCGGCTTGCGTCGTCGTTATTTCGTTTTCTTGCTGTTGATCAGACACAGTGTTTGCTCAACTTTCTTTTCAAGCCCTGTGATCACATGCTCCCTGCATAAACCTTCAGGGCGGCTAAACAGTCTAGTTCCGTTCAAAACGACGGACATCATTGATCTGTATCGAGATGATTGCGTCATATACGCAGCGTTAGTGTAACACAACCGCCGCCACCTGCAACTTAGTCATTGGGAACGCTCTTAAACGACTAGTCAAAAGGGGCACTCTTTGGTTTAACACCCACAAATCTGACTGCCTCCGCCAAAACTATGGCGGTTTACTACGATGAATCGCTCAACCGCGACCACTCCGAAACTTGTTGAACTAAAACCGCAGGTAGATGCCCTGCACTTTTTTGCGAAAAGCTGGCGTGGTTGGAATTTCTCATATTCATCGTAGTAAACCGGCATAGTTTCGTATTTCCAGCAGTTCCAAATTCGTCAATACGTCGGCGTTTGCAAAAAGCCCGACCTCCGCATGGAGATCGGGCTTATAGGGCTCAGCAAAGCCGAACCTACACGGTTAAATGACCCGCAGCTTACATCTGCTCGGGAGCGGAGACACCAACAAGGGTGAGCACCAGGGCGAGCGTCACGCGGACGGCATCGCAAGCGGCCAGACGGGCACGCGAAAGCTCGGGGTCGACGGGACGGCCCTCGCTCGGCAGCACCTGGCAGGCAGCGTAGAAGCTGTGGAAGTCGCCGGCAAGCTCCTCGGCAAAGTGCGTCAGACGGAACGGGGCGCGGTCGCGAGCGCAGCTGGCGATGAGGTCGGTGAGCTCGTTGAGCTTACGCGAAAGGGCAAGCTCGGTCGGGTCGGTCAGCAGCGAGTAATCGACGTTCTCGCCGATGGCCTTCTCGGCGACGGCCTTCATGCCCATCTCGTCAGCCTGCTCGGGCGTAACGTCGGCGGCACGGCGCAGGATGGAGCACACGCGGGCGTGAGCATACTGCACGTAATAGACCGGGTTGGAGTTGTCGCGCTTCTTAACGGCCTCAATATCGAAGTCGACCATCTGGTTGGAGCTCTTGGAGATGAGCGTGTAGCGAGCGGCATCGGAGCCGACCTCGTCGACGAGCTCCTGCAGGGTCACCATGGTGCCCTTGCGCTTGGACATTCGGACGGGCTTGCCGTTACGCAGCAGGTTGACGAGCTGGCCCAGCAGAACCTCAAACTTGCCGGGATAGCCAAGGGCGTCGCAGACGCAGCGGACGCGCTCGATGTAGCCGTGGTGGTCGGCACCCCAGATGTCGATGACGTGGTCGACGCGCTGGAACTTATCCCAGTGATAGGCAACGTCGGAGGCGAAGTAGGTGTACTCGCCGTCGGACTTGATCAGGACGCGGTCCTTGTCATCGCCCAGGTCGGTGGAGCGGAACCACAGGGCGCCGTCCTTGGTGTAGAGGTAGCCCATCTTGTCGAGCTTCTCAAAAGCGCGGTCGACGGCGGAGGTGCCGGCGGTCTCACCCTCGGTGTCCTTCACATACAGCGAACGCTCGGAGTACCAACGATCGAAGTCGCAATTGACGGCGTGGCAGAGGTCGCGCATGTTGTCGACCATCTTCACATAGCCGCGCTCGCGGAAGCTCTCCATACGCTCCTGCGGATCGGCCTCGACCCACTTATCGCCATCGGTGCGCCAGAACTCGGCGGCCTCGTCGATGATGTAGTCGCCGCCATAGGAGTCCTTGCCCAGGGTCTCGGCAAAGTTGTCCTGGTACGGATGGGTCTCGGGATGCTCGTCGTTCTCGTCGGCAACAAAGGCGTCGCGGTCGGCGATCAGCAGCTTGTGAGCCTCGTCGATATCCACGCCCTGCTTGGCGATGATGTCGGCAAGCTGCATATAGCGCGTGCTGATGGAGTTGCCGAAGGTGTTCATCTGAGAGCCGTGGTCGTTGATGTAGAACTCACGCTGGATGTCGTAACCGGCGTGATCCATAACGCGGCAGAGCGAGTCGCCCAGCGCGGCCCAGCGGCCGTGGCCGATGTGCATGGGGCCGACGGGGTTGGCGGAAACGAACTCGACCTGGGTCTTCAGGCCACCACCGACGTTGGACTTAGCGAAGTCCATACCCTTCTCGCGAGCCTCGCCAAAGATGGCATTCTTGACGGCAACGGAGAGGTAGAAGTTGATGAAGCCGGGGCCTGCGATCTCGACCTTCTCGATCGCGGGGTCCTCGGGCATATGGGCAACGATGGCCTCGGCGATCTTGCGCGGGGCGCAGTGGGCCAGCTTGGCGGACTTCAGGGCCATGGTAGAGGTCCACTCGCCATGAGAAGTGTCAGCCGGTCGCTCGATAGCGCAATCGTCAAGTTCAAATGCGGAAAGGTCGCCGGCCTCCTGGGCCGCAGCAAGCGCAGCGCGTACCAGCTCTTCAATCTTCTCGGGCATAGATCCTCCTTGTGTTAAAGCCCCCGAGCTCTTGGTCACTCGTAGGGCAAAAGCCAGAGTTTGTAGCACTCTATCACAAGCGACGGGCACTGTCGCAGGGTAAAGCTAATAGATATTGCATATGCACAAAAATGACTACAGCTTGTATGGAGTCACTCAAAGATGCCGGTCTGCCTGCAGATTATACAGGCGTTGAAAATGCATAAAGGTGTGAATGAGCTGCGTCTGTTATCGAATACTCTTACCTATCGGGGTTGTGTGCTTTTCCTGCATAAAGTACGGGTTTGCGCACGTCAGCGTGTTATTCTAGACATACGTAAATTCGTATAAGTTGGAGGTAGCATGTTCTCAATCGGTCAACACGTCATTCATCCGGGTCAGGGAGTCTGCACCGTCGTCGGTTTTAGGGACGACACGCCGCAGCCCATGCTGCTGCTCGAGACCAAGCAGGGACATGCGCAGACGATCCTCATGTACCCCGTGGCGCAGGCCGATCGTTTGCACGCCGCCATCTCTCAGCAAGATGCCGAGCACCTGCTGAGCCACTATGACGAGCTGGAGTGCGACACCTTCACCGAGCGCAACAGCTCACTTGAGGAGACGCACTTTAAGCAGCAGCTCAAGCTGGGCGCGCCCGAGACGGTCCGCGTGGCAAAGACCATGATGCACCGCATTCGCCAGGCCGAGGAAGCTGATAAAAAGCCCAGCTCCTACTACATGCGCGTACTCAAGGAAGCCAAGCGCCGCTCCATCGAGGAGTTCGCCGTGGCCTTGGGCGTCACCGAGGAGGACGCTGAAGCCCGCCTAGCCCAAGCCGCCCTCAACTAACCCATCCGCGCCAAAAACCACCACAAAGGGGACAGGCACCTTTGTGGTGGTTTTCTTGTTCTAGTAGTATTCATTCTTATCGATACCCACGAGCACAAGGAGTCTCCTATGGCAGAGCCGCTTACCGCCGGAATCACCCGCGACCGCGCGTTCGAACTGCTCAACGAGCACAACAAGGACCCGTTCCACATCACCCATGGCGAGACAGTCGAGGGCACTATGCGCTACTTTGCGCGCGAGTTCGACCCCGAGAACGAGGAGTTTTGGGGCATCGTCGGCCTGCTGCACGACTTGGATTGGGAGGAGCATGAGGACGACCCCATGAACCACACCATCTATGCTGCCGAGATTCTTAAGGGCGAAGGTGCGTCTCCCGAGCTCATTCGCGCCATCCAGACGCACACGTCGGACTTCAACACCTCGCTGCCCAAACCCGAGCTGCAGATGGAGAAGATCCTGTTTCCCTGCGATGAGCTCACCGGCCTGATCGGCGCCGCCGTCATCATGCGCCCGAGCAAGAGCGTTATGGACTTTACGACCAAGTCGCTCAAGAAGAAGTTCAAGGACAAGCGCTTTGCCGCCGGCTGCTCGCGCGACGTGATTTCGCAGGGCGCCGAGATGTTGGGCTGGGAGCTCCCCGAGCTCTTTGACCGCACCATCGCGGCCATGCAGTCCTTCGCCCCCGACCGAGATACCTTCCAGGCCTAACCGTCAACGCCACCTAAAACCACCACAAAGGGCACCTTTGTGGTGGTTTTTGTTTGCGCGGGCGTTAGGGACGGACCTGGCCGGTGCCGCGGAGCTTGTATTTGTAGGTGGTGAGGGCCTCGGCGGCAAAGGGGCCACGGGCGTGGAGTTTTTGGGTCGAGATGCCGATCTCGGCACCCAGGCCAAACTCGCCGCCGTCAGTGAAGCGAGTGCTGGCGTTGGAGTACACGGCCGAGGCATCGACAGCATCGAGGAAGCGCTCGCAAGCATCCGTATCCTCGGCAACGATGGCCTCGGAGTGCATCGTGCCGTAGCGGTTGATGTGTGCGATGGCCTCGTCCTCGTTTGCCACGACCTTCACGCTCATCTCGAGCGCCAGGTACTCGCGACCCCAGTCCTCCTCAGTCGCGGCGACGTAGTCATCGCCCTCCACAAGCCCGGCATCGGCGCATGCGGCGCAGGTTGCCTCGTCGCCGTGAATCAGCACGCCGTGGTCATGCAGCACGGTCACGACCGCGGGCAAAAACGCATCGGCCACAGCACGGTCGACCAGCAGCGACTCGGCGGCATTGCACACGCCTACGCGCTGGGTCTTGGCATTAACGATAATGTTGAGCGCCTTATCAAAGTCGGCGGATTCATGCACGTAGATGTGGCAGTTGCCCGTGCCCGTCTCGATCACCGGCACAAGCGACTCGCGCACGCAGCGCTGGATCAGGCCTGCACCTCCGCGCGGAATGAGTACGTCGACAATACTGCGGAGCTTCATGAGCTCGCCGGTGGCCTCGCGGTCGGTGGACTCGATCATCGACACGGCCTCGCGCGGGAAGCCCTTGGCCTCGAGCGCATCGGCCAGCAGCTCGGCGATCATGGCACACGAGTGATAGGCCAGCGAGCCGCCGCGTAGAATGCAGGCGTTGCCGGTACGGATGCAGATGCCTGCGGCGTCGGCCGTCACGTTGGGGCGCGCCTCGTAGACCATGGCGACCAGGCCCAACGGCACGCTCACGCGGGTCAGGTCCACACCGCTCGCAAGCACGCGGTGGTCGAGCACGCGGCCGACGGGATCGGGCAGCTCGGCGAGCTTCTCCAAACCGGCGGCCATGCCCTCGACGCGCTCAGGCGTCAGCAGCAGACGGTCGAGCAGACCGGCCGAAGTGCCCGCATCGCGCGCGGCGGACATATCGAGCTCGTTGGCGGCGACGATGGAGTCGACACCGTTGCGCAGTGCTGCGGCCATGGCGCGCACGGCCTTCTGGCGCTGCTCATCGCTCGCCGTGGCAAGCGAGGCCGACGCTGCCTTGGCGGCAACGGCAAGATCGTGGACATACGTGGCTATATCGACCGACATGGGCGGCCCTTTCTCCTAGAAGTTTGCAACCATGGTAGCCGATTTGCGCATGGCCTCGCCCGCGGCGGTAGAATTGGTCAACCCGAAACACCGCAACGAACGGAAGACTCACATGGCCCTCATCACTTCGTACCACGTCACCGGCCTTTACGTCGAGGACCACAGCATCGACGTCCCCCTTGACTGGCGCGGCCTTGAGCCGATGCTCCTGGCCGTCGGCAGCACCATGCGCCGCGGCGCTATGCCGGCACCAATCGCCGGCGCGCCCGAGAGCATCAAGCTCTTCTACCGCGTGGTTTGCGCGCCCGACCGCATCAACGACGATCTGCCGCTGCTCCTGTTTTTGCAGGGCGGCCCCGGCGGCGAGAGCCCGCGTCCGCTGTCGCCTACAAGCGACGGCTGGATCGAGGAGGCCGTCAAGCACTTCCGTGTGGTCCTTCCCGACCAGCGCGGCACCGGACGCAGTAGCTGCGTGGACGGACGCACGATCAAGGCACTGGGTGATCGCGCAACGGCCGCCGGCGCCGATACAGCACGCTCGCAGGCCGACTTCCTCAAGCGCCACCTCGCCAGCTCCATCGTGCGCGATTTTGAGTACCTGCGTCTGGTGGGCTTTGGCGGCAAGCCCTGGGTCACGCTCGGCCAGAGCTACGGCGGCTTTTTGACGTTGAGCTATCTGTCGCTCTTCCCCGAAGGCGTGGCGGCAAGCTTTACCTGCGGCGGCATTCCACACGTGCCAGCGAGCGCCAGCGAGGTCTACGCGCACACCTTCCCGCGCATGGCAGCTAAAACTCAGCAGTATTACGACCGCTACCCCGCCGACGTCGAACGCGTGGCGGCCCTGGCCGATACGCTCGAGGCCCAGAAGCCCGTGCTGCCCGACGGCTCGCCGATGACGGTCGAGCGTCTACAGCTCATGGGCAGCGACTTTGGCATGAAGCCGAGCTTTGAGCGCATGCATTGGATTATCGATCACGCTTTTGTTGACGGCGACGGCACGCTGACCTGCGGCTCCTCGGTATCCGACAGCTTTTTGATGCGCGCCTTCGAGCGCACCAACACGCGCACGAATCCGCTGTACTGGACGCTGCAGGAGTTCATATACGCCGACGGCGACACTATGCCCATTGGCTGGGCCGCGGCTGAAGAGAAGGCGCACCGCGCCGAGTTCGACACGCTCGCACGCCCGCTCATGTTTACCGGCGAGGCCATGTTCCCGTGGATGTTTGAGCAGATGCCCGAGCTTAAGCCGTTTAAGCCCGCCATGGACCTGCTGATGGAAGACACCAGCTGGGACAAGATCTACGACCCGCAGCGCCTGGCCTGCAACGAAGTTCCGCTCCAGGCCGCGGTGTATTTCGACGACATGTACGTGGATTCGGGCCTGCAGCTCGATACGCTCAGCCGCGTGGGCAACTCGCATGCCTGGGTGACCAACGAGTTCGAGCACGACGGCCTGCACGGCGGCGTGGTGTTCAAGCACCTCTTCGACGAAGCACTCAACCGCGGAGACCTGCGCCGGATCTTCTAACAAAGGAGTGTCCCCACCTGCCGGCACAATAGAAACGTCCCCAAGTGCCGGATGATGTCCTTCGCCACGAAAGCGGCCCATCTACTACGTTTCACCCGCACGGCCCAACCAGATGCCATAAAAAAAGAAAACCGCAGGCGTTCTACCTGCGGTTTTCTTTTTGCAATTCTTGGCATGGTCACCGATAGCCTATTAAACGTAGTAGATGGGCCGTTTTCGTGGCGACCAGCTCGGACATAAGCGCGGCGGGGCAAAGTTACCCTGGTAATTTCGCCCCACGTGCATTGCAGATCGAAGGCGCCCGGCGTCGAGGCCTAAGCAAATACAATCAAGTTGTCCCTATGGATCGCGGGCTTCTCGGCTAGGTCTGCGAGCAGGCGGTTGCTGGCAATCTGGTCCTGGCGGCGGCCGGCGGCAAGCTCCAGCACGTCCGAATCGGCCTCGGCGATACCACGGGCGACAACCATGCCGCTCGGGTCGCACACGTCGAGCACATCGCCCTCGGCAAACTGGCCATCGACCTCGCGAATACCCACCGCGAGCAGCGACGAACCGCGGCTGACCAGCGCCTTCGCGGCACCGGCATCGACCGTCACCGAGCCGTGCGCCTTGTCACCCAGCGCGATCCACAGCTTGCGCGGCGCAATATCCAGGCGCTCCGCCGGCGGGTCGAACAGGGTTCCCACGCTCTCGCCACGGGCCAGGCGCACGAGCGCATCGGGCTCCTCGCCCGAGCAAATCACGCTCTGAATGCCGGCCGTCATCAAAATGCGGCTCGCGCGAATCTTGGTGATCATGCCGCCCGTGCCCACCGAGGTCGAAGAATCGCCTGCCGAGGCGATGATCTTGGCGTCGATCTTATGCACGACCGGGACGAACTCGGCCGTGGGGTCCTCGTGCGGATTGGCGGTATAGAGGCCATCGATGTCCGAGAGCGTCACGCACAGATCGGCGGAAACCAGACAGCTCACAAGCGCCGCCAGCGTGTCGTTGTCGCCAAACTTGATCTCATCGACGGTGACGGTATCGTTCTCGTTGACGACCGGCACCACACCCAGCTCCACAAGGCGCAGCAGGGCGTCGCGCGCGTGCAGGTAGGACGTGCGGCGCGCCGTGTCATGGCGCGTGAGCAGCACGAGCGAGGTGAGCAGGTCGCGCGCATGGAACTCCTCGTCATAGGCCGACGAGATGATGCACTGACCAGCCGAGGCGCAGGCCTGCAGGCTCGGCAGGTCACCGACCGGCTTACGGTCGAAGCCCAGCACGGGATAGCCGCAGGCAATGGCGCCCGAGCTCACCACGACCAGGCGCCAGCCAAGCTCGCGCAGCGCTGCGGCCTGATCGGCAAGCCCGCCGATAAAGGCGCGGTTGACCTTGCCGTCGGCGCCCACCACCGTAGACGAACCGATCTTTACCACCATCGTTTTATAAGAAGTCGTCATACGTCAAACCAATCAACTGTTCAGCGAACGGCCGAGCCGGCGGCCAGGGAAGCGTGACTCGCCCCTACCGCCCAAGGAATTAGTGAGCCCAGGGAAAGGCAGAGGCCGCGGCCATGTTCTTACGCACGAGCTCGTCGCGCACCTGAGCCAGGCCCTGCTCCATACCCACCACATAGGTCTGCGGGTACAGGAAGCGCTTGAAAGCTGCGTCCAGATGGTCGAGCGCCCAAGCACAGCGCTCGCGCGCGTCCTGGATGCTCTCACGCGGAGCCACCGCACTGCCATCGCGCACGATCGGCACCAGCAGCTCGCGATACTCGAGTTCGGACACGTCGGTCACCAGGGCGGCATCGTTCACGGCCACAAGGGTATTGCCGCGCGCGGCGCCCTCCCCCGCCAGATGGTCCTCGTCGTAGATCATGTCGCAGACCGGGCCGCCAAAGCCGTCGTAATAACGGCGCACGCGTTGCACACCCGGGATCGTGCGCTTGTATGGCTGCTCAGAGAGCTTGACCACCGGCGTCCATGGATCTGCCTCGCTCGCACGGCGGGCGGAAAGCTTGTACACGCCGCCCAGCGCCGGCTGGTCATAGCAGGTCGCAAGCTTGGTACCCACGCCAAAGCTGTCGATGGGCGCGCCCTGGTCGAGCAGCGACTGAATCGTGTACTCATCCAAATCGTTAGAAACCGAGATCCCCACATAGGGCAGGCCCTCGGCATCAAAACGGCCGCGCACATACTTGGAGAGCTTGGCGAGGTCGCCGGAGTCGATGCGAATGGCCGACAGGCGCTCGCCCACCGCTTCCATCTCCTTGGCAACCGTAATGGCATGTTCACAGCCCTCGCGCACGTCATAGGTGTCGATGAGCAGCGTACAGTTCTTGGGGCTCGACTTGGCAAAGGCGCGGAAGGCCTCGAGCTCGGAATCGAAGCTCATCACCCAGCTGTGCGCATGCGTGCCAAAGACGGGAATACCGTAGCGGCGGCCGGCGAGCACATTGGACGTAGAGGAGCAGCCGGCAACGTAGCTCGCGCGCGCGACGGCCAAGCCGCCATCGGGACCCTGAGCGCGGCGCAGGCCAAACTCGGCAACGGGACGGCCGTCCGCCGCCAGCACCACGCGCGCCGTCTTGGTGGCGACAAGCGTCTGGAACCCAACGATGTTGAGCAGCGCCGTCTCAAGCAGCTGGCACTCCAGCGCGGGGCCGGTGACGCGAACCATGGGCTCGCGCGGAAAGACGAGCTCGCCCTCGGGCACGGCGTCGATGTTTACATGCGCACGAAAATCGCGCAGGTAGTCGAGGAATCCAGGCTTGAACATCGCGCCGCCGGCCGGGGCCTGGAGCGAGGCGAGGTAGTCGATGTCCTCGGGCGTAAAGCGCAGATTCTCGACCAGCTCGGGCAGTTCGGCGGTGCCGCACATGACGGCATAGGCGCTGCCAAAAGGATGGTCGCGGTAAAACGCGGTAAAACAACCCTGCTCATTGGCCTTGCCGCTCTCCCACAGGCCCTGGGCCATAGTGAGCTCGTACAGATCGGTGAGCATTGCAATGTCGGTGGGATGCGAGATGTCGGTCAAAGCCATGGGGCGACCTTTCGGATGCGTTGTGCAGAGGTTGAGGGTTGGAAAAGGGCAGAGTGTTCGGGCATGGCACCCAGCGCGAATGGGCTAGAGCAGGCCCATGCTGGTCAGGATCGTGTAGCCCATAAAGATGACAAACGCGATGAGGGCAAGGACAATGATGATTTTTTGAGCCGGCGCCATGCCAGGGATCTCGTTCTCGCCCGTAGGCTCCTTGGAGGTAACCATGCGCTGGGCAAAGGTCATCTCGTCACGGCTCGGCTTGGGCTCGACGGACTTGGAACGAGCGACCTTTTTAGGCTGAGGTTTAGGTGCGGTGGGCGCGGGCTTCGCGGCGGCGGGCTTGGGCGCGGGGGCGACGTTCGCGGCGGCCTCCTCGGCCTTCGCACGCTCGGCACGCAGGGCGGCCAGCTCCTCACGCTCGCGGCGTGCCTCTTCCTGGGCCTCGCGACGAGCTTTCTCGGCGCGGAGCTCTTCCAACTCGGCGCGTTCCTCGGCAGACAGTGGTTGGGACTCAAGCTTGGCCATGGTACAGCCCTTTCTTTTAAAAAAAGCCGCCGACACAATGTCAGCGGCTTATCAAATCCAAGGGTGGAGACGAAGGGAGTCGAACCCTCGGCCTCTGCCATGCGACGGCAGCGCTCTCCCAACTGAGCTACGTCCCCAAGACAAGTTGATATTTTACCTACGGCTCGCCAACTGTCAACGCCCAATACCCAGTCTTTTTGGGACGCGGCTATTTTGACAACTTTTCGAGCAGGCGATCCTCTCGATGATTTTTTAATCCCCGTCCCAGAAAAATCATCGGCGAGCGCACTACTTTGCGCTGGTGAGGACGCCGGTGGTATCGAACGCCGGGGTGAAGCTCTCGTCTACCGCGCCGCCTTCTTGCCAAAACATCGTCGTAAAGCCCAGGTCGTCGGCATGGTCGAGCACCTGCTCGTACTCCTCGCGCGTCACGGCGCGCGCCAGGTCGCCGCCTTGTTCGCGCATGAGGGCATTGGGCGTGTACTGGTTCATGACCGAGATCGGCACGTCGCCCACCGTCTGCCACACCAGGTCCAACACGCGGCACGAATCGTCCGCATGCCCCGGCAGCACCAGATGACGCACGATTATGCCGCGCTTCATGAGCCCGTCCTCGTCTACCAGCTCTCCCCCGCGGCGCTCAATTTCGCGCGCCATCTGGGCCAGACCCGACACAGCCACGCGCGGGTAGTCCTTAATATGAGAAAGCGACTGCGCAAGCCCGGCATCGGCATATTTAAAATCCGTAAGCCACACGTCGACCAGGTCGCCCAGCGCCGCCACGGCACTCGCGCGCTCGTAACCACTCGTGTTGTAGACGATCGGGATGACCAGCCCGCGCGTCCGTGCCGCGGCAATCGCGGCAGGCAACAGGTGCGCATAGTGCGTCGCAGTCACCAAATTGATGTTGTTGGCACCCTGGTCCTGCAGTTCCAGCATAATCTCGACCAGGCGCTCAGGCGAAATCTCAAGGCCAAAATTGCCCGTCGAGATCTCGTGGTTTTGGCAGTAGATACATTTGAGCGAACAGCCGCTAAAGAAAATCGTACCCGAGCCGGCCTCGCCCGAAATGGGCGGCTCCTCCCACATATGAAGCGCCGCGCGGGCGACCTTAAGCGTGTTGTCGGCGCCGCACACGCCACGCGCGCCCTCGTCGCGCGCCGCACCGCAACGGCGCGGACACAAATGGCAGGCGGGCGAAAAAAGTTCGGTCAACGACGTCGGCATAAAAACATGCTCCAAAACAATGATTCAGCAGCTCAAACGTAAAGGGACCAACCGCACAGACGGCTCGAGCCCAAGGCGCCGTAATCGTCCGACACGTTTTTTATAATGTCAAGACTGGAATCGACAAAGTGCCGCTTTATGATGTAGGTATTCCGCCCCCCGCGGAGCAACTGGGTGAACCGTCGCGTTTATTTAGGGAGCCCACACAGTCGTACCTAGTACAGGTATCCTTCGTTGTTAAGGACGCTGGAACAGTCGATGAGGGCACCCACCTGTTTTAGGTGGGTTCATTTTCGTAACGTGGGGGGTGGTTTTCATTTGCCGAAAACCACCATTACAGCCCATATGGATCCCCGCCGGTATCCCGACAAGCCATCGACAACATCCCAATATCTGGTAAGCGCGTGATTATCGCTGCATGCAATTCCATGCACCCCCCGTGGTCGAGTATCATGGTTTGGCTATGCCCTTTGCGCATGGCGTTCTTCTGACCTTTTCCTTCGACGCTTGGCGGTTTTTAGATTCATGGCTTCATCCCCGAGCTACATACCGTATCTATGCGTGGCAGCGGCGGCCTTTATCACGACCTTCCTCACGGTGCCCCTGGTCAAGCGCTTGGCAATTAAGCTCGACGCCGTCGACTATCCTTCTAAGCGCCGCATCAACACCAAGCCCATCCCGCGTTTGGGCGGAACGGCGGTGTTTTTGGGCCTGGTCGTTGCCTGTATTGTGCAAATCCTAGGCACCTGGTACCTGGGTTGGCCGCCCGTCCTGGTGCCGCACCCGCGCCTTCACATTAGCTATCCTATGCTGGCCCTCTCCTTTACCGTCATCTTTGCGACCGGCGCTATCGACGACGTCATCCAGCTCAAGCCCAAGCAAAAACTGGCCGGACAGGTCCTCGCCGCGCTTATCGCCTGCATGGGCGGCCTGCGGATCGGCGTCATCGTCAACCCGTTTGCTCCCGGCGAGATCATGCTCGGATGGCTCGCCTACCCCATTACCGTGATCTATCTGGTGACATTCACCAACATCATTAACCTCATCGACGGCCTCGACGGCTTGGCCACGGGCATCTGCGGCATCGCATCGTTCACCATGTTTTCGATGGCTGTTCTCTCGGGCCGCATCGACGCCGCCGCGCTCTCCATTGCGCTCTTTGGCGCCTGTCTGGCCTTTTTGCGCTACAACTTCAACCCCGCAAGCATCTTCTTGGGCGACTCGGGGTCGTTGCTTCTGGGCTTTGCGCTGGGCTCCATCTCGCTGCTCAACGTGAGCCGCACCGCCGCACTCACCTCGCTTATCATCCCGCTCATCGTTGCCGGCGTGCCCATCATCGACACGTTTAGCGCCATTGTGCGCCGCAAGCGCGCCCACATTAGCATCGGGCAGGCCGACAAGGGCCACATCCACCACCGCCTGATCCAAGAAGGCTACAACCAAAAACAGGCCGTGCTGCTCATCTATGCCTGGTGCATCATGCTTTCGGCCGGCGCCGCCGCGATTAACCAGGTCGAGGTGCCCATGCGCGTGCTCATCTTTACCGTGCTCGCCATTGGCTCGGCTGCCTTCGCCAAGCACCTGCACCTGTTTGAACCCGTGCTGCGCCACCATTACAACAAGCGCACGCACGAGGACGAGCTGGTCACCCCCGACGACCCCGCTTTTAAGCAGGAGGAGCAGGCAGCCGAGGAGCGCAAAGAAGAGCGCCACCACAAGCTCTAGGGCAAGCTGCCGAGGATGTGCCAAGGCGTTGGCAGCCGTTCGCGCGAACGCCGCGGCGGACTTGAAAGCCGGCCCCTGGCAGTCCCTCACCCACTCACGCCCACCCCTCTCAATAAACACGCTATCATCAAAACCTGCGAACGAACGTTAGGAGCAATCATGCCAAACGAGAACAGCTACGAAGTCGCGCTGCAAAAGAGCAACGCCATTCGCGAGGGCCTGGCCAAGACGCCCGAGAAGTTCACCATGCTTACCGGCGACCGCCCCACCGGCCGTCTGCACCTGGGTCACTACTTTGGCACCCTCAAGGGCCGCGTGGAGCTGCAGAACATGGGCGCCAGGACCAACGTACTCATCGCCGACTACCAGGTCATCACCGACCGCGACACCACCGAGCACATCCAGGACAACGTGTACAACATGGTCATGGACTACCTTGCCTGCGGCATCGACCCCGACAAGACCATGATCTACGCGCACTCCGCCGTGCCCGCCGCCAACCAGCTCATGCTGCCGTTCCTGTCGCTGGTGTCCGAGGCCGAGCTGGCGCGCAACCCCACGGTCAAGGCCGAGATGGAGGCCTCGGGGCACGAGCTCACCGGCCTTCTGCTCACCTACCCGGTGCACCAGGCCTGCGACATCCTGTTCTGCAAGGGCAATGTGGTGCCCGTCGGCCGCGACCAGCTGCCGCACATCGAGCTCACCCGCACCATCGCCCGCCGCTTTAACAACCGCTACGGCAAGGTGTTCCCCGAGGTCGACGCGCTGCTGTCCGAGACCCCGCTGCTGCCCGGCCTGGACGGTCGCAAGATGAGCAAGAGCTACGGCAACGCCATCAACATCTCGATGACCGCCGAGGAGACGGCCAAGCGCATCAAGAAGAGCCAGACCGACTCCGAGCGCATGATCACGTTCGATCCCGAGAACCGCCCCGGCGTGTCCGGCCTGCTTTCGACGGCCGCCATCTGCACCGGCCGTTCCGAGGTCGAGATTGCCGAGGAGATTGGCATGGGCGGCTCCGGCCAGCTCAAGAAGTACGTGACCGAGGCCGTCAACGAGTACTTCGCACCGATCCGCGAGCGTCGCCAGCGCTACGAGAACGATCTGGACTATGTGAAGGACGTCCTGCACGAGGGCAACCGTCGCGCCAACGAGATCGCCGATCAGACCCTGGCAGAGGTTCAGGACGCCATGGGCATGGTGTACTAGACCGATCTGCTGGCTTGAGCTTTCGATTGCTTTAGGGCGGGCGCTACGACGTCCGCCTTTTTCGGAGCCGGACTGCTTCGGCTCCGCCCATTGCACTCCCCCGATAAACAGGAACGGGCCCGCCGGCAGTCAGTTGCCGGCGGGCCCGTTCCCGAAGTACACCGTTGAATCGCACAGAGGGGAGGAATGCGAATCAAACTCAACAGGGCAGGCTTTTTCATCGCCTATTGCCTACTCCGTTGCTGAATACAATATAGTTCACCGTGGTTTACTTTGCAGCATCAATATTCGCCGCCATAGCTTCTCCATAAGTTAGCCCCGGTAAACCTGCAACAGAAAACCACCGCAAAGGGGACAGGCACCTTTGTGGTGGTTCTGGCCACGGCAGAGCTGTTAGAGTCCGGCAGGCCAACGACAGACGGCCAGGTCGACGTGCATGGGATCGGTAAACGTCACACCCTCCCCCATTAAGAGCTCACGCTGGGCATCGGGGCCGCCAAAGGCAAAGCCCTCACAGATACGGCCGTCGGCAAACACCACGCGATGACAGGGAATTTGGCCGGGGCGCGGGTTGCTGTGCAGCGCATAGCCCACATAGCGCGCGCTCCGCGGACGACCGGCAAGCAGCGCCACCTGACCGTAGGTGGCAACCATCCCCTCGGGAATCTGCTCGACCACCTCATACACCCGCTCAAAAAAGCCCTCAGACGCCATCGCATGCTCCTTTCAACCGAAACAAGCATAAACCACCAAAAAGGTGCCTGTCCCCTTTGTGGTGGTTTTGACCGGAAAGCTAGTTGGCGGGGCGGAAGAAAGCTACGGCTACGGCGCCGGGGCCCACGTGGGTGCCGATGGTGGCGCCAATGGTGTGGATGGGCAGCTCGTTCTCGGTGTGTCCAGCCCACAGTGCCGCGCTGTCCTCGATATACTTCTTGAGCACGGCGTCCGAAAGGCCCGTATAGCCCAGCGCCAGCGGCATGGAAAAGTCGACGCCGCCCGCTTTTTCGACCTTCTGGTTGAGCAGGTTACGGCCGTTCTTGGAACCGCGCGCCTTGCCCAGCTGCACGATCAGGCCGTCCTCGGCGGCCACCACGGGCTTAACGTTGAGCAGCGTGCCCACAGCGCCCGCAGCAGCAGACAGGCGACCGCCACGCACCAAGTACTCCAGCGTCTCGAGCAGGCCGATGACGACCACACGGTCGCGCACGGCCTCGACGGCCGCCGCAATCTGGGCCGCACTACGGCCCTCGTCCACCAAGCGCAGCGCATACTCGACCAGCACGCGCTCGCCCAGGGTGACGTTGTTGCTATCTACCACGAACACGTCGCCGCCCGGCGCCTCGGCAAGTGCGGTACGGGCACTCTGATTGGTGCCCGAAAGCTTGGCGCCAACGGTAATAATCACTGCCTCGTCGCCGGCCTCACGCGCCTCGGCAATCGCCTGCGAAAACGCGTACGGGTTGACCTGGCCGGTCTTGGGCAGCTCATCGCGCTCCACGAGCATCTCGTAAAAGCGCTGGTGATCGATGTCGACGCCATCCATGTACACATCGGTGCCAAAGGTGACGGACAGCGGCAGAACACGCAGAGCGGGGTGCTCAGCCGGCGACATATCGCTCGCGGAATCGGTAATAATACGAATGGACATAGCGAATCCTTTCTTGCGCGGACCTCGCGCGGGGAATTTTGACAGCAATGCCCCGGCACGGTATACGCGCTCAAACGGGACTATGCAGTTGTTAATTGGAAGCAAATGCCTTGGCGGCCTTAGATCTCGCGCAGGGTGTTGAGAATCGTGCGCAGCGACGCATACATCTGCTCGCGCTGCTCCACACCCATAGCCTTACCGGTGGTATCGAGCACCTCGCGAATGATGCGGTCCGCCTCGCTCATGCTCTCGCCGCCCAGAGCGGTCAGGCGCACCGGAGCACGATACTTAACGGCGGCATCGCCCGAATCATCGACCTCGACGTAGCCACCCTCCTCCAGATGCGCGAGCGTACGCGAGACGGCGGCGCGGGTCACGCCTGCCATGCGAGCCAGGTCGGCGCCAGTCAGGCCGTCCTTGCTGCGCTCAAGATAGTACAGGCACATAACGTCGGAGCCCTTGAGACCCAGCCTTGCGCCCTCAGACGTCTTAATGCGCTGGATCTCCTTGTAGAGTCCGCTGATCAGTCCGACAAAGTCCTCGAAACGTGTCTCGTCGCTCTGCTGCATGGGAGACGACCGCCTTTCGCTTGCATAATGCTAACGGGTAAACATCTTAGTCGCATAAGGCGAAACCCGTACCCAAATACCCCATTTGTTAACCCATCAACATAAAAACCACCACAAAGGGGACAGGCACCTTTGTGGTGGTTTGGGGCATCAATAGGTTCTAGGCGCCGCTACAGCTCCACGCAAGGATTGTCGCGGGTCACAAGCGTCTTAATGACAACCGTCGCTCCCAGATAGCGCTCAAGCAGCTCGGCTAAGCGATCGATCGCAGCCTGGCAATCCCCCATCCGCTCGGGCTCCACGCACTCAATCGCCAGGAACGCATCGGCCGAATCATCGGACAGCGCCGTTCGAACGCCGTCGCGCCAGTTCCAGCAGCGGCACACGGCGCCCGCATCATCGATGTAGGCGAGCTCGCCGGGCAGCGTCGGATCGTCCGCCTCCTCGCCAAGCGGCAAGAACGCATCGCCACCGTCGGTCACCTTCAGGCGAAGGTCTCCCTCGATCGCATGTAGGTCCTCGCCTCCGACGGGCAGCGCGTAGGTCAACGACACCGTGTTGTAGATGTCCACCGCGGGCGTAATGTGGCCCACCGGCTTGCCTTTGAGCACGCGTTTGAGCAGGTTCTCGATTGAGCAACGCGCGCCCTTTTTGGTCTTGAACAGACGATAGGCCTCGCGCCATGCCTTGACCGGTGCGTTCTCGCTGATAGTATCGCTGGTCAGATGACGCTCCGCATCGATATTGGCGCGGTCGAGCAACGCCGCAATCGCATCCACGTCCTCTTGAGGAATCTGAGCCGTGGGCTTCATGCCCTCCACGACCACAACACCGACCGCTGCCTGCGGAAACAGCTCCCAGAATGAATCCTCGGCAATAAAGCTCTTCATACGCTCTCCCTTCATTGTGCGCGCCCGAGTGAGGGCGCCTAAACAAAAAGCGCCCTTACGACGGCCACCTTCAAAGTCCTACGGTGCCGTCACAAGAGCGCTTGCGCTGTCCCCATCCGGAGAAGGGGACGATATGTCAGGCGTATTGTAACCCGAGTCTTCCGCGCGAGCAAAACCACCACAACGGTGTCTGTCCCCTTTGTGGTGGATATGGACTCACGGCGAAGCTAGTGGCGAAGTCCCAGCAGCCCGCGGCCGCGATGACGGGCGTCGGCGTGTACTTGAGCGTGCGGGCCGGCGGCTTTGACGGACTCGGGCAGGTGCGAGTACTTCTTCTCGAAGTTCTCCTCGAACATCACCGCCAGGTTGTGCGTGGCCTCGTCATAGCGCGCGGTGCTCTGCCAGTATTGGCGCGGCACCAGGATGCCATCGGGCACGCCGTGGCACGTCGTGGGAATGTCGACGTTAAAGATGTCGTCGTGCACGAACTCGCTGTCCTCGATGGTGCCGTCGAGGGCGTGCGCGACCAGCGAGCGCGTGTAGGCAAGCTCGATGCGATGGCCCACGCCGTAGCCGCCGCCAATCCAGCCGGTGTTGACCAGGTACACGCGCGTGCGGCCGTCGGCAATGCGCTCGCCAAGCATCTTGGCGTAAACCATGGGGTCGAGCGGCATAAACGGCTCGCCGAACAGCGAAGAGAACGTGGGCGTGGGCTCGGTGACGCCGACCTCGGTGCCGGGAATCTTAGCCGTAAAGCCCGTCACAAAGTGGTACATGGCGGCATCGGCCGTCAGGCGTGAGATGGGCGGCAGCACGCCAAAAGCGTCGCAAGTCAGGAACAGCACGACACTCGGAGTGGTGCCCATGCCCTTAGTCCACGCGTTAGGAATGTGCTCCACGGGATAGGCCACGCGCGTGTTGTGCGTGATCGAGATGTCGTCATAGTTGGGCTTGCGGTTCTCGTCGAGCACCACGTTTTCACAAATGGCGCCAAAACGGACGGCGTTGAAGATCTCGGGCTCGTGGAAGGCGTCCAGGCCCTCGCATTTTGCGTAGCAGCCACCCTCGATGTTGAAGATACCCATGTCGGACCAACCGTGCTCGTCGTCGCCGATCAGCAGGCGCGTGGGATTGGCCGAAAGCGTGGTCTTGCCGGTGCCGGACAGGCCAAAGAACACGGCGGTCTCGTGCGTGACGGGATCCATGCTGGCCGAGCAGTGCATGGGCAGCACGTCGTCCTCGACGGGCAGCAGGTAATTCATAACGCTGAAGATGGACTTTTTGATCTCGCCGGAGTAGCCGGTACCCGCGACCAAAATCACGCGCTCCTGGAAGTTGATGACCACGGCGGCGCTGGAGTTGAGGCCCTTGATGGCAGGGTCGCATTGGTAGCCCGGCGCGGCGAGCACGCAGAAGTCCGGCTCGCCGGTGCGCGCGATTTCGCGGGCGAGCGGGCGGGCGAGCATCTGCTTAATGAAGAGCGCCTGGCTGGCACGCTCACAGGCGACGAGCAGGCGGCGCGTGTGGTTGCGGTCGGCGCCGGCCATGCCGCGGGTGACGAACACATCGCGCTCGTTGAGATAGTCGACGATGCCGGCTTTGATGACCTCGTAGCTTTCGACGGACAGCGGGCGGTTGACGGCGCCCCAGGCAATCTTGTCGTGGACATCGGGGGTGTCAACGATAAAACGATCGTTGGGCGAACGACCAGTGCGCTCCCCCGTCTCGATCACCAGCGCGCCGTTGGATGCCATGCGGCCTTCGTTGCGGCGGATGGCATGCTCGACGAGCTCGGCGGCGGGTAGATCGACCAACAGACGGGGCTGATTCTCGGCGTGATCTTCGACCAGCGTAATACCAAAGTTGGACAAAACTTCTGCAGGGGTAACACCAGGCATGGGGCCTCCTTTAAAAACGCGACACATGGACGCGGCGCGCACTTTACTCACGTAAAGCCCGTTGTACCCGATATGCAAAAACGTTTTTGTGGCAAGGGTGCCAAGCCCGCCCAACGGTCAAAAATCGCAGGCAAGCGGCCTAGTCATTGGGGACGCTTTTAAACGACTAGTCATTGGGGACACTCTTGAACAGACAACATTCAAGGAGTGTCCCCAGATGCCGGCACTTAGGGACGTTCCCAAAGTGCCGGCACATAAGGAACGTCCCTAAGTGCCGACTACTGAATGGCGCCGCCGAAATTATTGAACAACCTGTTCAAAAACACGAATGGATACCACCGCGACTATACTAGAGCGCAGCAATAGAAAGGACCCCGCTTTGAGCATCACGCCCCTCGATAGCATCCGCCGCGCCATCGCCCGCCGCAATGGCGTCGCCGACCCCGCCGTATCGGGCGGAGCGCACGGGCAGGGCGGACGCATCGAGAACGACCTCTTCCCTGCCTCCCACACGGCCGAAGAGCTCGCGCGCATCCAGGAGCTGAGTCAGCGCAACGCCGGCGGCCCCGACAGCAGCCAGGCCACACGCCGTCGCCGCGAGCGCGATCGCCAACCCGGCCCCATCCACCGCATGGTCAATGCCTGGTGGAACCGTCTGCTCGGCGCCGTCTACGGCGGCGGCTTCTCCATGCAGGAAGCGGAATACGAGGAGCACGCCACCAGTCGCGACTATCTTTGGAACACCCTCGGCACCGCCGTGTGGGGCTTGGCGTTTCCGCTGCTCACCATCGTGTCCACGCAGCTCGCGGGCGCCGAGGAGGCCGGCAAGTTCTCCATCGCCTTTGTCACCGGCACGCTCATCATGATCGCGTGCAACTACGGCGTGCGCAACTTTCAGGTCTCGGACATCGACGAAAAAACCTCCTTCGCCTCCTACCAGCTCAACCGCTGGCTCTGCGGAGCGCTCGCGCTGGCATGCGGCCTCATGTACAGCAGCGCCCGCGGCTACGATGCGCAGATGGCCACGATCGGCCTGGGTGTCTACCTCTATAAGGTGATCGACGGCATCGCCGACGTGTACGAGGGCCGCCTGCAGCAGGCCGACAAGCTCTATTTGGCCGGCATGAGCCAAACGCTGCGTTCCATCGGCGTCATCGCGGTCTTTAGCGTGGCGCTGTTCCTCACGCGCAGCATGCCCATCGCGGCCATGGCCATGGGCGTCGCCGCCATCGTCTCGCTCGTGCTGGTCACCGCCCCGCTCGCCCTGCTCGAGACCGAAAAATCGCGCCGCGTGAGCCTGCGCGAGGTCGGCTACCTGTTTGTCCAGTGCGCCCCGCTCTTTGGTGCACTGTTCCTGTTCAACCTAATTGAGAGCATGCCCAAGTTTGTGATGGAAGGCACGCTGGCATACAAATATCAGCTGTACTTTAATGCCCTGTTCTTTCCGGCGCAGGCTATTTTGCTGAGCATTGGATTTATCTATAAACCGCAGCTCCTGCGCTTGTCGAGCATTTGGGCTAATCCTCGCAAGCGTCGTCGCTTTGACCTGATTATTGTTGCCGTTATGGCGCTGATCGTGGTCATCACCGGCGCGTGCGCCGCATTTATGGCAGGTCCCGGTATTCCCCTCATGAGCTTTATGTACGGCCTCAGCTTTGAGCGCTACCGTACGCTGGCGCTGCTGATGGTCGTCGCCGGCGGCGTCACCGCGGCCATCGACTTTATCTACGCCATCATCACGGTGCTGCGCCACGCTGGAGACGTCACCAAGATCTACCTGATCTGCTTCGCCGTAAGCGTGGTGCTGCCGGTGATCTTGATTAAGCTGCTGGGTCTGATGGGCGCTGTGGTGAGCTACCTAGCCATCATGGCCCTACTCCTGGTGCTGCTGATAATCGAGTACGCCAACATCCGCCAACGCATCGAACTCGACCGCAACCCATACGGCGCCTAATTAGCTGCCCGGTCACCGGAATTTGCGATGGAATCACCCCGTCTGGGGTCTCGTTGCGGACAATATTCATCACGCAAAACTAAGTGAGTAGACTTTTACCGAATCCCCGACCACACCAACAGAGCACAAGTCTGTGACCTGCACTGATAATTGTTCTCGGGGGAAGCGGGCACTGCGGGGCGCGGCAACGG
>JAPJOH010000012.1 GCA_030826265.1 Collinsella aerofaciens
TCTTTCATGCAGCAGGGGCTCTCAATGTTTTTATGTCCTGCTCATATCGTCTCTGTCGGCACCTGGGGACACTCCTTAGTCATTGGGGACGCTCTTAAACGACTAATCTGGGCGGCGGCCGTGTGCTGCTGTTCGCGTGGCGGCGTATAATCGGCGGCAGATGACTTGGACGTTAGGAAACCATGACCGATAGCATGCAGCAGATGGCGCTCGACACGCTCGGCGCCTATTTTGGCTACACCTCGTTTCGCCCGGGGCAGGACCGCATGGTGGATGCGATTCTTGCCGGCCGCGATGCACTGGGTGTTATGTCCACGGGCGCCGGCAAGTCCATTTGCTACCAGGTGCCCGCGCTCATGCTGTCCGGCATCACCTTTGTGGTGAGTCCGCTGCTGTCGCTTATGGAGGACCAGACCCGTGCGTTGCTCGCGGCGGGTGCGCGACCCAGCTATCTCAACTCCAGCCTTACTCCGGCCCAGCAAAACACCGTGCTCAAGCGGGCGCGCGAGGGCCGCTATCAGCTTATGTACGTGGCACCCGAGCGCTTGCTCGAGCCGCGTTTTTTAGCCTTTGCGCAGGAGGCTGCGGCGGACGGCGACATTGGCGTGCCGCTCGTGGCCATTGACGAGGCCCACTGCGTGAGCCAATGGGGCCAGGATTTCCGCCCCGCCTATCTGCAGATTCGCGAGTTCATCGATTCCCTACCGCAGCGTCCCATCGTGGCGGCCTTTACCGCCACGGCGACCGAGCGCGTGCGTGCGGACATTCAGCAGATGCTCGGCCTGCAAAACCCCGCGACGGTGGTGACGGGCTTCGATCGCAAGAACCTCTACTTTGGCTGCGAGGAGATGGGCGACAAGGCCAAGGCAGCGTGGGTGCGTGACTATGTGATCGCGCATTCGAGCGAGAGCGGCATCGTGTATTGCTCGACCCGCAAGACGGTCGACGCGCTGGTAGGCGAGCTTGTCGAGGCACTGGGTCCCAGCGGCATTCGCGTTGGCCGCTACCATGCAGGCATGGGCAACGACGCCCGTCGCCAAAGCCAGCGCGCCTTTATCGACGACGATATTCAGGTGATGGTTGCCACCAACGCCTTTGGTATGGGCATCGACAAGCCCAACGTGCGCTACGTGATTCACAACAACGTGCCCGAGAGCATCGAGGCCTACTACCAGGAGGCGGGCCGTGCCGGCCGCGATGGCGACCCGGCCAGCTGCCACTTGCTGTGGAACGGCAACGATTTTCGCATGCGCCGCTTTCTGATCGATCGCGGCGATGCTGCCGATGAGGCGCTCGACGACGAGCAGCGCGCGTGGGCGCTCCAGAATCGCTACCGCCTGCTCAGCCAGATGGAGGGCTACTGCAATACCACCGGCTGCCTGCGCGAATACATGCTGCGCTACTTTGGCGACGAGGCCGCGGCCGAGCATGCTGCTTCGGCTGGCGCGGGCGGCACCGCTACGGACGAGGTCGAGGGCTGTGGTAACTGTAGCAACTGCCTCACACAGTTCGAGGTCGAGGACGTCACCGATATGGCCCGCGCCGCCGTGCGCTATGTGGCCACGCGTCCCATGCGCTTTGGCAAGTCGCTGATCGCCGACGTGCTCCACGGCGGCAACACCGAGCGCATTCGCCAGATGCATCTGGACGAGGACCGCGGCTACGGTGAGCTGTCGAGCGAATCGGTCGGGCGCATCAAGGACATCATCGGCCAGCTGTGCGGTCGCGGTTATTTGGCCACCTCGCAGGGGCAGTACCCGGTCGTGGGACTGGGTCCGCGTGCCGGCGAGGTCGAGGACGAGGCGTTCGTCTTTACCGTTAAGCGTCGCGCGTCCAAGCGCAAGGCCTCGGCCCGCGCCCGCCGCGCCGTCGATCTGCTGCGCGAGGAGGCCGAGCTGGATCAGCGCCCGCGCGTTGGCGACGATGCCGAGCTGTTCGAGCGCCTGCGTGCCCTCCGCAAGGAGATCTCGACCGAGCTGGAGATGGCGCCGTATATGGTCTTTTCCGACAAGGCTCTGCGCGGTCTGTGCCGCCTACGCCCGCGGACGCGCGACGAGCTTATCCAGGTCAACGGCATCGGCGAGAAAAAGGCCGACGCCTTTGGCGAGCAGTTTATGGCGGCGATTGAAGAGTTTGAGTCCGAGCATGCACGGGATGGAGCGTAACGATGGCATTCGACGATAAAACCGAGCGCACTGAGGTATCCGCCGTGCCACTGTACCAGCAGGTTATGGACGACCTAAAGGGCGAGATCGCGCGCGGCGTGTACCCCGCCGGCTCGCGCATTCCTGCCGAGATGGAGCTCGCGAAGTCCTACGGCGTGGGGCGCATCACCGTGCGCCGTGCCATCGAGGAGCTGTCGCGCGCGGGGTATCTCAACCGCCAGCAGGGGAGGGGCACGTTTGTGTGTGCGCCCAAGCTCAAGCGCAAGATTGTCCAGAAGGGTGACGTCCAGAGCTTTACTGAGGGTTGTGCTGCCAACGACATGGTGCCGGGTGCGCGTCTGGTGTCGCGCACGGTGGTCGCGGCGACGCACGAGGATGCGGCGTTCTTTGGCGTGGAACCCGGCTGCGAGCTCATCGTTGTCGAGCGCGTGCGCACGGCCGACGGCATCCCCGTCATGCTCGAGAACAACGCCTTTGTACTCGCCGACCATCCCTATCTGCAGACACTTGCCGATAAGGACCTCGCCGATAACTCGATTTTTGCGCTCGTTGCCGAGCATTCGGGCCGCGCACCGCTCAAGTCCGACCCTTGCACCGTGGAGATTGCGCTTGCCGATGCTCAGGCGGCCCCGCTGTTGGAGGTGCCGGTCGGCGAGCCGCTCTTCTATATGGAGGCGTACTTTACCGATGCGGACGAGCGGCCCTTGCTGCTCGGACGCCAAAAGATCGTGGGCTCGCGCTACGTGTTCGACATCTAACATCCACAGATAGAACAACATAGAACAAGTTTGGCGAAATGGCTTCACGAGCGTCGTCGTGCGTGCTATAAATAGAACAACATAGAACGACAGCAGGTACGAGCTGCCGTCGCTCAAAGCCGCCCCACAAGGAGGATAATCAGGATGAACGCACATGATCTGGTTCAGGAAATCATCGAGCGCAAGGGCAAGATTGAGAACGTCTTTTGGATCGCCTGTGGCGGTTCGATGATCGATCTCATGCCGGCCAACGAGCTGCTCAAGCGTGAGGCCACCACGTTTACCTCGACGGTCTACACGGCACGCGAGTTTTGCCTGATGGCTCCCAAGAGTCTTGGCGAGAAGTCGCTCGTCATCGCCTGCAGCCACAGCGGCAACACGCAAGAGGTCGTTGACGGCTGCGAGATGGCGCTGACCGCCGGTGCCGAAGTCGTTGCCCTCACCGACTGCGAGGGCTCAAAGATCGACAACGGCAAGTGGACTACCTGGGTCTATCCGTGGGGTGAGGGTGTGTCGCAGGCTGAGGTGCCGCAGGGCATCGGCGCTCTGATCGCCGCCGAACTGCTCGACCAGCAGGAGGGCTACGAAGCGCTCGCCGACATGTACGAAGGCCTTAAGCAGATGGACGCGCTGCTGCCCGCCGCCCGCGAGAAGGTCAACGCCGAGCTGGGCGCCCGCTTTGCCGAGCTCTGCCAGCAGCACAAGTTCTTCTACATCCTGGGGTCCGGCCCCAACTTTAGCCAGACCTACGCCATGGCCATCTGCTCGCTCATGGAGATGCAGTGGCAGCACTGCTGCTACATCCACTCCGGCGAGTATTTCCACGGTCCTTTCGAGGCTACCGAGCCCGGCGTGTTCTACTTTGTGCAGCTCGGATCGGGCGAGTGCCGCCCCATGGAGGAGCGCGCGCTGGCGTTCCTCAACACGCACACCGATACAGTCATGGTGCTCGATGCGCTCGAGTACGGCGTAGGTGAAGTGCCTGCCAGCGTGCGTTCGTACCTGGAGCCGATCTTCTTCTACGCGATGAGCTGCGAGCTGCGTGCCGCCCGCGGCAAGGTGTTCGACCACAGCCCCGAGGTTCGTCGCTACATGGGCATCGAGCAGTACTAGGTACCGGGAAAAGTATTCACCCTCGATTCGCAAGCGAACAGCGTGCGTAAAAAGCGGGCCGCGCCGGTGGGTTTCCGGCGCGGCCCGCTTGGTATCGCGCATAGATTCGCAAGGTTGCGGCAGCCAGCGGCTTACTTGGCGTCGTAGGCCTCGGCATCCCACCAGTCGAGCTGGGCGATGTTGTCGCGAATGTGCTGGCAGCTCTTGTGGAAGCCCTCGAGCTCGTGCTCGGACAGGTCGAGCGTGTAGACCTCCTCGACGCCCTCGGCACCGATCACGCACGGCAGGGAGGTAAAGATGCCCTCCTCGCCATACTGGCCGGTCATGAGCGTGGAGGCGGAAAGCACGGCGTGCTCGTTGTGCAGCACGGCGGCGCAGACCCGCGCGGCGGAGTTGGCGACAGCGTACTCGGTGCACTGCTTGCCCTGGTAGGTTACGTAGCCGCCCTTGCGTGCGAGCTCCTCGACCTCCATGTGGTCAAAGGCGTACTTGTCGGGGTTTTCGGCCTGAAGCTCGTTGAGGCTCTTGCCGGCGATGGTTGCGGCCTTAAAGGCGGCCAGCTGGCTAAAGCCGTGCTCGCCGATCATGTAGGCGTCGACGGACTTGGGGCTTACGCCGACCTTCTTGGAGATCTCGGTGCGCAGGCGGGCGGAGTCCAGGCCGCAGCCCGAGCCGATGATCTTCTTGGGATCGTAGCCGGTCAGGTGCCACAGCTCGGTGCACACGACGTCGCAGGGGTTGGAGATGCTCACGAAGGTGCCGTCAAAGCCGGCGTCGACGATGCGCTTGGCAAAGGTGCGGGCGGCGTCGGTGGTAAAGAACAGCTCGCCGTCGCGGTTGCCGGCGGCCAGCGCGACCTTGCCGGCGGCGTTGACGATGACGTCGCAGCAGGCCAGCTCCTCGTAGTGGTCGTAGCAGTTGACGATCTTGGTGTTGTACGGGACAAACGAAAGGGAGTCGCGCAGGTCCTGGACCTCGGACGTCACCTTGGCCTCGTTGATATCGCACAGGTACAGCTCGTCGGCAATGCCCTGCATGAGCAGGCTGTTGGCGACATGTGCTCCTACGTGGCCCTGGCCGACCACACCGATCTTACGCGTCTGGTACATATATGTATCCTTTCGGCCGAGTTTTTCGCGTCGAACCATTGTAGCGTCCTGCTGCCACTTTGCTAGGCTAAAGTGCCGTAGATTTTTGGGACATGCCTTAATCTCTACTTTTGGAGTGATTTGGGCCGCTGACGGCATCGCTGGGCGATGTACTCGCGCGGATGGGGCCGGTCGTTGTACCATAGCTGCAACTGACTCGTAAGGAGCATCCATGCCCATTCGCATCCCCGACGCCCTCCCTGCCGCCGCGCAGCTCGAGAGCGAGAACATCTTTGTCATGACCGAGTACCGCGCGCTGCACCAGGACATCCGTCCGCTGCGCGTGCTCATCCTCAACCTCATGCCCACCAAGATCGCTACCGAGACGCAGATCATGCGCAAGCTCTCCAACACGCCGCTGCAGGTGGAGGTGGACCTGCTGCGCACGAAAACGCACGAGGCCACGCACGTGAGCGCCGGCCACCTGGAGACGTTCTATCGCACGTTCGACGACATCCGCGACATCCACTACGACGGCCTGATCATCACGGGCGCGCCGGTGGAACAGATGCCGTTCGAGGAGGTCGACTACTGGCCTGAGCTCTGCCAGATCATGGATTGGTCCACCACGCACGTGCACTCTACGCTGCACATTTGTTGGGGCGCGCAGGCCGGTCTGTACCATCATTACGGTATCCAGAAGTACGACCTACCGGCAAAGGCGAGTGGCGTATTTGAGCATTATCTGGTGAAGCCGCAAAGCCCGCTGGTCCGCGGCTTTGACGACCGTTTCTATGCCGTGCATTCGCGCAACACCGATGTGCGCCGCGAGGACGTGGAGGCCGAGTCGCAGCTTGAGGTCGTGGCCGTGTCCGATGAGGTTGGCCTGTACATCGTCAAGTCGACCGACAGCCGTCGCTTCTTTGTATTTGGCCACCCCGAGTACGATACCGACACGCTGCGCCTGGAGTACGAGCGCGATGTGAAGCGCGGGCTCAACCCGGAGGTGCCGGCGCATTACTTCCCGGGCGACGACCCCTCCGCCGAGCCGCGCAACGTCTGGCGCAGCCAAGCTCAGCTGTTCTACACCAACTGGCTCAACTACTACGTCTACCAGACCACGCCCTACGACCTAGCCCGCGCCGGCGAGGAGCACTAGGCTGCGATGGTACTGCTGTAGCCGTGGCTGATATGGCAGCGATTAGGCGCTGATGATGTGGGGTAGTGGCAGGTCGTGAGCGTCGGTGGGAACGCGGTCGACACGCTGCTCGTCAAAGGCGATGCCGATGATTTGGCATGCGGGCGAGAGCATGGGCAGGTAGCGGTCGTAACAGCCGCCGCCGTAGCCCAGGCGCGCGCCGGTGCGGTCGAAAGCCACGAGCGGCACGACAACCATGTCGAGCTCGGCGGCGGGCACGATGGGGAAGTGGTCGCTGTCGACGTCCGTGGCTGCGAAGGCCCGCGTAGGGTGGGCGATAAACGGGGCCTCGGACGCATCGCCGGCAGAGACTGCCCGCATGCACATGCGCTGGCCGCATGCGGCGGCGTCGCTTGCCGAGAGCATGCACGGATAGGCCACGCGCCAGCCGCGTTTGGCGGCCGCAGCGACAAACGCGGCTGGGTCGACCTCGGAACCCATCGCAGCATAGACAGCAACGGTGTGTGGCGCCGCGGCATCCAAGCGATCCAACAGCTCAACAAGCCGCGCGCATACAACAGCAGACTTCGCTGCCCGAACATCCAAATCAATAGCATCGCGCCGGGCAATCACCGCCCGCCGCAGCTCAGCTTTATCCATCCCAGCCTCATCTCCCAAATCTACCAAAAAGGGACAGGTTTATTTTGGCAGCTTTTATCTGGGCAAACGCGATATGAGCAGTAAAGCCACCGCAAATATGCCTGCGAACTGCGCCCTTTGTGGTTGTTTGGGCCTAGGCGTTAATGCTATAACGCCGCAGCAATTGCTTCAGTCACAAACTTATTGAGTGACTCACCCTTCTTTGCCGCCGCCAGCGCCGCTTGCTTGTGGAGCTCAGAGCCCGTTCTTACGTTGAACGACCCCTTAAAAGCCCGCTCGGGTTCCTTGCCCTTCTCGGCGCAAAACTCAAGGTAATCGTCGACGGCGTCGTGGAAGCATTGCTCCACTTCTTTAACCGTAGAGCCTTCAAATACGATTGCGTCCCTAATGCCGGTGACCATACCTGTTAGCACATGCTGTTCGACATCGAACTCAACGGGGGCGAAATAGCCCTTGTATGCCAAAACGTTACTCATGACTACCTCCGACATCTTGCAGAAATCGAACGATGTTTCGAATGGTCCCCGCTGTCAATTCGTCAGATGGATGTGGCGCGTGCATTACGAACATCCTGCCATCCGATGGCCTGTAGAAGCGAACGCGCGATCCGGATGTCTTGCCTTTGTTGTCCATTTCAAAGCCATATGAAGCCATGACTTTTAAAAAATCGGTATACCGATACGTCGAAGGGCAGCTAAGCAGCTGGGCGATGAGTTTATCGGTCCGAGTCATCCCGCCTCACATTCTGCAACTATATCTTAGTTGCAATTTAAGTCCGATGCAAGCACCCCTACTATAGAACATGTGTACGTATAGAACAAGTGTTCGAACCAACGCAAAGGCACCTGCCACTTCGTGGGGGTTTTGCTGAAGGGCGGGTGTCTGCGGCGGTTTGTCTCGATCTGTAACAGTAACTCGGCAAAAATGGACCTAGCTGTTACAGATCGAGACAAAGAGCCGTGCCATTCGGAAACGTCTCGATCTGTAACATCTGGAGCCAATATTGCCGCCTAGATGTTACAGATTTAGACAAGCTGGTGGGACGGGGTGAGCTGCCCCGCCCAAGCAGCGGCAAAAGAAAAGGTAGATTTTCAGGCATGTCCCAAAAATCTACCTTTGTGGTTAGCCCATCAGGTCGACGACGTTAAAGCCGGCGTTGCTCTTGGCGATGACGTCGCGGCCGCCAAAGACACAGGTTGGCGACGCGGCTGCGATGCGCGTCACATCGGCGCCGAGCGAGCGCAGCTCAGCGGGTGTGGCCGCGAGCATCTGGGCGCGACGTTCCTCGCGTGCGTGCGGATCGAGCCCGGCCAGGTAGGTCGTGTTGCGGCGCTTGGTGAGCGCGTACGGCTTCACGGGCGCGTCCATGCCACTCACGCAGCTCACGATAAAGCCCTCGAAGGCGGCTTCGTCGGGCTCAAAGCTGCCGAGCCAGGCGCCCGCGCGTTCCACGCGCTCAATCGAAGGATCGACCGCCGGGTCGCGGTAGGTGTAGAACGCCGTCTGGCGCTCGCCGGCAGCGCGGAATCCGCAGCCGTACGCACCGCCCTTCACGCGGATCTCGTTCCACAGGTAGTCGTAGGAGAGCGCGTTGGCAGCCACGGCCCAGGCGCCTGTCACGTCAATGCCCAGGCGACGCGGGTCGCAGGCGCGCGCCGCAAAGCAGATGTCACTGGGGATGACGAACGCCTCGTGACGGTCGCGCGGCGCCGGCACCACGAGCGTGCCGCTGGCAGCGCCGTCGCCCGCGCTAAGCCCCAGGTTGCCCGCGGCATCCCAGTACGCGTCAAAGTCCTCGTCGCTGCCGGTAAAGCTCGCCATGCAGCCATCGGCCACAAAGATGCGCTCGGCCAGCTCGGCAAGCTTGGCGCGTAAGTCCTCCAGGCGCTCGTCAAAGTGCTCGAGCACATCGCGCAGGAACAGGTAGAAGTCCACGCCCGATAGCTGCTCGCGCACCACGGCCGAAGGCGAGCTGTAGCTCATCGCGCGTCCCAGCGCCGCCGAGTGGCCGTTGTTGATAAAGCCCTGCTCAAGCCCAATGCGAATCTGCGTGAGCACGTCGCGCACGCGGTCGGCGTCGGCGTCGGCCAACAGCGTGCTCGACCACACCTCGCGCGGCAGGCTCGCCAGCGCATCGATCTTCTCGGACAAGGCGCCGGCGCTCACCAGCAGGTACGGATGCACGCCGTCCACGTCGGGCTGCGTCATGACCTCGGTGGTAAAGCTCAAAAAGCCCAGCTTGCCGGCGATCAGGTTATCGAGCTCCTCGGCCGAGTGCTCGCTCGTGGGCAGCTGTTTGAGCAGGCGGCAGAGCAGCGTCACATAGGGCAGGTCTTCAAACGCGACGCAGCTCAGGTCGAAATACTGCATGGCGTAGGCCAGGCGGTTGGTGGGGATGTCGTGGCGCAGGCAGGGGATGGGCGCAGTCGTGTCTACGACCAGCGGAGGCTCGGGGCGCGCCTCGCCAATGTCGGACACGCGCAGGCGCGGCAGCGTGGCCTTGGCCTCGGGCGTGTCCTCGGCCTCCTGCGCGGCACGCAGCGCAGCTGTGCGCTCGACCACGTCGGCCAGCTCGGCATCGGTCATGGCATCGCGCTTGGCTGCCAGCTCGGCGGCCTCGGCGATCTCCGCGCCCTCGGCGGCGTCCACCGGCACCAGCTCGACCAGTGCCATGTGATCGTTCTGCAGCACCAGCTCGCGCAGCAGGTCCTCAAAGTAGCTGCCGTCCAGGTCGCCGCGCAGCTCCTCATACACTGGACCGTACTTGAGCGCCAGCGTCGCGGCGTCGTCATCGTAGAGCCATGTGCTCAGCGCGTCGCACGCAATGGCCACGCCGTCGGCGATACCGTAGTCGCGCTGGCGCAGGTCGTATTCGTTGCTGCTGATGATGGCTTCCAGGCGCTCGCGCGGAACGCCATGCTCGCATAGGTCGCGGCAGGCGTCCTGGAACACGCGACGCAGCTCGCGCGCCACGCCGGGCTGCGCGTTTTGCAGCATGATGAGCTCGTAGGGCTGCAGGCTCTCGGCCGCGGTGTAGCTCACCACGTTGCCGCCCAGGCCGGCGGCCAGAATGGCCTTCTTAACCGGCGCTTCGTTGGAACCCAGCAGTGCTTCAAACAGGATATCCGCCGCGATCGTGCGTTTGCGGTCGAGCGCGCTGCCCAGCACCAGGCCCAAGCCCACCAGGGCGTTCTCGGGTGTAGTGGCCATCTCGACGCGCTTGTACTCGCAGGTCACGGGTGCCTGCACGCCCAGCGGATTGGGCGCCAGCGCGGACGGGTCCTCGCCGGCGGCAACGGCGGCGTCCATGCGGCGGCTCGCGGCACTCGACTGCGACAGATAACGCTCGTCCAAAAAGGCCAGGGCGCGGTCCACGTCCAGGTCGCCGTAGAGCGTTATATAGGAGTTGGAAGGATTGTAGTGGCGTGCGTGCGTATCCAGGAACTGCTCGTAGGTGAGCGCGGGAATCGCACGCGGGTCGCCGCCGCTCTTGTGCGCATAGGCGGTGTCGGGATAGAGCGCGGCGTTGACGGCATCGTCCAGCACGCTCATGGGATCGGACAGCGCGCCCTTCATCTCGTTGAACACCACGCCGTTATAGCGCAGGGTGCCCTCGCGCAGGCTCGCGGAGCCGCCCTCGCCATCGCCCTCGGCGTCCTCCGGCAGGTCCAGCTCGTAGTGCCAGCCCTCCTGCTCAAAAATGGTGGACTTGGTGTAGATGGCCGGGTTGAACACCGCGTCCAGATACACGTCCATCAGGTTGTACAGATCCTGCTCGTTGGTGGTGGCAACGGGGTAGATGGTCTTGTCGGGGTAGGTCATGGCGTTGAGGAACGTCTGCATGGAGCTCTTGATCAGGTCGACAAATGGCTCCTTGACGGGAAACTTGGCCGATCCGCACAGCACCGAGTGCTCAAGAATATGGAACACGCCGGTGGAATCGGCCGGCGGTGTCTTAAAGCCAATGGCAAAGGCCTTGTTTTCGTCGTCGCACGCCAGGTACAGCAGGCGAGCGCCCGATGCGGTGTGACGCAGCACGTAGGCGTCCGAGTCGAGCTCGGGCACGGTCTCGCAGCGCTCGACGGCAAAACCGTGGCAGGTGGTACCGGGCACCAGCAGCGCGGCGGCAGCGGCGCGCGAATCGGTTGAGGTAGTGGGCATATGCAGTCTCCTTTGACGCCTCAGCGGGGGCGAATCGAGTCGAATCCTCGTGAGTATACCCATATGGGGCCGCGGCTCTTCGGCGAACTGAAGACGATGTGGGCGGACTAGCCTAGCTAGGTTGATAACGAATGCCGCTGGTAGCCGCTGCACCCCGCTAAAGTGAAATAACACCCCGTTTACCGAATCATTTAGGAAATATATGGACTCCTAAAAAGTTCTAATACAATATAAGTCATCTATCTATAAACTGCTGATTCCTTGCAAAGGTATGGTTGATATGGTTGAAGCAAATAGCGTTGTCCCCCTGTACAAACAGATTGTCCGTGCGCTTTCTGATTCGATCGCCAACGGCACGTACCGCCCGGGAGATAAGCTCCCGACCGAGGCGGAGCTCATCGAGCAATTTGGCGTGAGCCGAATAACGGTTCGCTCCGCAATTAAAGAAATGGAAGATGCTGGGCTTGTTGAGAGGGCCCGCGGCAAGGGCACGTTCGTTTCGTCGGACACACAGATGTATGCCGCGGACGACCGTGAGAGCTTTACCCATTCGTGCCAGCTTGCGGGCAAACAGGCGTCTACCAGGGTTCTCGAAATGGGCTGGGACTTCCCATGCCTGCGAGACGCGAAGTTCCTGGGCGTAGACGATACCCAAAAGGTATTGCGTAGTCGTCGTCTGCGTCTTGTGGATGGCAAGCCCACGATGCTGGAAACCAATAGCTATTCCGCTGCGCTTTCTTTTTTGGAGCATGAATCCCTCGATGATTCGCTGATGGCGGTACTCGATCGCCAGGGGATCAAGATGGGTCCCAACACGCGTACGCTCGAGGTCTGCTATGCGAGCGAGCTCGAGGCGGCATATCTTAACGTGGAGCTGGACTCTTCGCTGCTTCTGTTTGTCGATAGGCGTTATGCTCCAAGCGGCGAGCCGCTCTTCATCTCCCGTCAGGTGTACTGCACCGAGCGACTGAAGTTCTATTTGTAAATTAGAGATAGATTAGTCTATTTACCGACCAATTGTTACCGTTCGCGGATTTGGAAAATAGACACACCACGTAGGGCAGATTGCTAATATACTTTGTTATGACAATATAGTACGTCCTATTGGTATTGGAGAACTATGAATAAGATATTGCTAGCGAGTCATGGTTATCTCGCCCAAGGCATGAAAAGCTCTCTGGAGATTCTGATGGGCACTAACGACCGAATCGAGTGCCTGTGCGCCTATATCGATGACGATTCAAGGGACGTCGCGGCGTTGATTGATGCATGGATGGAGACGAGGGACCCTGCCGACTCTTGGTTTGTCGTGACTGACATCTTTGGCGGCTCTGTAAACAACGAATTCATTCAGAGGCAGACTGCCGGATCGTTTACGTTGATCACCGGAATGAACTTGCCGCTGCTGGTGGAAATGGTTACACAGCTGGACTCCCTGGATGCGGACAAGGCCAAAGCCGCGGTCGAGGGGTCGCGTTCGTTTATCCAGCTTTGCGAGGCGGCGGATATGCTCGCCGATGTCGAAGAAGAAGAGTTCTAGCTCAAGCTTCAACGAATAATTCAACCTTGTCATTACCTTTATTACGTGCGGAGATGATTACGATGATTAAGCTTACGAGAGTTGATTACCGATTGATTCACGGCCAGGTCGCCATGTCTTGGACACATGCGCTGGATGTCGATTGCATCCTGTGTGCCAGCGACGCCGTGGCAAAAGACGACATGAGAAAAGCCGCATTGAGGCTAGCTCGTCCCAACGGCGTGAAGCTCGTCATAAAAGACGTAAACGCTGCTATCGAGGCGCTCAACAGCGGCGTCACCGACAAGTATTCGCTGTTTATCATTGTCGAGACGATCGAGGATGCCTATCGCCTTGCTAAGGGTTGCAAAGACATCAAGGAGATCAATCTGGGCGGAACTCGAAAGTCTCCCGAGACCACGCTTCATCCGACCCCCGCGATCTTTGCGACCGAAACCGATGCCGAGCATATCCAAGAGCTTGTGAACGATGGCGTGGTTATCGAAATCCGTCAGGTCCCCAATGACTCAAAGGTATTTGCCAAGGACGTTTTCTTGCTGGAACATGCCATTGTCTAGCATTTATTAACCAGGTCCTCCTTTCTTAAGCCCGTCGATCATTTGATCGGCGGGCTTTTTATTAAAGAAAAACCAAAAAAGTCTGAAATAGGTCTTGCATAGTTAGTTATATAAAGTATTATAACGTCATGGGATGAATGAAGGGTTCATCCAAGTGAGTTAGGAGTAAGGGATGTTCAATTTCGATGAGCCTCGTTACGAGAAGGTTGTGAGCGATGCCCTCGCTCTCCGTCCTCAGATTGAGGCTGCCGTGGACAAGGTCTGCGAGCAGGGTTATTCCAACATCTTCTTCATCGGCTGCGGCGGCACCTGGGCCCACACGCTCCCGATGAAGTATTGGGTCGAGACCACCACGGCCGACGTCGACGTCCACTGCGAGATTGCCGCTGAGTTCCTCGCATGCCCGCCCAAGACCTTCAACAAGGACTCGGTCTGCGTCTTCTCCACCCGTACCGGCACCACCCCCGAGATCATCGAGGCCGCCAAGTTCTGCCAGGAGCAGGGTGCCCGCACGCTGATGTATGTCTCCAACGACAACACCCCGGCCACCGAGTACGCCGATTACAAGTTCTTCAGCTTCGCCGAGGACGACGTTCTGTGCGAGGCCATCTACACCTACCAGATCACGCTGGTCGCCCGCTTCCTCAAGAACGCCGGCGCCTTCCCCAAGTACGACACCTTCATGGAGGAGTTCGGCAACATCGCTCCGTACCTCATCAAGGCCAAGGACGCTCAGGACGAGCGCTGCGCCGCCATGGCCGAGGACTTCAAGGACACCGACTACCACATGGTGATTGGTTCCGGCATGCTCTGGGGTGAGGCCTACGACTACGCTATGTGCATTCTCGAGGAGATGCAGTGGATCAAGACCAAGTCTATCCACGCCGCCGAGTTCTTCCACGGCACCATCGAACTGTGCGAGGAGGGCACGAGCCTCATCATGCTCTACGGCGAGGACGACACCCGTAAGCTCATGGACCGCGTGGACAACTTCACTCACATGCTCGCCGACGAGAAGGGCGTCCATGTCCGCGTGAACAAGTTCGACACCGCCGAGGTCGAGCTGCCGTTCAGCGACCCCGAGTTCCGCAAGATCGTCTCCCCGATGGTCACCTACACCATCACCGAGCGTCTGAGCTGCCATCTCGAGCACGTCCGTAACCACCCGCTCACCACGCGTCGTTACTATCACCAGATGAACTACTAATCCTCTCAAATTGCTGCGGTTGTCTGCAGGCGAGCTGCGCAGAATGCCTCGCCTGCAGACCTGTTTCTGTGGTTGATCGAAATGGTTGTCCAGTATCTTCTAGTTGCACTGGTCGCATTTATTGCGTCCATGGACGAGCAATTATTTGGCATTACGATGCTTGGTCGTCCGCTGTTTACGAGCCTGTTTGTCGGCTTGATCCTTGGCGATGTCCAGCAGGGCGTTATCGTCGGCGCTGCTTTGGAGTCCATGTTCATGGGCGCCATCATGGTCGGCGCGGCGGTTCCTCCCGAGGTCTATGCTTCCGGCGTGCTTGGCTGCGCGTTTGCCGTCATTACGGGTACGGGCACGGCAACTGCCGTCGCACTCGCCCTTCCCGTCTCCGTCTTCCTTCAGGTGTGGCGCAACTTCTGCTACGCCGTTCCGGGTGCCTTTGCCTGCAAGAAGATCGAGACCGCTCTGGCAAATCGTGATCTTGCCAAGGCGAATCTGTACCATCTGACCATCGTGCCGCTGTCGATTGGCATTCCGTCTGCACTGCTGGTGTTTTGCTCGCTGTTCTTTGGTGCCGACCTCATCAACAATGCGCTTAACGCTATTCCGCAGTTTGTGATGGACGGCCTCAACGTTGCGTCCGGCGTCATGGTCTGCATCGGCTTCGCTCTTCTTATTAGGACCATGGGCGACAACAAGCTTCTTCCCTGGCTGTTCCTGGGATTCATTATGGTCATCTACCTCAAGATGGACGTTGTCGGTGTTGCCGCTGCCGCTATCTGCGTCGCGCTGCTCCTGGCCTTCCGCGAGGGCTCGGCCGGTCCGCAGGCGGTTGCCGAGGATGAAGAGGAGGACTTCTAATGGCTACCCAGAACACCGATCTCAAAGAGGCCAAGAAGGACGCGATTATGACTCCCGATATGTATCGGAGCATGTTCCTTCGCCAGTTTACGAGCCAGTGCTCGCAGTCGTACGACAAGATGATGGCAATGGGCTTCATGTACACCATTCAGAAGCCCCTGCGAAAGATCTATCCCAACGACGACGATTACTATGCGGCGCTTGATCGCCATACCGAGTTCTTTAACATCACGCCTCATGTGCTTCCGTTTGTAGCCGGCTTAACGGTTTCGATGGAAGAGCAGGCGGCTGCCGATAAGAACTTCGACACGTCCTCGATTAACGCCATGAAGGTCGGCCTCATGGGACCGCTTTCCGGCATCGGCGATTCGTTCTACTGGGGTACGTTCCGCGTGGTCGCCGCCGGCATTGGTATTGGTATCGCTTCGACGGGCAACCCGCTCGGCCCCATCGTGTACGCGCTCATCTACTCCGTGATTAACTTTGCAACGCGTATCGTCGCCGCCCATCTGGGATACGACCTGGGAACCAAGTTCCTGCAGCAGTCCGAAGAGAACAACCTCATGTCTCGCATGACGCATGCTGCCGGCGTTCTCGGAATGACTGTCATTGGCGCGATGATTGCGGCACAGGTCTCGCTGTCCACAGCTTTGACCTTTGATGTGGGTGGTTCGGAGATTGTCCTGCAGGATCTGTTCGATTCGATCTTCCCCGGTCTGCTGCCCTTGCTGGCAACCTTTGCCTGCGTCGCCCTGTACAAAAAGGGCGTCAAGACCATTTGGATCATCTTGGGCATCTTTGCGATCTGCATCATCGGAACGGGCTTGGGAGTGTTCGCGGCGGCGTAATGTTGACTGCTATGCTCGCGCGTTGGATAACTAACTGACCGCTTGAAAACGGGGTTCGGCGTAAGGCCGGCCCCGTTTTTTGTTTGAGGGATTTTCCGACCGTCCAAAAATCCACGCTCGCCCATCACCCGCGTATCTCTCATCTCTCATTCGTCACTAATACGAGAGATAGCAGAAAGACGAGAGATAATTACGAGAGATAACTGATCAGCAAAGAGACAGGCAATCATGGTATTGTCTCAATGCCGATTGCTCTACCAGCAAAAACATGTATAAATGAAGCAAATGGTAGACATTCCATCTCCATCTATCTCTCTATCTCTAAGCCGAGAGATAGAGAGATAGATGAGAGATAATTACGAGAGATAACTGAGAGACGAGGGAAATCTATCCGCGGCATTCTCCGTCGGGCCGAGCGAAAGGACATGCAGATGAACGAAAACGAGCTGACCGGTCTGCTCGAGTCTTTAAAGCGCATGGGCTCGGACGATCTTAACGTCGAGGTCAAGGAGAGCGCCACGACGCTTTCCCGCGACGTATGGGAAACGGTTAGCGCATTCGCGAATACCGCTGGCGGAATTATCGTGCTCGGCGTGAGCGAGCGCGCGGGCTTTGTTCCGGTTGAGAACTTTGAGACCGAGAAGGTGCTCAACCAATTCGTAGCGGGCATGGGCGATGCCGGCGGTCGCGGAAAACTGGCCAATCCGCCCAAATACACCATTGAGCGCGTGGAGCTCCAGGGCACCGTGGTTCTGGTCATCACAATTAAGGAGCTCGACCCGTCGAGCAAGCCTTGTTATGTCATAGAGCGGGGCGCTCAAGGCGGCAGCTACAAACGCATCGATGACAAAGATGTTCCGCTTTCGTCGACCGAGGTCCTGTCCTTGTCGTCGTATGAGCGGACGAGCTCCAGTGATCGCGATGCAGTGCCCGGTGCGGTCGCAGGCGATCTTGACGAGGCCCTGGTCGACCGCACGATAGAGCGTGCTTTCTCGCTGACACCCCGGGCAATGCGCGGCGCGCCGGACAAGAAAACGAAGCTGGAGCGCCTGAATTTCCTCGACTCCCAGGGCAATGTTACTAAGGCCGGGCTCCTGGCTGCGGGTGCCTATCCTCAGCAGTTCTATCCTAAGCTCTTTATCGATGTGGCGGTCTATGCCGGAACGCAGAAGGGCGCGGCGGGGTCGTTGAGGTTCATGGACCGTACAATCTGCGAGGGAACGTTGGGCGAAATGATCTCGGATGCCGTCGCGGCAGTCGCCAAGAATTTGCGGCGAACCTCGATGATCCAAGGCGTCTCGCGTGTCGACTCGCTGGAGATTCCCGAGGAGGTCCTGCGCGAGGCAATCGCCAACGCCGTAATCCATCGAGAATACGGAGATCGGTTCTGTGGGCAGTCGATCGCTGTTGACGTCTTTGATGACCGTATCGAGGTGACGAACCCCGGCGGCCTATACGGAGGAAAGACTCGCGAGAACCTGTTTGACGGCAGCTCCCGATGTCGCAATGCGACGCTTGTGAAGCTCATGTCGCTTGTCCCATTGCTCGACGGCGCGGGCTCGCCTGCCGAGGGTAACGGGTCGGGCATTCCAATGATGCTCGATGCCATGCGTGCGCAAGGTCTGGCCGAGCCATTGTTTTGCCCCGGTTTCGACCGGTTTAAGGTTGTCCTCTACCGAGCGAAGGTTGAGCAAATCGATCATGGCGGGGACTTAATTGTGGCGGCACTCAAACGCTACGGCGAGCTGGGGACGCGTGAGCTGGCAGAACGTACGGGGCTTACAATTTCCCAGGTTAGGTCGCGCGTCAATGCGCTCATCGCACAGGGCGAGCTTGAACCTACGGCGTCGGCGACGAGCCGCAACCGCAAGTATCGACTGTCGGAGCGCGTGGGATAGATGCGTTAGTGGACGAGGCGACCCAATAATCGACCCTCGATTGGCGTCCATTAAGGTAAAGCGGTTGTTGCCCAGTCGACGGTGATGCTAAAGACTCGGCTTACGCCGGCATGGCCCCGAACCCGTCTATCAGGAACAGCCTGAGAACCAGCTTGATGACATTTCCCGGTTTGACTTCTGCCGCGTCAAAGACGTGGCGCTCGGCGAGCTCGCTGCAGTATGCATAGATGTCGCGGATAAGGTCCGCGCCCGAGAGCGTAAACATGTAGCCTGCGTCCGAAAGCGCATTGGGCGCGGCAGGCAACTTGGCCATGTGACAGAACGTTTGCAGGTCGGGCGCCATAACGTTCTGGTAGTCGAGGTGGCCGTTGGCATCCTGCGCGGCAAGCTCCAATTGGCGCACAAAATCCAGCGCCGCCGCTAACACAAAGCTCGGCGTAGGCGCATTGACGTCCTGAGTGGTCGCCACAAGCCTGCCCGCCGCCTGCGTGACAAGCCAAGCGACCTCGCGCTGGCAACGCACGGCCTTGCGCGTAACCGGCTTGATGGACGAAGAAGAAACGCTTCCCTTGGGCGGATTCGAAACAGCCACAAGAACCTCCCATGAACGACCCGGCCCAACAAGCCCGGATGAAACACGTGCTACATCAGTATACAGGGAAGTGGGGTAGCGGGGTACAAGCACGCCAGCGGCAAACCGAGAGCATCAACGATGTGCCGATCGCGGAATGAGATCTCGTAATAATTGACTCTCGGCCATATTATTGAGGGGCATGACTCGCGTTCGTATGGTTGTAGGTGCTGGCGATGAACGACATTGACCTTGCTGTTCCGTTGATGGATGGACCAAGCTATGACCGCGCCTGCAGTCTCGTGCCTTCCGAATACGTTGAGGCATGGGAGTGGTTTCTGGGTGAGGAACAGCGCGGCGGCGTTTGGACCAGCCTTCCGCACCACACCAAGGAAGATAGCCCTCAGTATCAGTACCGTTTGAGAATTGGCTCGGACTTCTTTCCCGTAACGCGGGATTCAGGGATCTTCTGGCCGGGCCAGGATCGGGTGAAGCAAGATCCCAATAAGATCTTTGCGCTTTCGGTCCATAACTCTAAAAAGAGCTTCTACACCGATGTGCCTCCGCTCTATTTGGATGACGGTACGTGGGTCATTAAGTATTCGGTCCAAGCGCCAGGCGCCGTTGGTTCTCGAGACCAGAATTACAACCGTAAAATGCTCAACTGCATGGAATGTGGCGTCCCAGTTGGAGTCATATTTGCAACCGAGGTGGGCTATAAGGTGCTCGGCCTTGCGTTTGTTGAGCGGTTCGAGCCCGAAAACGGATGGTTTGTTCTGCACGGTCCTGTTCATAAAGGCGGACCGGACCCTCGTTTTGCGCCCGACATGAGTTATCTGAAGCACATACCCGTCGATATTGAGTTTGCCGGACAGGGTGTGACCGACGACGAAAAGGTCCGCTATGCGTTAAGGCACGAGCGATTGGGGCAGCAATGGTTCCGCAAACAGCTCGTTGCCGCCTATGATGGCCGTTGCGCGGTGTCGGACTGCGGCGTCAGCGAAGCTCTGGAGGCTGCACATATCGAGAATTACTCGGGACCCAAATCGCAGGTTGCCAGCAACGGTATTCTGCTTCGGCGCGATCTTCATTCCCTATTTGATGCTCACCTGATTTCGTTTGAGCCTGTTTGCGGCGAATATCGGCTGTGCGGATCGTACCTGCTGGATAAGACCGACTACGCTTCCTTTGCGGGTGCGACGCTAAGGCAGCCGAATGAGCGTCAGTGGCGACCCGATACGGTGTTTCTTGAGGCCCATCGCATTGAGTTCGATCGCTCGGAAAAGAAGCGTGAAAAGGCGGGGCTTCTGCCGTATTAGCGTATTTGGCTCTGGCATTCTTTGACGATCGTGTTGTTTGATCGGATCGCGTGGCGATGCAATCTCGCGCCCGCCCGCCGGTGCATGCTCTTCCTGATTTGTATAGCGAGAGGGGAGCGTGTATGAGCTGGCGAGGCGATATTGCGATGGGGAAGTACGGAAAACTGCCGTGTGCCCTTATAGACAACAATATGTTTCCGAGCGTAGAGGCTGATTGCGGGTCGTTTGTCGTCACCTGCCCTTGCTGCGGCTCGCAAATACCGTGTCTCGACATTCGGTTTATCGATGCGCGCGACAGACTCAGCGACGAAGTGAGAAAACGGACAGGCGTTCATATGCCGGTGTATCCGGAGAAATGCCCTGTTTGTGGCCTCGATATCGTGTACGACGCCGGCGACGAGGGATAGGTGATGCGGAGGAGTTGGCTGTGAGTGTCTTTTGCCTCTACAAATAAATCCCCTCACCAAGCTGCTTATGGAACTCGGCGTGATGGTCGCGTGCCCAGGTAAAGAGCGCCTGGTCAAAGTCGGTGCGCGTGGCCGGGACGCCAAAGACGCCGGCAACCTCGACGCGCACAAACTCCAGTGCCGGCAGCTTGTTGATGGCAGTGAGGGCAAACGGGGACGAGGGCTCCTCGAACAGATAGCGGCTGCCTTGCAGCGCGTCGCAACTGGTGCACGTGTTGCCGAGCGACGGGGCTTTGGAGGCTCGCGCGCCTACGGGCTTGTAGCCGCAGCGCTTATGAAGGTAGTCGCGGATCTCGCCCGGCACGCAGCCAAGAGCGGGCACGATGGCGAGTGCGTTGGCGTTGGCCGTGTCGATGGCAATGTACCTGGCTTCGTTGGGCGCGTGCGCGATGGCGATGCTCTCGTCGTTATCGGTTCGATAGGGAATGCCGAAGGCCGCGACCGAGGTCTCTTTGTGACACTTCCAGCACTCGCGCTTGCCCAGTACTAGATATATATACGGCGCTGAGGGGTCGGATCGGTCAACACCGGGCAGCCACTCGGCAAAGGGCTCGGGGTTGACGCCGCTGGGTACATACCAGATCTTCTTGGTCCGGTCCCATTTGGCGCCCAGCGCCTTGGCTTCTTCTTTGTGCGAAAAGGGGACATCGAGCTCGGTGCGCATGGCGGCTCCTTGGTGCTGCAGGTGCAAGTGGCTCAAGGATACCGCAGGGCGCAGACATCGCGGCGTTTTGTCGAGAAGTTGCGGCTCGGATGGGTTCGAGACGCGTTGGTCTCGGCCTCGGTGGCTATTGACGCGGTTTTGTGCATGGGCAGGGTGGTTGCTTGGGCGGTTGGAGCTGCCAGCGGATTTGGCGACATAAAACAAAACAGCCCAGAGGACATAGCCTCTGAGCTGCGAACATTTGGTGGGCGTTAGAAGATTTGAACTTCTGACCTCTTCCGTGTCAGGGAAGCGCTCTCCCCCTGAGCTAAACGCCCGATCAAGGGTGCGCAAGCGCGCAAGGGATAATATAACGGAGCCTGAACTCGGTGGCAAGAACATTTTTAAAAATCGCTTACATTGTGGAATTCGGGGGCTTTGTCGCATCCATTTCAAAAGAGCCTGCTGCCGCGATTTGGCTGTCGCATAATGCAAGGCCATTGCGGTATCGAGCTATGGAAAGACGCCTGCGGAATTGTCCTACCGATAAGCGGACAAGCCTCCAGCTGGTGCCTCCGCAGTGGTAAGGTAAGCCGAATTGTTTCCAGGCTGTTTCGGGGGAGTGGAATGAGCAAAGAGTGTGTCGAGCAGGTCGAAGGCGCAGGGGCTTCGGTGCCGATGACCGATATATCGAACATTGATGTGCCCGAGGGCACCGACGAGCTCAGCCGTGACACCCGTCGCGCATGGCGCGACCGCTTGAACAGCGCTTCGACGCGCAAGATGATCACGGGCGTCTTGGCTACGCTGGTGGGCGGTTCGTTTTGGGGCTTCTCGGGCACCAGCGCGAGCTTTCTGTTCGATACCTACCACGTCGATACCTTGTGGCTTATGAGCGTGCGTCAGATTCTCGCCGGTCTACTCTTTATGGCCGTGGTTGTTACGCGCGACCGCGAGCGCCTGATTAAGCTCTGGACCACACCCGCCGATCGCAAGCAGCTGCTGCTCTTCACCGCCTTTGGCCTGCTGTTCAACCAGTTTTGCTATCTTTCGGCCGTGCGCCTGACTAATGCCGGAACCGCGACGGTACTCCAGTGCCTGCAGCTCGTTATCATCATGGGCTACGCCTGCGTGACCGATCGCCGCATGCCGCGTACTCGCGAAGTTATCGGCATTGGCCTGGCTCTGGGTGGAACCTTTTTAATCGCCACCGGCGGCGACCCCACCAGCCTGAATATCTCGCCGCTTGGCCTGGCAGCAGGTCTTATGTGTGCGGTCAGCGCCGCGTGTATGGCGGTGATTCCCGCCAAGATCCTGCCCGAATACGGTAGCCCCATCGTCACGGGCTCGGCAATGCTCACGGCGGGCGTGGTCTCATGTGTCTTCGTGCAGCCCTGGGCGCATATGCCGGCGCTCGATGCCGCCGGTATCGAGGCGCTCGCGGTGTTCGTGGTTATCGGCTCGTTTTTTGCTTACATGCTCTATATGCAGGGCGTTAAGGACATCGGCTCGGTGCGTGCGAGCCTCATCGGAACTGTGGAGCCGGTTTCGGCGACCATCACCAGCGCCGTTATGCTGGGCACGGTGTTTTTGCCGACCGACCTTATCGGCTTTGCCATGATCATCGTGATGATGTTCCTCACGGTGTAGTTGACGCCGCCGCCAAGACAGAAAAGGTGTTGTGCCGCATTTTCGCCAATTGATGTCCGTGTCTGGAGTTTAGCTGTCGATGCTCAAAATGCCATAAACTAGTAACGTTATGGACTTTTTCATTGCGACTCAATTGCGAGGATTTCTTTATGGCTGGTAATCACTTTAAGGGCAGCGATAGCGGCCGCCCTGCAATTCCGCCGCGTCCGAACGGGGCTGGTAAGGCCGGCACGCCGGGCGGCGCTGGACAGGGCGGTTCCGGTAAGCGCGTGTCCCCGGGCGAGACGGCGATGTTTACCGCTCTGTACGAGCAGTCTCAAAAGGCAAAAAAGACCGGCCGTGCAAGAGGGAATGTCTTTGCGGACGGTGCAACCTCCACGTCGCAGCCGAGCGGCGCTCCTTCGGTACCCGCGAACAACGCGGGTGCTGCCAACGCCGCGAATGGCGCCGGCAACGTTAATGCCGGCAAGGCCGCCAACAATACTCCCTCTGCCGGTGGCGCGGGGCTTACGGGTAACCTTGGCACGATTTACACCGGCGCCTCCGAGACTGGTACGTTCGCCCGCCTGGATGATAGCGGTGCCGAGTTTGCGGGCTCGGGTTCCAAGGAAGATTATTACGATTTTGGCTTGAACTACGGTAGCGACGCTTCGTCGAGTTCGGCCTCTGACGGTCTGGTCCGTCATCGCCATCGCAAGGGCGAGCGCAAAAAGCGTCACACCGGCGCCATTATTGCCGCTGTGGTCGCGGTGCTTCTCGTTGCGCTTGGCGCAAGCGGCTTTATGCTGCTTAACTCGGCAAAGACCGTAAAGAGCGAAGCGAAGGAGGCTGTCGAGATCGTCGGTGGCCTTAAGGACAAGGTCACGTCGGGCGATTTTTCGACGCTGCCTGACGACGCGAAGAAGATCGATGAGCTCTGCAACAGCATGAAGGCGGAGACCTCGAGCCCGCTGTGGGCGGCGGCTTCGTTTATCCCGGTGTATGGCAGCGATATCAATGCGGCCCGCACCATGATTGACGCCCTGTCCGATGTCTCGAGCAATGCGCTGGTTCCCATGGCCGATAACCTTTCGCAGGCTACGCCCGGCAAGCTGTTCCAGGACGGCATGATTAACGTGTCCGCGCTGCAGGCGGTCGCCGATTCGCTTTCCAGCAGCTCGAAGGTGTTCAAGAGCGCCAACGAGAAGGTCCAGGGCATTGGCGATACTCATATTTCCCAGGTGACCGAGCTGGTCGATAAGGCCAAGGACGGCTTTGCCACCCTCAACGGTGCGGTTGACGCGGCGGAAAAGGTCGCCCCCGTCCTTCCCCAGATGCTCGGCGCCAACGGCCAGACGCGCAACTACCTTATGTACGCCATGAACAACGTCGAGATTCGTGCTTGCGGCGGCTTTGGCGGTTCGCAGGGCCTGATTTCGGTCACTGACGGCCAGATGTCGATTGGCGAGTTTGTTCCCCGCATTGGACTCAGCGAGGATGAGGCAGTCGAGAGCGTCGACGAAGAGGATGAGGCACTGTTCGGCAACCACAGTAACCTGTACAACTCGGGCAATACCTATTCGCCTGATTGGCCCCGCAACTCGCGGCGTGTCGCCGCGCTGTGGAAGTCCCAGTATGGACAGGACGTTGATGGCGTCATCGGTATCGACCCGGTGTTCCTGCAGTATCTGCTGGGCCTGGTCGGTAATGTCTCGCTGCCCGACGGAACGGTTGTCGACGGCACCAACGCCGCAAAGGTCCTCATGCACGATGTGTACTGGAACTATCCGGTCGAGGAGTCGGACGGCATCTTTGCATCCGTCGCCAGCGCTGCCTTCGACAAGATCCTTGGCGGTATCGGCGATGTCGATGTTACGAAGCTTGTCAGCGCCGTTGAGCGCGGTGCCGAAGAGGGCCGCCTGATCGCGTGGATGAGAAACGATGATGAGCAGAGTGCCATCAAAGAGACGGGCATTAACGCTTCGCTGCCCGATCCGGATGACCCGAGTGCCGATCCTGTTGCCGGCGTTTACTTTAACAACCTGAGCTTCTCCAAGCTCGACTGGTACCTGAACGCCGATACGCAGATTGGCCAGGGCATCAAGAACGGCGACGGCACGTGTTCCTATCGCATCACCGTTACCCTGACGAACATCATGACGCAGGAGGAGGCTGGCAAGCTGCCCGACTACGTTGCGGCGAGCGCACCCGATGCCGCGCGTGACGACGAGCGTCTGAATGTCTCGTTGTTTGCCCCGACGGGCGGCAACATCAGTGACCTTACGGTTGAGGGCACCCAGTTTGGTCTTGGTGCCGCTACGTGGCATGGAATCCCCTTCTATTCGGGCACCGTTGACCTGCATGCTGGCGAGACGACGACGATCACGTATACGCTGACCACGTCGGCCGAGGCGGGGGACAAGCCGCTTATGCTGCGTCAGACTCCTACATGCCAGGCGGCTCGCGACAGCGCGTCGGCGTAGGGTTTTTCTGGTAGCGCAGATAATCGAGTACCATTTTGGGGCGGACAGGCAATCTGTTCGCCCCTATTTTGTAAGGAGAGCGCATGAAGTACTTTGGCACCGACGGCTTTCGCGGCGAGGCCAACGTTGGGCTGACGGTAGAGCACGCTTATAAGATTGGCCGTTTTGTGGGCTGGTATTACGGCGCCAACCGCAGTGCTAAGGCGCGCGTCATCGTGGGCAAGGACACACGTCGCTCGAGTTATATGTTCGAGGCGGCGCTGGTGAGCGGCCTGGTCGCGAGCGGCGCGGACGCCTATATGCTGCACGTGATCCCCACGCCGGGCGTAGCGCATCAGACTGTGGAGGGCTGCTTCGATTGCGGCATCATGATCAGTGCGAGCCACAACCCGTTTTGCGATAACGGCATTAAGCTCGTCAACAGCGACGGTTTTAAGATGGACGAGGACGTACTGGAGCTTATCGAGGACTACATCGATGGCAAGAGCGAGGTGCCGCTGGCCACGGGCAACCACATCGGCGCCACGGTGGACTACATGCAGGGCCGCAACCGCTACATTGCTTCGCTCATCGCCAGCGCGAACTTTTCGCTGCAGGGCGTCAAGATCGGCATCGACTGCGCCAACGGCTCGGCGTCCTCGGTGGCCAAGCCGGTGTTTGACGCGCTGGGCGCCGACGTGCGCGTGATCAACGCCGCGCCCGATGGTTTTAACATCAACGTCGACTGCGGCTCCACGCATATGGAGCGTCTGCAGCGCCATGTGGTGGAGCAGGGCCTGGACGTGGGCTTTGCCTACGACGGCGATGCCGACCGCTGCCTGGCCGTGGATGAGCGCGGTCGCGTGGTAGACGGCGACCAGATCCTGTACGTGTGCGGCGTGTATCTGAACAAGCACGGGCGACTCTCGGGCGGTACCGTGGTGCCGACGATTGCCAGCAACTTTGGCCTGGTCAAGTCGCTGGAGCTTGCCGGTCTGAGCGCCGTGACCAGCGGCGTGGGCGACCGTCACGTGTATGCCAAGATGCGAGAGGGCGGCTACAGCCTGGGTGGCGAGCAGACGGGCCATACGATCTTTGGCGATATCGAGCGCACGGGCGACGGCATTATGACCTCACTGCGCGTGATGGAAGTGATTCGTGCCGAGCGCGAGACGCTCTCGCAGCTCACGGCTCCGTGCAAGCTGCTGCCGCAGGCGCAGGTGGCCGTGCACGTGGCGGACAAGGACGCCGCGCTCGAGAACATGGGCGTGCAGAACGCCATCGCCGAGGCCGAGGCTGCGCTGGCAGGCGAGGGCCGCGTGCTCGTGCGCAAGAGCGGAACCGAGTCGGTGATTCGCGTTTTGGCCGAAGCCCCCGACCAAGCCGCCGCCGACGTCGCCATGAAGCGCATCGCCGCCGCGCTGGAGGCTTTATAGCTACGCGGTTTTACCAAACCGCGTAGCTGCTCGACGCTGCAAACGGCCCCAAGCGGCAATCTGACGTTCAATTTCAAGGGCGCGACCAGAAGGTCAGCGCCCTTTCATTTCACGTCACCTTGCTCGCTTGGGGCCGTTTTCGCTGACGTTGCCAAGACATTAGCGTCAACGAACTAGTCATTGGGTACCTAGTTATTGGGTGAAAAAAGGGGACGCTGCGGATTGGTTCCGCGGCGTCCCCTTTGCGTTGGCGTGTCGGTTATGCCTTACAGCTCGTAGAGCGTGGTGAACTTGTCCTGCAGGTAGCTGCAGTAGTAGCGGGCATCGAACGCCATGCCGCAGGCGCCCTTGATGAGTTCCGGCGCGTCTTTGGCGCGGCCCCACTGCCAAATGTGCTCGCCCAGCCAGGCACGGACGGGCGCCAGATCGCCGCTCGCGCAGGCGCCGGTAAGGTCGACGCCGTCGCGGCACATGGCCGGCACAAACATGGCGTCGTAGGCGCTGCCCAGCGCATAGGTGGGGAAGTAGCCAAACGAGCCGCCGCTCCAGTGCGTATCCTGTAGGCAGCCGTGCGTGTCGTCGGGAACGGGAATGCCCAGGTACTCATCCATGAAGCGGTTCCAAAGCGCGGGGATGTCCTTGGCCGTGGCCTCGCCGGCAAACAGCATGCGCTCGATCTCGTAGCGCACCATAACGTGCAGCGGATAGGTGAGCTCGTCGGCCTCGGTGCGGATCAACGACGGCTGCGCGATGTTCACGGCGCGGTAGAGCGTGTCCTCGTCGACGTCGCCGTAGACCTCGGGTGCGTGGCGGCGCAGCACCTCGAGCAGCGGTCCCATAAAGGCGCGGCTGCGACCCACGGTGTTTTCGAAGAAGCGGCTCTGGCTCTCGTGGATGCCCATGGAGGTGCCACCCTCAAGACAGGTGCGCGCATAGGCAGGATTGACGCCCAGCTCGTACATGGCGTGTCCCGCCTCGTGGATGATGCTGTAGACGTTGGAGATGCAATCGTCCTCGTAGATGTGTGTCGCGATGCGCGCGTCACCCACGGCAAAGCCCTCGCTAAACGGGTGCTCGGTAAAGGCAAGCGTGGTGTCGTCCAGGTTCAGGCCGACAAGCTTCATAAGGTCGAAGCTCATGGCGCGCTGGGCGGCCTCGGGCACGCGGGCGTGCAAAAAGTCGGCATCGGGCTGCTGGCTGCGCTCGCCGATGGCGTGCACGAGCGGCACGACCGTCGCCTTGACCTCATCGCAAAACGCATCGAAGCTCTTGGCGGAAAGGCCGCGCTCGTACTGGTCGAGCCAAACATCGTATGGGTCGCGCTTGGGGTCCATAAGTTCGGCCTGATGCTTAAGTTGGGCGACGATTCTATCCACATAGGGCTCAAAGCTCGCCCAGTCATTGGCCGTCTTGGCCTTGTGCCACACGGCATCGGCCTCGCAGGTGAGCCTGGTCCAGGCCTCGGCCTCCTCGGTGGGGATGACGCTTGCCTCGCGCTGGTCGCGACCGAGCACACGGATCTCGTCGAGCAGCTGCGGGTCGTCAATTTTGCCGCCGGCGACGGTCTCGCGCGCTAACGAGCGTACGAGTTCAACGGACTTCTCGCTGGTCAGCAGCTTGTGATGCTCGCCGGCAAGCGTGCCCATGGCGTCGGCACGGGCGGCAGCACCATTGGCAGGAGCAATCGTCGCTCCATCGAACTCGGCAATCTTGAGCAGGTACTCACGAGTCCACAGCTTGCCCTCGAGTTTGCGGAACTTTTTGACGGCCTTGTCGACTTTAGCGGCCTTGACGCCCTTGGCGGCCTTTGCCACGGCGACCTTGGCCTTCTTATCGAGTTTCTTTCCCATACCGTATCCTTAATCTCGCAGGCCGAGCGCCGCAGGCGGATGCACGGCCAGTTTGCACAGCTACCTGCCTTGTGCCTGCCTTGTACCCAGTGCGAACAAAACGGAACGCGGCGATATGCTCGCAGAATGTGTTATCCTATAGCCCAATGCGTTGACGGAGAGGGTTTTGCCCGCCGCGTCGCCGACAAGAGAGGGAAGGTCATGGGCTGCAAACCTTCCTGCGGTGGCAAGGGCCAAGCGTTCACTCCCGAGCAGCGACCTCAACGGGCGCGCGGCCAGCGGCGGCGAAGCCCCAGTAGGGAAGCCGTGAGCCTCGCGACAAGGGGCGCAGAGTGGGCTCGGCGGGCCAGACATCCGCCGGGTCAAACAAGGTGGTACCGCGGAATTCAACCGTCCTTGGGCAATGCACATGCCCGAGGGCGGTTTTTTGTTACCGAACCGGGCCGCGTTTTCGCAACGTCAGGCGGCGGCAGTCGTCCCGGCGAGCGGGGAGCGCGAGAGACGAAAGGGAAGACATGAGTCTGATTGATGATCTGGTCAAACTCGAGGAAGAGGCCAAGGAGCTCGTCGCAGGCGCCGACGACGCCGCCAAGCTCGAGGCCGCGCGCGTTGAGCTGCTCGGCCGCAAGGGCCGCATCACCGGCCTGATGCGCATGATGGGCAAGCTCGCCCCCGAGGATCGTCCCGTGATGGGCAAGCGCGCCAACGAGATGCGCCAACTGATCGAGGGTATGCTCGACGAGCGCACCACCGAGATGAAGGCCGCCGCCCTCAAGCACGCACTCGAGCACGAGGCCGTCGACATCACGCTGCCGGGCATCCGTCCGCAGATCGGTCACCAGCACCTGATCAAGCAGATCATCGAGGAGGCCGAGGACATCTTCTGCGGCATCGGCTACACCGTCGAGTCCGGTCCCATGGTCGACACCTCTTACTACAACTTCACCGCGCTCAACGCCCCCATGGATCACCCGAGCCGCTCGGCCCGCGACACCTTCTACGTGGTCGACAACAACCCCGGCAGCGTCGCGCACCCCGAGGCTCACGCCCACGGCGAGTCCGATGTGCTGCTGCGCACCCAGACCTCGGGCGTGCAGATCCACACCATGGAGTCGCAGAAGCCGCCCATCTACATGATCTGCCCGGGCACCGTCTACCGTCCCGACACGGCCGATGCCTGCCACCTTCCGCAGTTCAACCAGATCGAGGGCCTGGTCGTCGACGAGGGCATCACCTTTGGTGACCTCAAGGGCACGCTCGACTACTTTGTTAAGTGCATGTTTGGCGAGGACCGCAAGACGCGTTACCGCCCGCACTTCTTCCCCTTCACCGAGCCTTCCTGCGAGGTGGACGTGAGCTGCCACGTCTGCGGCGGCAAGGGCTGCAACTTCTGCAAGCACAGCGGCTGGATCGAGATCCTGGGCTGCGGCATGGTCGACCCCAACGTCCTGATTAACTGCGGCATCGATCCCGAGAAGTACACCGGCTTCGCCTTTGGCATTGGCGCCGAGCGCGTCGCGGCACTGCGCTACGACCTGCCCGACCTCAGAACTCTCATGACGGGTGATATGCGCTTCTTGAATCAGTTCTAGGCTGCGGCTTGCCCAAGCACGGCACCTCGGCGCTCATTCGTCGCTTGCGTACCAAAGTACGCGGCGCTCCTCTTTCGGGCCGATCTGCCGCACTTGGACAACCCTCGCTTTGTAAGGAATGTTCACAAAGTTGAAGTTTCCACCTGCATCTCTTCGCAGGCTTTCAGTATGAAAGGAGAGCTAGATGCGTGTTTCTTACGACTGGCTCAAGACCATGATCGATATTCCGGAGGATCCCAAGACCCTTTCGGACGAATATATCCGTACCGGCACCGAGGTCGAGGCGATCGACACCGTGGGAGAATCCTTCGACCACGTGGTGACTGCCAAGGTGCTCACCAAGACCCCGCACCCCGATAGCGACCACATGTATGTGTGCTCGGTCGACGTGGGCGACAAGAACCTCGACGCCGACGGCAACCCCGCTCCGCTGCAGATCGTCTGCGGCGCGCAGAACTTTGAGGCCGGCGACCACATCGTCACGGCCATGATCGGCGCAGTTCTGCCCGGCGACGTCAAGATCAAGAAAAGCAAGCTTCGCGGCGTCGTGTCCATGGGCATGAACTGCTCCGCGCGCGAGCTCGGCCTGGGCGGCGACCACTCCGGCATTATGATCCTGCCCGAGGATACGCCCTGCGGCATGCCGTTTGCCGAGTATGTGGGCTCGAGCGACACCGTGCTCGACTGCGAGATTACGCCCAACCGTCCCGACTGCCTGTCCATGATCGGCATGGCCCGCGAGACCGGCGCCATCTTCGACCGCGTTTTTCACGTTGAGCTGCCCGCCATCAAGGCCGAGACCGGCCGCGCGACCGACGACGAGCTTTCGGTCGAGATTGCCGACGAGGGCCTGTGCGACCGCTACGTCGCCCGCATCGTGCGCAACGTGAAGGTCGGCCCCTCGCCCGACTGGATGGTCAAGCGCCTCAACGCCCTGGGCGTGCGTCCGCACAACAACATCGTCGACATCACCAATTACGTGATGATGCTCACCGGTCAGCCGCTGCACGCCTTTGACCTGGACACCTTTGCCGAGCGCGATGGCAGGCGTCACGTGGTGGTTCGCGCCGCCCAACAGGACGAGAAGTTTACGACCCTCGACGGCGAGGAGCGCACGCTCGACGCCGGCATGGGCCTCATTACCGACGGCGAGCGTCCCGTGGCGCTGGCCGGCGTTATGGGCGGCATGGATTCCGAGATCGAGGACGACACCGTCGACGTGATGGTCGAGAGTGCCTGCTTCAACGCCGGTCGCACTTCGCACACCAGCCGTGACCTGTCGCTGATCTCCGACGCCTCCATTCGCTTTGAGCGTCAGGTCGACGAGACCGGCTGCGTGGATGTCGCCAACGTTACCTGCGCGCTCATCGAGGAGATTGCCGGCGGCGAGGTTGCTCCCGGCTATGTCGACGTTTTCCCCGCGCCCAAGACCATCGACAGCATCAAGCTGCGCCTGGCCCGCGTGCACGCCATTTGCGGTGCCGATATCGAGCCCGACTTTATCGAGCGTTCGCTCACCCGTCTGGGCTGCACCGTCGAGTGCGACGGCGAGGACTTTATGGTTACCCCGCCGAGCTTCCGCCCCGACCTGCCGCGCGAGATCGACCTGATCGAGGAGGTCCTGCGCCTGTGGGGCATGGGCCGCGTGACGGCGACCATCCCGGCTGCCAAGAACCACATCGGCGGCCTGACTCGCGAGCAGAAGCTCACCCGCAAGGTCGGCGAGATCCTGCGCGCCTGCGGCCTCAACGAGACCACGACCTTTGGCTTTGCCGCTCCGGGCGACCTGGAGAAGATCGGCATGTCCACCGAGGGCCGCGGCTGCCCCGTGGTGCTCATGAACCCGCTGGTGGCCGAGCAGACCGAGATGCGCCGCTCGCTGCTGCCGGGTCTGTTGCAGTCCGTTGCCTATAACGAGGCGCACGGTACGCCCAACGTACACCTGTACGAGGTCGGCAGCCTGTTCCATGGCCGCGAGAACGCCAGCCTGCCCAAGGAGACCAAGTCCGTCGCGGGCGTGCTCTCGGGCCAGTGGAGCGAGCAGTCTTGGAGCATGAAGTACCGCAAGCTGCGTTTCTTCTTTGGCAAGGGCATCGTCGAGGAGCTGCTCGCCCAGCTGCGCATCGAGAAGGTTCGCTTCCGTCCCGTCGAGGGCGAGGGCTATGCCTTCCTGCAGCCGGGTCGTGCTGCCGAGGTCCTGTCCGGCGGCACCGTGCTGGGTTGGGTCGGCGAGATCCACCCCGAGGCGCGCGAGGCTATGGGCATTGACGAGGTCGTCGTCGCCTTTGAGCTCGACTTGGATAAGCTGATCAAGGGCGCCCGCAACCAGGAGAACTACCGTGAGTTCTCGCAGTACCCGGCCGTTGAGCACGACCTCGCTATCGTGGTTGACAACACTGTGACCTGCGAGGATCTTGAGCGTCGTATTACGAGTGCCGGCGGCAAGCTGCTCGAGGGCGTGCGCCTGTTCGATGTCTACCGCGATCCGGTCCGCATCGGCAAGGGCAAGAAATCCATGGCCTTTGCGCTTACGTATCGCTCCGACGACCACACGCTCACCAGCGAAGAGGTCGAAAAGGCGCACCAGAAGATCGTCACCAAGGTGTGCAAGGGCGTAAACGGCGAGGTCCGCGGCTAGGTCCTGCGCCGGATATAGGCCAGCGTCGGCTGCCGCCGAGTCTTACGTGACTGCTGTTTTCGGTATAAGGCACCGTTGAGCCTTCATATATGACACGCGCATTACATAACGGCGTGCTGCTTTGTCGGCAGTGCGCCGTTTTGCTATGATAGCCCGCGGCGTGTTACGAATTTGACAATACGTAACACTGTCAAGGTGATTTAAGCGGCGTTGCAATTCTGTGCGCCGACAACCGGGAGGCGTACATGCACATTCCAGATAACTATCTGTCCCCGCAGACCGATGCCGTCATGGCGGTGGCGATGGTGCCCGTTTGGGTTCACTGCATCAAGAAGGTGCGTGCCACGCTCGATCGCGAGCATATGGCGTTCCTGGGCATCTGCGCCGCATTCTCCTTCTTGCTCATGATGTTCAACGTGCCGCTGCCCGGCGGCACCACAGGTCACGCCGTCGGCGGCGCGCTCATCGCGCTGCTGCTGGGCCCCGAGGCCGCGGCTATCGCTGTCTCGGTCGCGCTGGCGCTGCAGGCGCTGCTATTTGGCGACGGCGGCGTTCTGTCGTTTGGCGCCAACTGCTTTAACATGGCCTTTGTGCTGCCGTTTGTCGCTGCTATCGTGTTTCGTGCGCTCAACAGCCGTCTGCACGACAAGAGCTGGGGCACCTCGGTTTCTGCCATCGTGAGCGGCTGGGTTGGCCTGTGCCTGGCGGCCCTGTGCGCGGCGGTCGAGTTCGGTATTCAGCCGATGCTCTTCACCAACGCTTCGGGCGCTCCGCTGTACTGCCCCTTCCCGCTGTCCGTGGCTATTCCGGCCATGTTGATCCCGCATATGCTGGTTGCCGGTGTGATCGAGGGCGTGGCGACGGCCGCCATCTACGGTTTCATTAAGAAGACGGCGCCGAGCATTATCGTCGGGCCCGAGGCCGTCGATGGCCAGCTTGCTGCCGAGGGCGCTGCTGCCAAGAAGACCTCGCTGGTCCCCACGCTCATTTTGGTCGCCGTGCTCGTGGTGGCCACGCCGCTGGGCTTGCTTGCCACCGGTGACGCCTGGGGTGAGTGGGACGCCGAGGGCGCCGCGACCGCCGTTCAGGAGGCTGGCGACGACAGCCTGCAGGCTTCGGTCGGCCTCGATACCCCGACCTTTGCCGACGCGCTGCCCACGGGTGATTACCTGCAGGCTTATTCCGAGGAGCAGGGTCTTGGCTTTGCCGGTCAGGCTGCCATGTATATCCTGTCCGGCGTGATTGGCGTGGCGGTGCTCACCATCGCATTCCGTCTGATCTCGCTGACGGTCAAGGAAAGCGGTGCTCATGGCAATAGCCGAGCTGCCTAGCTGGCTTGCGACCGAGCAGCGTTACGAGCCCGCGGGGGCTCGGCATCGTGTGATGCAAAAGAATGTCCTGCACCTGGCGAGCCTGCTTGAGCGGGTTCGCCTGGGTGGAGGCGCGCACGAGGGCGGGTCGATGGTCGACCGCGCCCTTTCTTGCGTTTCGGCTCCGGTGCGCCTGGTGGGGATGTTCGTCTGCGTCCTGTGCGTGTGCCTGACGCAGAGTCCGCTGTACCTGATGCTGATGGCGGCAATCGCGTTGGTGCTGGTCGCGGTGCGCCCCGCACGCGGGCTGCGTGCGACCTTTGTACCGGCGCTCGGCGCCACGGGGCTTGCCGTGGTTCTGGCACTGCCTGCCCTGCTGCTGGGCGCGTCTGCCACGGGCGCCATGCTCAAGATCGCGCTCAAGACGTTTATTAATGTGTCGCTGGTGCTGGGTGTTTCGTGGACGCTTACCTGGAGCCGCATGTCGGCGGCGCTCAAAATGCTGCACCTGCCCGACGAGGTTATCTTTACGTTTGATATGGCACTCAAGCATATCGAGGTGCTGGGACGCACGGCGCACGATCTGTGCGAATCGGTCATGCTGCGCAGCGTCGGTTCCGCGCCCGCGGGTTTTTCGCGTACCGACTCGCTGGCGGGTATCATGGGCATGACGTTTATCAAGGCGATGGAATGCAGCCGCGCGATGGACGAGGCCATGCTGTGCCGCGGCTTCGCCGGCGTGTATCCGGCGCCTGCACGGAGCGGCTTTGGCTGGCGCGATGCGGTTTACGCGGCCGGCGTTGCGTTGCTCGCCGTGTTGTGCGCGGTGCTGTAGCGCGGACGGTCGAACCGTCGATGTGAGTAGGGAAGGGCGACGTTTTGGCAAACGATACGAATAACGCGATGGGTGCGAGCGGTGCTGCCGGCACCGAGGTCACGCCGATCATCGAGTTTCGCGACGTGCTGTTTTCCTATGCGGGTCATACGGTGATCGACGGCATTTCATTGCAGGTGAACCGTGGGGAGCTCGTTGCTCTGCTCGGTCCCAACGGCTGCGGCAAGACGACGATCATGCGCCTTATCAACGGCCTTGAACTTGTGGACGCGGGTGCGTATCTGTTTGACGGGCATGCGGTCGATGCGGCATATCTCAAGGATTCCGCGACGGCCCAGCGGTTCCATCAGCGCGTGGGCTTTGTGTTCCAGAATGCCGATGCGCAGCTCTTTTGCGCCACGGTGGGCGAGGAGGTCGCGTTTGGCCCGGCTCAAATGGGGCTGCCGGCAGACGAGCTCGAGCGTCGCGTCCGCGACGCCATGGAGCTGTTCCAGGTTGCCGATCTGGTCGATGCCTCGCCCTATCAGCTTTCGGGCGGGCAAAAGAAGCGCGTGGCGCTGGCTGCCGTCGTGTCGATGAACCCGGATATCCTGGTGCTCGACGAGCCTACCAACGGACTTGACGAGGACTCTTGCGACATCGTGGTCAACTTTCTACTGGCCTATGTTGCTGCCGGTAAGACGGTCTTGATGAGCACGCACCATCAGGATTTGGTACGACGCCTGGGTGCCCGTGCAATCTTTATCGATCGATATCACCATGTGGTCGAGGCGCCGGTATCGTCGTATGGAACCGAGAGCGGCGTTGTGGAATAGTTGCTGCGTGGAGCGTGCGTAGCCGCCCGCGCGGCTTTGCCGTGATGGTATAGTTATCCAGGTTTTTATGGGGGTGGCTATGCCAAGCTGGAACATTCATATCGCTCAGACGGAGCGTTTGCTGGAGCGCACCGGTGCGCTTGCCAATAGCGTGCGCGACCGCAATGCCTTTTTGTTTGGCTGCGTGGTTCCGGATATCTTCGTGGGCTATATGGTCCCTGGCATCGCCGATCCCATCCCGTACCGCATTACGCACTTTGCAAAGCCCGAGCCTATCCCTAAGCCTCGTGAGCATGAGTTCTGGGATACCTATGTGGCACCGTTGCTTAAAAGTTCGCCCACCGGTGCGCCAGCTGCCGCGACCTCGATTGTCGAGGAGCGCGAGCGACTCAATCGGGTGCATTATCCCCAACGTTACAAGGACGCCGAGCCGGTCGCCGGTCCCGGTGCTAGCGAGCTTTCGCTCGCGCCCGATGACGTGGCGCAGTCGCTGCTCGATCTGACGCTGGGCGTTTGGTCGCATCTGGTGGCCGATACCGTATGGAATACGCGTGTGAATCAGTACCTGGAGGCGCACGGCGGCAAGCCGTGCGAGGAATTCCGCATTAAAAAGCAAGGCGACTTTGACTGGTTTGGCAAGACACTCGGCATCGTTTCGATACCGCGCGCGACCGATCGCCTGTATACTGCGGCGACGCGTTTTGGGCAGTATCCCATCCATAAGGAGTATGTGCTCAAGACCATCGGCGTTATGCACGAGATCGTGCGCGAAAACCCCGGCGAGCCCGACCATCCGCCATACCGCCTGCTGACCGAGAAATTCTTCGACGCAACGTTTACCGAGGTCATCGAGCTGACCGAGGCGGGTTTTGCCGCCCGTGTCGAATCGCCCGATGTGCCTGCGCTGCCCCTGATTGCTAGCTGCTAGCTGGCCGGCCCGGCAGTGAATAGCTCAACCCAATCGACAAGTAGCTCTTGCCGTAAGGTATCTTCGGCAATGCGTTCCTGACTGGTCTTTGGGATGTAGGGGAGCCCCGCCTTTTTATGGATGAGCTCAGCTATGTGGTCGAAGCTCTTTTTCTCCTTGATCTGGTCATAGGTAATTTGGATGACGTCGTAGCCCATGCTTGTGAGTGCGGTGGCGCGCTCGGCATCGGAGAGGCTTGCGGCTTCGCTGTCATGGGCGGAGCGGCCTTGGCATTCCAAGATGACGCCCATGCTGTCGGTGGCGCTTTCGATGAGGATGTCGGCGTAGCAGCAGGTTTTGTCATACAGTGAACGTGCGGCTTCACTGAGCGGGATGCGCGCGTTGTTGGCGATCTCGATGCCCTGGCCGCCCTCGTCGCGGGGGAGCGAGATAAGCATGGAGGTCTGTACTTCGAAGGGCGAGGCGGCCTGCCCCGTCATGTGCTCGGCCGCCCAGCGCAGTTGTTTGACGCCGCGCAGGCCTGCGGCTTGCTTGGCGAACGCGGCGATATCCGTTGCGGTAAGAAGCGGCGTGCGCTTCCACAAGTTGGTGTCATTGCCCTTGGTGTCGTTAACTCGCTCCCACCCGCAGTTGGGTGGAATGAACTTAAGCGAAATAGCTTCATCGAGTTGTTGTTGCGTTCGCTCGCAGGGCTTAAACACTGCAAAGGAGCCGCACATCTCGTAGCACGCCATGAGTAACTGGTTGCGTGAGACCTGCGTGGCAAGGCTGAGCAGCGTGAACTCCGGTGAAGTGACATCAAATCCATGTTCAGTCTGTCTAAACGACCCAGGAGGCGGCTCTTGGGTTAGCAGACGGCTATGAAATAGCTTTCCGTTCGCGCGCTGTTTCCTTTCACTCACGGATCTCCAAACTGGTGTGCCGAGCAAGTCTTTAAATACCGGTTGTTTTGAGTAATGCACCAAGCGATGGTCATGGTCGGGCGGCAGGATTGCCGGATAGAGTCCCAGTATTTGGGGCGGGATGCGATAGTACTGAAAAGCCGTAGGTCCGCAGGCAAGAAATGACATAGCGATCCGATCGTTTGAGCGTTGTTTGGGCTAGAAAAGCTATCCGTTTCGGAAGTGCGGTGAAAAAGACAAATAGGTCAGGCACAAGCGGTATTTAAGCCAACTTTATCAGGGGTTTTGTTGAAATAAAAGGACTTATGCTCGGGGGTAAGCAATTTTTCCCCGCACTTCCGAAAACGCGGTTGATCTGGTTCTTGCTAAAACGATTTAGCAGCGTCGGTTAAGGTGTGGGTTTGCCACCGGGCGAACACTTTTAGCGCTTGGGGCTTTATTTTTTGGGCCTCGGAGGGCGGATTTCGCGCTTTTGGTAATGAAATGGGTGCGTGCCATGCCGTGCGGTAGGCATCGGTGCACAGAAAAAGGGCCCGGAAGGCAATGCCTTCCGGGCCCTTTGCAATGCAAACCTGCTTGCAAGTGCGATTTAGCGCACCTGAGCGACGTAAGCGACGTTGGTCGAGGAGACCTTGTCCTCGAGCTGGACGCTCATGCGGGGATCGCCGGCGGTAGCGACGGTCAAATCGCCAGTCTTGACGTAGCCGAGCTCCTTAGCGGTCTCGATCGCCTTGACGATCGTGCCGTTGACGGTGCCCTGGGTAATCTCTGCCTGGTGCGGGATGACGCCCCAGTACATGATCATCTGCTGGACGGCCCACTCGTGGCGGGAGAACGCGCAGATCGGCATGTTGGGACGGAAGTGCGAGATCAGGCGGGCAGTACGACCAGTGGTCGTCGGCACGGTGATGCACTTGGCGCCAACGGTGGTGGCCATGTTCACAGCGGACATACCCACAACGTTGTTGACGACGCGGGTGCCGTGAGCGTCAGCCGGAACCTCGAGCGGAGCGTGAGCCGGGAGGTACTTCTCGGTCTCGAGAGCAATGCTGGCCTGCATCTTAACGGCCTCGACCGGGTACTTACCGGCAGCGGACTCGCCGGAAAGCATAACGGCGTCGGTGCCGTCGTAGATGGCGTTAGCAACGTCGGCAACCTCGGCACGCGTCGGGCGCGGGTTCTGCTGCATGGAGTCGAGCATCTGCGTAGCGGTGATAACGGGCTTGTAGGCCGCGTTGCACTTGGCGATGATCTCCTTCTGGATGTGCGGAACGAGCTCGGGCTTGATCTCGATGCCCAGGTCGCCACGGGCGACCATGATGCCGTCGGAAGCCTCGAGAATCTCGTCGAAGTTCTCGACGCCCAGGGCGCACTCAATTTTCGGGAAGATCGTCACGTGCTCGCCGCCGTTCTCGCGGCAAAGCTTGCGAATGCCGCGGACGGACTCGCCGTCACGGATGAAGGAAGCGGCGATGTAGTCGATGTTCTCGGTCAGGCCAAAGAGGATGTCCTGACGATCGCGCTCGGTGATAGCGGGCAGCGAGATGTTGACGTTGGGCATGTTGACGCCCTTGCGCTCGCCGATCAGGCCGTCGTTCTTAACGACGCAGGTCATGTCCTGGCCGTCGACGGACTCGACCTCAAGGGCAACCAGGCCGTCATCGATCAGGATGAGGGAGCCCTTCTCGACCTCGGAGGGCAGAGCCAGGTAGTCGAGGGAGATGTGCTCAGCGGTGCCGTGGAAATCCTCGGTCGTGGGCTGAGCAGTAACGACGATCTTGTCGCCGGTCTTGACGGCAACCTTCTTGCCGTCGACCAGAAGGCCGGTGCGGACCTCGGGGCCCTTGGTGTCGAGCAGGATGCCGACGGGCATACCGAGCTCCTTGGAAATACGACGGACGCGCTCGATGCGACCGTGGTGCTCGTCGTAGGATCCGTGCGAGAAGTTAAAACGGGCGACGTTCATGCCCGCCTTGATCATCTCGCGGATGGTCTCGTCGCTATCGCAGGCGGGACCCATGGTGCATACAATCTTGGTGCGCTTGTACATTCAGACCTCCATCTGACATCGTCTTGCGCTGATAGATAAACCATAAGAAATAAAACTGAGATGATTATAACGAAATGACGACCGAATACCCTCAAAAATCGACCGTATGCCGAATTAGAAGTTCTTTTTTTGCGGTAAAAACGGTATATGAAAAATCTTTACCAACCGTTCTAACCGCTGCTATCTGGGCGATATTTCAGTTTGATGATGCACCGAAGAAAAAACGTTTTATCAATGTCGAACATCATACGGTCTGCATCGTTGCACTCGAGCCGTGTTTCCAATTGGAATGTTTTGGCTAGACGCGTCGCTTTGGGGTACCATAGCTCCACTATCAACTGCCGCTCAGCACGGCAGCCTTGATGAGCCCTTGCCCTTCTCCTGGGAATTATGATCGGGCATCAATCTGCTGAGTGGCCCGAATCCCAGGAGGGGACTCTATATGCAAAAGGAATACCTGTCCGCCGCGGCGGAGGTGCTCAGCGACCAAGGTGTCGATGAGAACCTCGGCCTGAGCAACGGCGAGGCGTCGTCGCGCCTCGCCAAGACAGGCCCTAACAAGCTTGAGGAAGCCGAGAAGACGCCGCTGTGGAAGCGCTTCTTTGAGCAGATGGTAGACCCCATGGTCATCATGCTGATTGTTGCCGCCGTCATCAGCGCACTCACGGGCATGGTCAAGGGCGAGGCGGACTTTGCCGATGTCGCCATCATCATGTTCGTCGTTATCGTCAACTCGGTGCTGGGTGTGGTCCAGGAAGCCAAGAGCGAGGAGGCCCTCGAGGCCCTGCAGGAGATGAGCGCGGCGCAGTCCAAGGTGCTGCGCGACGGCAAGCTCGTGCACCTGCCGAGCGCCGAGCTCGTTCCCGGCGACGTGATCATGCTCGAGGCAGGCGACTCCGTCCCGGCCGACTGCCGCGTGCTCGAGAGCGCCACGATGAAGATCGAAGAGGCCGCACTCACCGGCGAGTCCGTGCCGGTCGAGAAGCACGCCAACGTGATTGAGCTTGCCGCGGGCACCGATGACGTGCCGCTCGGCGACCGCAAGAACATGTGCTACATGGGTTCCACCGTGGTGTACGGTCGCGGTCGCGCCGTCGTGGTCGGCACCGGCATGGACACCGAGATGGGCAAGATTGCCGGCGCTCTTGCCGAGGCCAAGGAAGAGCTCACGCCGCTGCAGGTGAAGCTCGCTGAGCTCAGCCGCATCCTTACCATCATGGTTATCGTCATCTGCGTCGTCATCTTTGGCGTTGACATCATCCGTCACGGCGTGGGCAACGTCCTTACCGACCCGACTGCCCTGCTCGACACCTTTATGGTCGCCGTCTCGCTCGCCGTCGCCGCCATCCCCGAGGGCCTGGTCGCCGTCGTGACCATCGTCCTTTCGCTCGGCGTGACCAAGATGGCCAAGCGCCAGGCGATCATCCGCAAGCTTTCTGCTGTCGAGACACTCGGCTGCACGCAGACCATCTGCTCGGACAAGACCGGCACGCTTACCCAGAACAAGATGACCGTCGTCAAGCACGAGCTCGCTGCGCCCAAGGAGAAGTTCCTGGCAGGCATGGCGCTGTGCTCCGATGCCCAGTGGGACGAGGAGCTGGGCGAGGCCGTGGGCGAGCCGACCGAGTGTGCACTTGTCAACGATGCCGGCAAGGCTGGTCTTACTGGTTTGACTGCCGAGCACCCGCGCGTGGGCGAGGCCCCGTTCGACTCGGGCCGCAAGATGATGTCCGTGGTCGTCGAGACCCTGGATGGCGAGTATGAGCAGTACACCAAGGGCGCGCCCGACGTGGTGATCGGCCTGTGCACCCATATCTACGACGGCGACAAGGTCGTTCCGCTGACCGAGGAGCGTCGTGCCGAGCTCGTGGCCGCCAACAAGGCCATGGCTAACGAGGCCCTGCGCGTGCTGGCGCTGGCGAGCCGCACCTACACCGAGGTTCCCGCCGACTGCAGCCCCGCTGCGCTTGAGCACGACCTGGTCTTCTGCGGCCTGTCCGGCATGATTGACCCTGTCCGCCCCGAGGTCGCCGACGCCATCCGCGAGGCCCACGATGCCGGTATTCGCACCGTCATGATCACGGGCGACCACATCGACACCGCCGTGGCCATCGCCAAGCAGCTGGGCATCGTCACCGATCGCAACCATGCCATCACCGGTGCCGACCTCGATCGCATGAGCGACGAGGAACTCGACGCGCACATCGAGGACTACGGCGTGTACGCCCGCGTCCAACCCGAGCACAAGACACGCATCGTCGAGGCTTGGAAGTCGCGCGACCAGATCGTGGCCATGACGGGCGACGGCGTCAACGACGCCCCGTCCATCAAGCGCGCCGACATCGGCGTGGGCATGGGCATTACTGGTACCGACGTCACCAAGAACGTCGCCGACATGGTGCTCGCCGACGACAATTTCGCTACCATCATCGGTGCCTGCGAAGAGGGTCGTCGCATCTACGACAACATCCGCAAGGTCATTCAGTTCCTGCTTTCGGCCAACCTTGCTGAGGTGTTCTCGGTGTTTATCGCCACGCTTATCGGCTTTACCATCTTCCAGCCGGTGCAGCTGCTGTGGGTGAACCTGGTCACCGACTGTTTCCCCGCGCTCGCGCTGGGCATGGAGGACGCCGAGGGCGACATCATGAAGCGCAAGCCGCGCAACGCCAAGGACGGTGTCTTTGCCGGACATATGGGTCTGGACTGCGTGGTCCAGGGCCTAATCATCACCGTGCTGGTGCTGGCGAGCTTCTTTGTGGGCGTGTACTTTGACATGGGCTACATCCACATCGCCGATATGATTGCCGGCAATGCCGACGAGGAAGGCGTGATGATGGCGTTCATCACGCTCAACATGGTCGAGATTTTCCACTGCTTCAATATGCGCAGCCGTCGTGCGTCGCTGTTCACCATGAAGAAGCAGAACAAGTGGCTGTGGGCTTCCGCCGCGCTGGCACTGGTGCTGACGGTGATCGTGACCGTGCAGCCGACGCTTGCCGAGATGTTCTTTGGCCCCGTGACGCTTGAGCTCAAGGGCGTTCTTGCCGCGCTGGGCCTGGCCTTCCTGATCATCCCGCTGATGGAGATCTACAAGGCGATCATGCGCGCGGTCGAGAAGGAGTAAGTTAACCTGTCCGGGCCCGCCCCTGCGTGTTTTCTTCTTCGCTGGTCCTCGCGCTTCGCGCTGCGGGATCGCTCAGAAGAAAACACTCCCGGGGTGGGCCCTACGGTATCCTTGCTGGCTTTACTCCCGCGCGGATGAAAAAGGGCTGAGGGAAAGAAGGTGAGCGGCCGAGCAATTGCTCGGCCGCTCGTTTTGAATAAAGGATGTGTCCTTAGGAAACCCCTCCCGGCGGGCGGGCCCTGCGGTATCCTTGCTGGCTTTTCTCCCGCGCGGATGATAAAGGGCTGAGGGAAAGTTTGTGAGCCGATCGAGCGTTTGCTCGACCGGCTCTTTTTGATTTAGGGCTTTGCCCGGCCAGCTCTTTTTGATTTAAAATACCTGCTCAGTTGTGATTTATGGTGCTGGGAGGCGCTTGTGGGCAAGGCGAAGGCTAAGGCGAAGAAAAAGACGACGGGGGCGCGGGCTAAGCGCGATCGTCGTCGGAAGCTTGCGACCGAGGCCCCCGCATCTGCCGAGGAGCTGCTGGCAAGCGTGCCGGGGCTTGACGCGCTGCAGGACGTTCCGGCGTTTGATGACCTGCCGGTCGATGAAACCCAGCAGACTGCCTTTGATGATTTCTGCGCACATGCTGAGGAGCCCGAGCAGATGCAGCTTGGCGCCGTGGTGCGCTTAGATCGCGGGTTTCCGCTGGTGGCGACGGCCGACGATACCTTTCGTGCCGAGCATGCCGTGGGGTTTGCCAAGTCGCGCGGCGAGGACGAGGTGCTGCTGCCCGCCGTGGGCGACCGTGTGGCGGTGCGCCGCGCTCCCGGGCACGATATGGGCGTGATTGAGTGCGTTCTGCCGCGCCGTACGAGCTTTGAGCGTTGGCGCGGCCGTGCCCGTGGAGAGCGCCAGGTGCTCTGCTCCAACGTGGATAGCGTGCTAATCGTGCAGGCGCTCGGTGCCGGTGAGGTGCTGCTCGACCGCGTGGCGCGCTCGCTGGTGTTGGCGCTCGACTGCGATGCCGAGCCGGTGGTGGTGCTCACCAAAGCTGACCGCTGCGATGCCGAGGAGCTCGAACGCGATCTGGACCGCGTGCGCCGCCTTGTGGGTCCGGACGTGCGCGTGATCGTGACGTCCTCTGCCGAGGGCCGCGGCCTGGACGAGGTCCGTGCCTGCGTGCCTGCCGGGAGCTGCGCCATGATTCTGGGCGAGTCGGGTGCCGGCAAGTCGACGCTGCTCAATGCACTGCTGGGCCACGATACGTTGGCGACCGGCGGTGTGCGCGAACGCGACGACCAGGGCCGTCACACTACCGTCGCGCGCGTGATGGTGGCGCTGCCGGGCGACGCCGGCGTGATCGCCGATGCCCCGGGCCTGCGCAGTCTACCGCTCGTGGGTCACGAGCGTGGTCTGGCACGCGCCTTCCCCGAGATTGTCGAGGCATCGCGCGCGTGCCGGTTTGGCGATTGTACACATACCCATGAGCCGGGCTGCGCCGTTCGCGAGGCTGAGGACGCCGGGCAGATCGACAGCCTGCGTCTGGAAACGTTCCAAAACCTGGCGTCATCCATGCGCGTGAGCGCTCAAATGCTCGATCCCGATGTTCATCTGTAATTAATTTTTCCTATGACAGCCGTCTCCCAACTGTTCGGGAGACGGCTTTTTTCCTGCGGAAAAGCCTCGAAACATGCAGTTTGTTGACGTGCTGACCAAAACCTTGCCACGAGCTTGACGGGCTGGTCAGCTTTTGGTCAGCGATTGGTTTGACATCGAAAACCAAGATCGCGATTGCGCCGCTTTGCGCTCTGACCGCCCAGACAATGGTGGTACGGGCATTCGCCCGGCACTGCCATGAGAGGAGCGGCCGTGAACAAGAGCAAGCGCATCGCCATCAGTCTGGTCGCGGGCGTGCTCGCTGCTCTGCTCTGCATGGTTTACGGCTCGTCGATCCGCTCGCAAGCCGAACAGGTCCAGGCTGAGACCTTGGCCAAGTACGGTGACGATCGCGTCGAGGTATGCGTCGCGGCGCGCGATATCGATGTGGGCGAGACCCTCGATGAGACCAATGTCATAACCCAGGAATGGCTGACGAGTCTGCTGCCGCGTGACGCGGCGACCGAGCTGCGCCAGGTGCGCGGCGACGTGACGACTTCGCGTATTCCCAAAAACGCCGTGATCTGCAATGTCTACACCAAGGCCGAGAGCCACAAGCTCGAGGTGCCTAAGGGCAAGGTCGCCGTTTCGGTGGCGGTCGATGCCGAGCACTCGGTCGGCGGTGCTACGGGCGTGGGCAGCTACGTGGATGTGTATGTGCAAAAAGACGGCGTAACCGATCGACTGTGCGGCGCGCACGTGATCGATACCAGTGAGGATTCCGGTGCCACGCGCGAGGGCAAGATCGAATGGGTGACGCTGGCGGCTGACCCCGAAGACGTCAAGGAACTGCTGGGGGCATCGGGCAAAGGAACGGTCAGCTTGACGATTCCCGCCACGGCGCGCGGCAAAAAGAGCGGAGGCGACGAGTGATGAAGGCGATCTGGCTTGCGTGCTGCGCGTGCGGCGATTACGGGCTGTTGCAGCGGGAAGTCGAGGGCCGTGATACGGGTGCACAGGTGCTTCGCGTGGGTGACCTGGACGGGCTGGTTTCCATGGCGCGGGCGTTTCCGTCGCGCCGCGGAGCTGCCATCATCGCAGCGTCTCTGTTTGATACCGAAGATGTGCGCAAGACTGTTGCGCGCCTGACGGCCGAAGGCCGCGTGAGTCGCGTGGTCGTGTTGATAGAAGCGCTCGATCCGTCGGATATCGAAGGGCTGTTTCGCGCGGGGGCGACCGAGGTCATCGCTGCGCACAGTATATGCGGCAACGGGCGAGCGGGCGAGGGAGCGGTTGATTCCGATCGGCGCATGACGATTGAGCCCGATGCTTTTGTTGATAGGGAACCCGGGGCGCCTCGCGCTACAAGAGGTCCGCGTGTTGATGATTATGGGAAAGCGGAAGCCGAGCATGGTCGGCGCCCCCGGAACCCCCTTGTATACGATGATGCTGGAGGGCCGGCGCAGCACGCTGGCGACTCCCCGGCTGTAGATATGGGATACGTGCACGGCGTGAATCTGGCGGATGAACTCGACGAAGTTGAGGGCTTTGCCGGGTGCGGCGAGTTGTCGCTGATGCAGCATGAGCAGATTGCACAGAACGAGCCTGCCTTGCAGACCGAACAAGCCGCCATGCCGGCTTGGACGCAGCGTGTGGTTGCGGCGGGGGAGACGGGGACGCTGTCGCCGACGCCCGCCCCGCCGCCTCCGATGCCGCCGGCAGACGCTGCCGCTCCGCAGCATCGAGCTCCGGTCGTCTGCGCCATTTCGGGTTCGGGCGGTTGCGGCAAGTCGACGATCGTTGCCACCATGGCACACACATCGTCGCTGTTGGGCTTGCGTGCCGCCGTGCTCGACCTGGACCTGATGTTTGGAAACCTTTACGACTTGTTAGGCGTCGATGCTCCGCGCGATATGGCGGCACTTATCGAGCCGGCGGCGGCGGGCGCGCTCACCGAGCCGGATATCGTAGCCACATCGATGCGCGTGGCGCCAGGCGTTACGCTCTGGGGTCCCGTTGCGGCGCCCGAGCAAGCCGAGCTCATGGCACGTCCGGTGGAGCTACTGCTTGATGTTTTGCGTCGCGAATCCGACGTGGTCTTTATCGATACCTCGGTCTTTTGGGGCGACGCCGTGGCGGCTGCGGTGGCGGCGAGCGACCGTTGCCTGGTCGTTGGCGATGTTGCGGTGTCGTCCGCGACATCGGCGTCGCGCGTCATTGAACTGGCAAGTCGAGTAGGTGTGCCGCGCACGCGCATGAGCGCCGTGTTCAACCGGTTCGGTGCGCGCGGGGCAGACGAGGACGTCGCCATGCGCTTTGAGATTGCCTGTGCGTTGAGCTCCAAGATTCGTATCGCCGATGGCGGGCAGGATCTCGCCGCGCTCATGGCGTTTGGGCGCGCTGATGAGGCAGTGGGGCAGACCAGCGCTTTTGCGACCAGCGTGCGCGAGGCCACGCGCGAGATGCTCGTGGAACTGGGGTGCGCCGTCGGCCCTTGGAGCGATATGGTCGCCGACCGTGCAACGCGCACCGAACGCCCGCGTATCCGCCTTCCCTGGTCGCGCGAGGGTGATCAGCGATGAGCCTGCAAACGAGGATTAAGGCTGCCGGCGCTGCAGCGGGGGCAGCGCCTGTAGATGCGGGGCGTCGCCGCGCGGTGAAACGACGCACCAAGCGCGCCGTGATGGACCGCATGGGTTACGACGAAGTGGCGCGTATCAGCGCCTATATCGATCCGGCACTTGCCCGCTCGGAATTGCGTCCCGCGGTGGAGGCGGCGCTCAATGTTGAGGAACCGACCGATCTCGCGACGACCGAGCGCGAGACCATCATCGACGAGATTTTGGATGACGTGGTGGGCCTGGGGCCGTTGCAGCCGCTCATCGAGGACGACACCGTTACCGAGATCATGATCAACGGCTGCCGCTCGGCTTTCTTTGAACGCGGCGGCGTCTTGCACCCCATCGAGCATGCGTTTGAGGATGATGAACAGATCCGTGTGCTTATCGACCGCATCATCTCGCCACTTGGCCGCCGTATCGACGAGCGCAGCCCCATCGTCAACGCCCGCCTCAAAACGGGCTATCGCGTCAACGCGGTGATTCCGCCTGTGGCGATTGACGGACCGATTCTCACCATCCGAAAGTTCTCGGACCGTATCTGCTCGCTGGACGAGCTTGTGGGGCTGGGGTCGCTGCCGCTTTGGTATGCGCAGCTGCTGTCGTGCGCGGTGTCGCTGCGACAGGACCTGGCGGTTGCGGGAGGCACGGGATCTGGTAAGACCACCCTGCTCAACGCGTTGTCATGCGAGATTTCCACCGGCGAGCGCATCGTGACGATCGAGGACTCTGCCGAGCTCAAGTTTGCGCATCATCCGCACGTGGTGCGCCTAGAGGCGCGCGAGGCTTCAATTGAGGGCGAGGGCGCGGTGACGATCCGCGACCTGGTGACCAATGCCCTGCGCATGCGCCCCGACCGCATCGTGGTGGGCGAGGTGCGCGGTGCCGAGTGCTGCGACATGTTGCAGGCCATGAACACGGGCCACGATGGGTCGCTCACCACACTTCATGCGGGTTCAGAACAGGAGACCGTGGTGCGTCTGACGTTGCTTGCACGTTATGGCATCGATCTGCCGAGCGAGCTCATCGAGGAGCAGATTGCCATGGCGCTCGACGGCATCGTGATGTCCGAGCGCCACGCCGATGGCAGGCGTTTCGTCTCCTCGTATTCGGGGGTGCGTCGCGCCGCGTCGGGCGGCGTAGAACTCGAGCGCTATGTGACTTTCGATGCCGCCGAGCGCACCTGGACGCTTGACCGCGAGCCGCCGTTTATCGCAGAAGGCCTGCGGTCGGGGACGCTCACACAAGAGGAGGTGGACGAATGGAGGTCGCTGTGCCCCTCGTCGTAGGGGGTTTGGCAGGGTTTTCTGTTGCGACGGCGTGCGGGGCGGAACCTCGTGTGCCGCAGGTGCCGCCGGCGGAGCTGGCGCGTCAGGCGCTCGAGACGGTGGCAGAGAAGCTGCCGCGTGAGCTGGTGGAAAACGATCTGCTGAAAAAGATCGCCCGTTCGTGGGCATCGCTGGCTCCGGCGCATCGCCTTGGCCTCGTGATCGAAGATGCTTCGGGGCGTTTGGCGTTTCTGCTGCTATCGAGCGGTGTCTGCTGCGTTTTACTAACGATGGTGTCGTTATCGCCCCTCGGATTTGCCTTGGGACTTGTTGCTCCGATTGCCGTTGGCGCCGCTCGGGATGGCTTTGAGAGCCGGCGCGAGCAACACGATGCAGAAGAGGCCATGCCCGAGGCGTTTACCGCACTTTCCATGTCGCTTGCCTCGGGACATTCGCTGGCCCAGGGCATGCGCTTTGTGGGCGCTCATGCGCAAGAACCGGTGCATACCGAGTTTTTGCGGGTGGCGGCGGCGATCGATTGCGGCATCTCGGCGACCGACGCGCTCGATGACTTGCTCGTGCGCATCGACGCCCCCGGTCTTTCGCTTGTGACCTTGGCGCTTAAGGTGTCACAGCGCACCGGCGCTCCGCTTGCCGACTTGCTGTCCGAGGCGTCGAGCATGGTAGGGGAGCGCATTGAGCTCAAGCGCCGCCTGGATGTCAAGACGTCGCAGGCTCGCATGTCGGCGCATATGGTCGCGGCGATGCCGGCGGGCATGTGCGCGGTGTTGGCGCTGCTTTCGGCAGATTTTCGTCGCGGTCTTGCGACGCCTGCCGGTGCGGGCGCTGTGGTGCTGGGTCTCGCCCTCAACGCCGTTGCCCTGGTGGTTATCCGGCGCATTATGAGGGTGGAGCTATGAGCGCCCCAGTTGCAGTTGCGGCTTGCCTGTGCGCCCTGAGTGTATTTATCGCGACGGGTTTGGATCGGGCGGATGCACGCAAGATCGCAGGGGCCTGCAAGCGCGAGGCGGTGCTGGTCGCTGCCGCGGGTCGCTCGGTGGTCGATGCCCTGACCGCGCGAGTGAAGGGCGCGGTTGGAGCGGGCGGCCCGGCGCGAGTTTCGCTCGGCGAAGTGTCCGAGATGATCGATGTTGTGCGCCTGGGTCTTTCGGCCGGTCTTTCGTTTGATGCGGCGCTTGAGATTTTCTGCGCCAACCGCCGGTCAGTGCTGGCTCTTCGCCTTGAGCGGGCCTGCATGGCGTGGCAGGTGGGCGTGGGCACGCGTGAGGACGAGTTGTTGGCCGCCGCGCGCGATCTGGACGTACGAGCGCTCGAGACCTTTGCCATCACGGTGGGGCAGGCGCTCGCCCTGGGTGCCCCACTTGCCGAGACGCTGGCCGCTCAAAGTCGCGAGATCCGTGCGGCTCATCGCGCCGCGGTCGAGCGTGAGATCGAGCGTGCGCCCGTCAAGCTGCTGATCCCCACCGGCACGCTCATCTTGCCGGCGTTGCTTCTGTCCATATTGGGCCCGCTGCTGGGAGCAGGCGGGATGATGTAGGGAGGAATACATGAACACGATGGTCGAAGTTGCTGACAAGGCTTGGAACTGGGCTTTTTGCCGGGCGATCCGCGCTCGCCAGCATGCCAAGGAGCTGTTGCGGGAGGAGAGCGCGCAGGGTACCACCGAGTACGCCATTTTGGTGGGCGTGCTTGTGGTGATCGCGATTATTGCCATCGTTGCATTTAAAGGCAAGGTCCAAGATCTATGGAACGCTATCAGCGAGGGCATCAACAGTCTGTAGAGGGCGAGCGCCCCATCGGGGTGCTGCTGGTGTTTGCTTGCCTGACCGTGGCGATAGCGGCGGTGCTTTGGGGGCTTAACGCCGCGCGGCAGCAGCGTCCTGGGGCCGCCTTCGATTCGGGCTCAGATTCGGCGGTGGCGACTCAAAAAGATGAGATGCGAGATGCGGACGATTCGGATGTCGCTGTCACGGCGCAAACCTTTCTGCGGACGCTCGACAAGCGGTCTGGCACTGCGACGGATTCGCCTGAGGACAACGCGATTGCGGTCCGGCTTGCATGGTCCGAGGACCGACCGATGACCGAGGCAGCGGCGGATATGTTACGCGCCTACCGCGAGGTGCCAACGGCCCAGCTCGCCCTGAGCGGCTATCTCGATATTAAGGGCAACGTATGGGGCGCCATCGTGCGTGACGGACGCGGCTGGGTCGATATGGTGACGGTTGCCGCGGATACCGGCGATGCTTCGTGTCGTCTGCGCGCCGTGCGCCTGGTCCCGCAAACAATAAGCTCAAAGGAGGGATCGTGAAATGCATGGCGTTCTGCGTGAAGAGGTTGCCCAAGCGACTGTGGAATACGCCATCGTCACGGTGGCGCTGTTATCGATCGTGCTGGCGATCGCGGGGCTTTGGCGTGCTGGCACCGATGGGCGCTTGGCGGCGCTGGTTGAGCGGGCGGCATCCCATGGCGTTGCCTCGACGTCGGTTATCGACGCCGCTGCGGGCGCTAAGGACATTGCGTTGTATTGATATCGCGCGCGAGGACCGGGCGCAGTCTACGGTCGAGGCCGCTTTTTTGCTGCCGACGTTTCTGACGCTCATCCTTCTCGCACTGCAACCGGTGTGCCTGCTCTATACGCGCGCGGTCATGGAGTCTGCCGCCGCCGAGACCGCGCGGCTCATGACCACGACGACGGCGGAGGACGACGATCTTAAGGAGTTCACCCGCCGCCGGCTTGCCGCGGTGCCCAACGTTTCGATCTTTCATGCCGGCGGGCCGTTGTCGTGGAATATCGAGCTTGGTCGGGCCGGTGCGGGTGGCGTCTCGTCCGTGTCCGTTTCCGGCGAGGTCAGGCCGTTGCCTGTGATCGGTGCGTTTGCGCAGGCTATGGGTGGTACCGCCGAGGGCGGCTACGTTGAGCTCAAGGTCGATGTCTCGTATCAATCACGTCCCGAATGGCTGGAGGGAGATTATGATTCGTGGATTGCTACATGGGATTAAGCGTTTCTGGTCTAGATGCGTTTTGACGCGCCGTCCGAGCTGCCATCGCAAGCGAGGCGGCTTTATGGGCCGCGCCGGTATCGACCTGTTTATCGAAGACGGTGCCTACACCACGCTTTCTTCTGCCGTGGTCATCCTAGTGGTGCTCACGTTGTTGTTTTCGTCGACCGCGGCGATATGGAGCATGTCGCGTGCCGGGGATACCCAGGTGGCGGCCGATAGCGGCGCGCTGGCGGGTGCCAACGTAGTGTCGTCCTATCACACGGCTGCCACGGTGGTTGATGCGAGCATCTTGAGTCTGGGGCTGGCGGGGTTTGCCACAATCGGGACGGGCCTGGTCGCCATCCTCATCCCGGGTGCCGAACCAGTTGCCGGCAATATGGTCGACACCGGAATTGAGATCATTATAACGCGCAACAAGTTTGCCAAAAGCGCATCGGAAGGCTTACAGAAAATCGAGACGGCTCTGCCGTATCTGATCGCCGCGCGTGCCACGCAGGCGGTGTCGGCGCAGGATACCGATAGTGTGACCTATACCGGTACGGCGCTTGCCGTGCCCAGGACATCCGAGTCTGATTTTGTTGCGCTCGAGGGTTCCGAGATCTCGACCGATGCCATTAAAGATGCGTCGGAAGATCTGGAGCGCGCGGCCGAGGAGCTACAAAAAGCATCGGAGGAGACGGCGAAGGCAAAGGAGCGTGCCTGGCTAGCGGATTGCGGTGGATCGGATAAAGGTTCGGTCGGCAGCTGTTCGTGTATGTGGGAGCGCGCGAAAAGCCTAACGGATCTCTCCGGTGTTCAAAATCCGCATTACGCTTCGAGCGTTACGTGGGAGCCTCAAGTTGCCCTTGATCGCGCGAAGGACTACTACCATTGGCGTCTGACAAATGAGAAGCCCCACGGCTCGAGTGTCGAGATGAGGGCAGAGTCTGCGGCGCGTAAGGCGTTTTATACCTATGCGAGTGCGGAGGTCGATCGGGCATATATAACCGAGAACGGAGACAGGGTTTCCTCCTATATTCCACTGTTGCCGCGCAACTCTGATGAGGTTCGGGCGACGGAGCTCTATACCGATGCGGTGTGGCCGACGAGCGTGAACGATGACAAGGCGTATCTGCATTACGGGACGACCTGCCCTAACTATAAGAAAGGGACGCCGAGCGGATTTGCTTCGGTTGCCGATTACGATGGACAGGATAAATGCAGCAAATGCCATTTTGGCGTTTCGTCGCTTGGTGCTGTTGCGGCGCCTTCAACCTCTATCGAAAACGGCTTCGAGTATCACTTTGACAAGTTTAAAGACGCCCTGGAAGACTACGTCGAATGCCGCAACAAAGAGCTCGAGCTCGAACGTCAGACCGAAGACGAGACCGACCGTGCGAGCAATGCGTTTGACCAGGCCATCAAAGCGCTTTCAGGCGAGCGTCCGCGTATCGCTCCGCCCGGTCGCAACGGCGTAGTTGCCCTTGCGGTTTCGGGTGCCATCTCGAGCCCCGATGAGCTCAACTCTTCGTTTAGCACGGCAGTCAGGCTCGGCGATCGCGGTGCTATCTCTGCCGCGGTGTTGGCACCCGATGAGGCGACGGCGCAAAACAACGTGCTTTCGCGATTTTTCTCGACATTGAAGGAACGCTCGGGCGGCGTTGCCGGCGTGCCCGACGGCGTCATGGATGTTTGGGGACGGCTGCTCGTAGGATACGGTGATATCCAAGGTTCGGCCGACGAACTTATGGACGAGATGATTAAAGGCCTAGGAGGGGGCAGCGGTGCGTTGGGCTCCATCGCATCGTGGCTCGGCGATACCGTTTCGGCGTCCGTGGCGGCGTTGGGTTTGGAACCGTGCGACTTGCGCCTGCGAAAGCCCGTGCTGACCGATTCCGCCAACGTTATTAAGAGTCCGGGGTCTGACATTGCTGGTCTCTCTCAAGCGCAAGACAAGCTGCGAAGTATTCCGTTGGGCGTGACCGATCCCAAGGCACTTTGCGAGGCGTTGGAATATCAAGTCGAACGCACCATTAGCGGTACGGTGTTCACGCTTGCGGAGATTCCTCTGCCCGGCGGTGGTTCCATCCCACTTACCGTCGATGTCGCGACGCTGGTTGGCGCTCTGGGCGGTGGGTCGTAATGAGTATCCGCATGCGTCTGCGCGAGGAGCGTGCCCAAGCGACGGTGGAGATGGCAGTGGTTACGCCCGTTTTGCTGGTGTTGGCACTCATCGTGTACAACGTCATGGTCTTTGCCAACGCTGTCGCGCGCTTCGACCGCGTGGTGCCCGACATCGTGTTGACGCACGCCGTGGCGTCGGAGGGGGAGGGCGACGAAAGCTCTGCCGATGCCTCGGTGACGGTCCAGACTCAAATTCTGAATGCCATGGAAGGCTATGACTTGCAGATCGAAGTGTCGAGCGAGCAAGGCGCGAAGGCATCAGATGGTGGCCTGCTCTCCCTATCCGGTACGTTTAGGACCTACACCTGCACCATGCACTATGAGCCGTGGCCGACTTCTCTCAGCATCGCCGGCGTTCCGCTGGGGGCGCCGACAACGTTGTCGCACGAGCGCGCGGTGACGGTCGATCCATGGCGTCCGGGGGTGGTCATGTGACCGCGGTCTCGTCCTACATCGCTTACGCGCGGGCACTCAACAGGCTGGGTTGGACGCCGGCCGAGTTTGTGGTGGCGGAGTCGTTTGTCGTGCGCCTGCGCGGCATGCTGGGACGGCGTCCGGTTGCCGCCAACGGCCTGCCGCTCGTCATGGCGTTTCCACGCTGCTCTTCGGTCCATACGTGTTTTATGGCCTATCCCATCGACATCGCCTTCATCGATCGCGACGGCAATATCCTCGCGCGATACGAAAACGTTCGTCCTTGGCGCATGTGCTCCCACCCATGCGCCTGGGCCGCACTAGAGCGTCCTTCAATCATTGTTTCGACCCCTGCTCTCCAACGCGTGCCGGCTTAAGAATTGGCGACTGCGGACTTTCGTCATACGAAATTGGGTAAGATGGAGGAGAAGATGCATGGATGTTGAGATCCATCTGAACGCTAAAAAGCACCTGACGGAAAAGCAGGTGCTTAGCGCTTGGCTTGCGGTTACTGAGTGCATTCGTCGCGAGTCGAAGGACGAGCCGCCGAGATGGCTTGCGATTGGATGGCTCCCAGACGGACGAAGCGTGGAGCTTGTCGCGGTCGAGCTTGTCCGTGGGTGGCTTATCATTCATGCCTTGTCTCCAGTCCAGAAGAAATTTTGGCAGGAGATTGAACAGGCTCGGCAAAGGGGTCGATGATGGGCAAGACGTATACGGCCGCTAATGGTCAGGTTGTAACGGATGAAATGATTGACGCGTGGTGCGAGTCGTACGAGCGCGGAGAGTTCCCGGATGGCGAACACACCGTTGGTGGGATCGTGCATGGACGGCCCCCGCTCTCAGGTGAGGGGACGGCAACGCTGTCGGTCAAGATTCCTCTGGGAATGAAGGAGGCCATTCGTCGACGGGCGGCTGCCGAGGGGATGACGCCAAGTGAGTTTGCCCGTGCGGCTCTGAGCGAAAAACTTCTTGCTGCCGGCTGATGTCTCTGACGTGCCGATTTATAGAACCGAGGCTGTGCTCAAAAACTTTTTTAAAATTCTCGGTTGACCGGAACGCGTCCTTGGTTATACTAATCAAGCCTTGAAACAAGGCACACCTCAAATGGCTGGGTAGCTCAGTTGGTAGAGCAGAGGACTGAAAATCCTCGTGTCAGGGGTTCGATTCCCTTCCCCGCCACCTTGAATTGACTAGGACCTCTGCAAAGGGGTCCTTTTTCTTTTTTTGTGGGGTTCAGCGGAAAATGCATCCCATTTTTTTGACCCAGAGTGGGACACGCTTTCCGGTGCCTGCCTCCGGCGCGCGTACACGCCTCATCGCACCATCTCGGGCCCGCCCGCTCAGACATTCCTCCCGCTTTTGCGCCACTTTACAGACCGTTCGGTCGTCTGTCCGCACGCGCGGGTATACTCAAAACGATACTTTTCCTATGCAATACGATGCAGGCTCGGCCTGCACGATCCGAAGGGGGCAGTGATGGAGAGGATACTCGGCGTTAATCTCTCTGGCTGGTTTATTCCCGAGCCTTGGGTGACCCCGTCGCTATACGCGGCGACCGGTGCATCCAACGCGGCCGAGCTGCAGGAGGCCATGGGCACCGCCGCCTATAACGAGCGCATGCGCCGTCATTACGAGACGTTTGTGAGCGAGGACGATTTCCGTCGCATGGCGCAGATCGGTCTCAATGCCGTGCGTCTGCCGGTGCCCTGGTATGCCTTTGGCTCGCAGGAGTCCGATGCGTCCTACATCTCGGTTGTCGACTACATTGACCGTGCGATTGAGTGGGCTGCCAAGTACGACATCCGCGTGCTGCTTGATCTAGCAACTGTGCCCGGTGGCCAGGGCGATTCCAATGATTCGCCCGCCACGCCAGAGGCTGTTGCCGAGTGGCATTCGTCCACCAACGGCCGTCATGTTGCGCTCGACGTGCTCGAGCGCCTGGCCGATCGCTACGGCGAGGCCGAGAGCCTGCTGGGCATTGAGCTGCTGGATACGCCGCAGATGAGTGTCCGCAAGAGCCTCTTCACCATGACGGATGGCATTCCGGCGCACTACCTGCGCAACTTCTATCGCGATGCCTATGAGCTCGTCCGTTCATATATGCCCGAGGATAAGATCGTCGTCTTCTCGTCGTCGGGGCATCCCAGCGAGTGGAAGCATTTTATGCGCGGCGCCAAGTATAAGAACGTCTACATGGACCTTCACCTGTACCATTACCGTGACGAGCATGCGCTCGATATCACGAGCCCCCGCGGGCTGACGACGGCGATTTCGCGCAACAAGCGCGAGCTCAAAGAAGCGATTTCGACTGGGTTCCCCGTGCTGGTGGGCGAATGGTCGGGCGCGGCGATCTTTGCCAACTCGTCGGTTACGCCCGAGGGCCGCAATGCCTACGAGCGCGTGTTTATCGCCAATCAGCTGGCTTCGTTTGCGCCGGCTGCCGGTTGGTTCTTCCAAACGTGGAAGACCGAGAAGCGCATTGCAGCATGGGACGCCCGCGCGGCGCTCGGTACGCTCGAGCGCGGCATGATTGAATAGGTTGATATGACGCAAAACAGCGCCCATACGGGCAAACTCTATGTGGTCGGCACGCCCATCGGCAACCTGGGCGACCTGTCCCCGCGCGTTGGCGAGGCGTTTGCCGCCGCCGATGCCATCTGCTGCGAAGACACGCGTGTGACGTCAAAGCTGCTGATGCACCTGGGCATTTCCAAGCCGCTTGTCCGTTGCGACGAGAATGTGATCGCCAGCCGCGCCGCCGGCCTAGTCGACCGTCTGCTGGCGGGGGAGACCCTCGCCTTTGCCTCGGACGCCGGCATGCCGAGCGTGTCCGATCCCGGCCAGGCGCTAGTTGAGGCGGCGCGTGAGGCCGATGTGCCCGTCGAAGTTATTCCCGGGCCCTCTGCTTGCGTCACGGCGCTTGTTTCGTCCGGCATTCCCTGCGAGCATTTCTTCTTCGAAGGCTTTTTGGGTCGCAAGCACGGCGACCGCGTGCGCCGACTGCAGCGCCTTGCCGTGGTGCCCGGCGCGCTCATCTTCTACGAGTCTCCACATCGCATCGTGGCGACGCTCGAGGCCGTGGCGGAGGTCTTTCCCCAGCGTGAGGTTGCCGTCTGCCGCGAACTCACCAAGCTGCACGAGGAGGTCTTGCGCGGGCCCGCTGCTCAGCTTGCCGAGGAGCTGCGTGCTCGCGGCGAGGTAAAGGGCGAGATTGCGCTGGTCATCGCGCCGCCGAGCGAGGATGAGGAGGCCGGTATCGTGCCGGTTGGCGCCGCGGCAGCGGATCCCGACGAGGCCCTGCGCGAGGATATCCGCGCCGCGCTCGAGGAGGGGGAGCCCGCCTCTGCGGTGGCCAAGCGCCTGTCTCAGAAGTATTCGCGCCGCAAGCGCGATGTCTATGCCATGGTGCTCGATATGCAATAGATGGAGGATATCCAGCCCTTGCGCTAGAATCATCCCCTGTATGCAACGTTTTTCTGGAGGACAAACCCCATGGATCAAAGCAAGCCTTCGTTCTTTATCACGACGCCCATCTACTACGTCAACGCCGATCCGCACCTGGGCACGGCTTATTCCACCATCATCGCCGACGTTCAGGCTCGCTATCGTCGCTCCGCCGGCTATAACGTCAAGTTCCTGACCGGCATGGACGAGCACGGCGAGAAGGTCGCCGAGGCCGCAGCCAAGCACAACATGACGCCGCAGGAGTGGACCGATAGCCAGGCTCCGCACTTCAAGGAGCTTTGGAGCAAGCTCGAGATTTCCAATGATGACTTCATCCGCACCACCGAGCCGCGCCAGCACCATGCCGTGCAGTACCTGTGGGAGCGCATGAAGGAGTCCGGCTACCTGTATAAGGGCAGCTACGACGGCTGGTATTGCGTGCCTGACGAGACCTACTTTACCGATACGCAGGTCCAGAAGGGCGACGAGGAGTACGGCAGCGTCGGCCAGCACCTGTGCCCCGACTGCCACCGTCCGCTTGAGCGCGTGCAGGAGGAGTCCTACTTCTTTAAGCTTTCCGCTTTCCAGGATAAGCTGCTCAAGCTTTACGACGAGCACCCCGACTTTGTCGAGCCTGCGTTCCGCATGAACGAGGTACGTAGCTTTGTCGAGGGCGGCCTTAATGACCTTTCCGTGAGCCGTACGAGCTTTGACTGGGGCATTCAGGTCCCGTTTGACGAGGGTCACGTGACCTACGTGTGGTTCGATGCGCTGCTCAACTATATGACGGCCGTCGGCTACGGTGTCGACACCGACGAGGCGCGTGCCGAGCTGGCCTATCGCTGGCCCGCGCAGTTCCACATCGTGGGTAAGGACATCATCCGCTTCCACTGCGTCATTTGGCCCGCCATGCTCATGGCCATCGGCGAGGCCCTGCCCGAGCACGTCTTTGCCCACGGCTTCCTGACCGTGCGCAATGCCGAGACCGGCAAGGCCGAGAAGATGTCCAAGAGCCGCGGCAACGCCATCGCTCCGCAGGACGTTATCGACATGCTGGGCGTCGAGGGCTATCGCTACTACTTCATGACCGACGTCGTCCCCGGCACCGACGGTGCCATCAGCTTCGATCGCATGGAGCAGGTCTACAACGCCGACCTGGCCAACAGCTGGGGCAACCTTATCTCGCGTTCGCTCAACATGAGCGGCAAGTACTTTGACGGTTGCGCGCCCGCCAAGCCCGCGTCGTTCGATGCGTTCGACAACCCGCTGGCAAAGATCGCCGATGGCCTGGTCGAGCGCTACATGGCCAAGATGGACGTGCTCGATTACGGCGGAGCCAAGGACGAGGTCATGGAGCTCATCCATGCCGCCAACCACTACATCGAGGACTCTGAGCCTTGGGCACTTGCCAAGGACGAGGCCAAGGCTGACGAGCTGGCGTTTGTGATCTACAACCTGCTCGAGGCCATCCGCATTGCCGCCCACCTGCTGATGCCGCTCATGCCTCAGACCTCTGCCGAGGCCCTGCGCCGCCTGTCCTGCGAGGACGAGGCCGCGACCGACGACCTCAAGGGCATTTGCGCTTGGGGCCTGCTTGCCGGCGGTCAGCCTGTCGAGAAGGGCGAGCCGCTGTTCCCGCGTCTGGCGTAGAGACCGCGCGAGCGCCATATCGGCAATTTGCTGTTTAGCTGTAAGGGCATGGCCGCCACGGTCCATGCCCTTTTGTTTCAAGACGCCGCCATCATGCTAAGGAGGCAACCATGACAACTTCGCCTTTGGCAAACCCCACGGCCACCAGGGAGCTGCTGGAGGAGTTTGGCCTTGCGACCAAGCATCGCCTGGGCCAGAACTTTCTAATCGACAATCATGTGATCGAGCGTATCTGCGAGCTTTCCGAGCTCACGGGCGATGAGCGCGTGCTCGAGGTTGGCCCGGGCGTTGGTACGCTCACGCTTGCGCTGCTGCAGGAGGCGGCGTGTGTCACGTCGATCGAGGCCGACCCCGAGCTCGAGCCGGTGCTCGATGCCCACGCCGCCGACTACGCCAACTTCCGCTTTATCATGGGCGACGCGCTCAAGGTGGGTCCGGAGCAGATTGAGCAGGCTGCGGGCGGTGAGCCGACGGTGTTTGTCGCGAACCTGCCCTATAACGTGGCGGCGACGATCATCCTGCAGTTCTTCCAGACGATGCCTGCACTCAAGCGCGCCGTCGTCATGGTTCAAAAGGAGGTTGCCGATCGTATTGCCGCAGTGCCGGGTAACAAGACCTATGGTGGCTACACGGCAAAGCTGGGCCTGTATGCGCAGGTTACGGGTCGCTTTGAGGTTCCGCCGCGTTGCTTTATGCCGGCGCCGCACGTTGACTCGGCTGTCGTGCGTATCGACCGTGTTGACGGCGTGGTGCCCGAAGGACTCGATCGCGAATTTGTGGCCCGCGTGATTGATGCTGCATTTGCCCAGCGTCGCAAGACCATCCGCAATTCCATGAGCGCCAACGGCTTTGCCAAGGACGTGCTCGATGCCGCCTTTGAGGCTTGCGGTATCGCACCCACCACGCGCGCCGAGACGCTTGATGTTGCCGACTTTGTCCGTCTGGCCCGGGAGCTAATCCATGATGCCTAATGCCGCACGCGTGACGTTTACCAAGAAAAAGAAGACGGTCGCCTGCCCCGTGCCCTTGGCACCGCTTGCCGACACGCATGCGCATCTGCTTTCGTTTTGGGGCAAAGAAGTGCCCGAGACGCTCGTGCGCGCCAAAGCCGCGGGCGTCGACCTGTTGGTGACGATGTTCGACCCCATCGCTGACAAACGCAGCGTGACGGACTATAGCGACTGGCTCGTGCGCGAAATTCTGCCGATGCAGGATATCCCGCAGATCAAGTATCTTGCCGGCGTGCATCCGTATGGCGCGCCGGACTATACCGACGACGTTCACGCACAGGTCGTTGCCGCACTCGATGACCCTTTGTGCGCCGGTATCGGCGAGATCGGTCTGGACTACCACATGGATTACGACGACGATATCGCGCCGGCGCCCCACGACGTGCAGATCGACTGTATGGCGCGCCAACTCGAGGTCGCCGTACGCCGCAATGTGCCGGTAGAGCTGCATCTGCGTCATGAGGATACGGACGAGGAGCGCACCTCGCATGTGGACGCCTACAACGTGTTGCGCGAGGTCGACGTGCCCCAGGCCGGTTGCGTACTGCACTGCTTTGGCGAGGACCGCGCCACGATGGAGCGCTTTGTGGAGCTGGGCTGCTATATCGCCTATGGTGGCGCGGCCACCTTTAAGCGCAACGACGACGTGCGCGAGGCATTTGCGGCAACCCCACTCGATCGAATTTTGTTCGAGACGGATTGCCCGTATATGGCTCCGGAGCCCATCCGCGGTCTTGAATGCGAGCCCGCAATGATCTCCATTACGGCAAACGCGCTGGTTAACGACCGTGTCGATCGCACAGGTGAGGACGCCGAAACAATCGCGCAAGCCGCTTGGGAAAATGCCTGCAAACTTTTTCAAAAATAGTTCTTGCGTTCGCGGTGGCGCTCCGTTATTCTAATTCCTGCACGCGGGCGTGGCGGAATTGGCAGACGCGTACGGTTCAGGTCCGTATGGGGGCAACCCCATGAAGGTTCAAGTCCTTTCGCCCGCACCATTAAATGAAAGAGCTCCCAGCGATGGGAGCTTTTTTGTTATGAGCCCATCGCAGGGACTTGAACCTGCGAAGGAGCGAGCGTAAAGAAAACGCGGAGCGTTTTTAGCGAGCTGGCGAGTCCGCCGGCAGGCGGGCGAAGCCGGTGCGGATCCGCGCAGCGGATACGCGGACGTCCTTTCGCCCGCACCATTAAATGAAAGAGCTCCCAGCAATGGGGGCTTTTTTGTTATGCACAATCTCCTTGGACGGGTATCCTAATGCCAACGTGTGCCTATCAGAGGAGAGACCATGCTGTTGTCCGGTATCATTGCCGCCCTTACGAGCCTTTTGATTCCCATCATCATTTTGTTGCTGCTGCTTCCCAACGCCTGCTATGTCGTTGAACAACAGCATGCCGTGATCATCGAGCGTCTGGGCAAGTTTAACCGCATCGTCAACGCGGGCTTCCACATGAAGGTGCCCGTGATCGACCGCAAAGCCGCCACGGTGAGTCTGCGCACCATGAAAAACGGTTTTGGTATCGACGTTAAGACCCAGGATAATGTGACCATCGGCCTCGAGGTCTCTGCTCAGTACCACGTGAGCTATGACATGGGTGCTGGCCCGGCAGATTCGGGTATCTACAAGAGCTACTACATGCTGCAGGAGCCCGTCGACCAGATGCGTGACTTCATCACCGACGCCCTGCGCTCTTCGATTCCCGTCTACACACTCGATGAGGTCTTTGCCAAGAAGGATGACATCGCCAAGGACGTCAACGCTACCGTTTCCGAGCAGATGGCCGCCTACGGCTTCACCCTCGTGTCGACGCTCATCACCAAAATCGCACTGCCGACCGAGGTCGAGAACTCCATGAACGACATCAACGCCGCCCAGCGCAAGCGCGCTGCGGCACAGGAGCTCGCTGAGGCCGACCGCATCAAGCGCGTCACCGAGGCGACCGCCGAGGCCGAGGCTATGGAAAAGGCGGGCGAGGGCATCGCCAACCAGCGCAAGGCCATCGCGCTGGGTATCAAAGATTCGCTCGAGATCATCCAGGAGACGGGTGTCGGCAATGACGAGGCCAACCAACTGTTCATGTTTACGCAGTGGTCCGAGATGATGACGGAGTTCGCTCGCACGGGTAAAACCTCGACGGTCGTGCTGCCGAGCGACTTTTCGCAGTCGGCCTCTATGTTCGAGCAGATGCTGACCGCCGGCAAAGTTCAAAACGATTCGAAGGAGTAGACGCGCGTGAAATACACCGTCGTTTGCGTCGGTAAGCTCAAGGAGCGCTTTTGGAAGGACGCGTGCGCTGAGTACACCAAGCGCCTAGGTGCCTATGCCAAGGTGGATATCCGCGAGGTGGCCGATATCGACCCGGCCAAGGCGGGCGGTGTGGATGCCGCGCGTGACAAGGAGGGGGCGGCGATTCTTGCTGCCCTGCCGTCTCGAGCGCATGTGATTCTGCTGGCTATCGAGGGCAAGGAGCGTTCGAGTGAGGAGCTCTCGGCGAGGCTCGACGATCTTATGCTGCGAGGCAGCAGCGACATTGCCTTTGTAATCGGCGGTTCGGACGGCGTGAGTGATGAGGTGCGCGCCCGCGCCGACGAGATGCTCAGCTTTGGACGCATTACCTTGCCGCATAACCTGGCGCGCGTGGTGCTGCTGGAGCAAATCTACCGCGCCTGCAAGATCAGCCGTGGCGAGCCGTATCACAAATAGGTCGGCAATACGAAACAATGGCGTGGGACAATACCTTTCGTTTTGAGGAATGTGTCTGAAAGGACTATGAGATATGAAGATTGGATTTGTCGGTTTTGGCAATATGGCGAGCGCTATGGCCGATGGCTGGATCGCTGCCGGTGTAGCTGCGAGCGACATGTGCGCCTGCGCGGGTCGCTACGACGCACTGGTTGAGCGCTGCGAGGCGCGCGGCATGGTCGCCTGCCACGATGCCGCCGAGGTTGTCGCCGCATCCGATATCGTGGTCGCTGCGGTCAAACCGTACATGATCGAGAAGGTATTCGCCCCGCTCAAGGATGCTCTTGCCAAAAAGGTCGTTCTGTCGGTTGCCTGGACCTGGGACAGTGCCAAGTGGGAGCAGGTCCTGCCGGGCGTCGCGCATATCTCGACGGTGCCCAACACACCGGTTTCGGTGGGCGAGGGCGTCATCGCTTGCGAGAAGGCTTCCACGCTTAGTGATGAGCAGAGCGCCGTGGTGCTTGATCTGCTTGGCAAGCTCGGTGCGGTGGTCGAGCTTGATACGAGCCTGCTGTTCGTGGGCGGCACGGTGGGTGGTTGCGCTCCGGCATTTGTCGCTATGGCAATCGAGGCCCTGGGCGATGCGGCGGTCAAGCACGGTATCCCGCGTGCCGATGCCTATCGCATTGTGAGCCAGATGGTGCTAGGTACGGCAAAGTTGCAGCTTTCAACTGGTCAGCATCCTGCGGCGATGAAGGATGCCGTATGCTCGCCCGGTGGCGCCACCATCAAGGGCGTCGTTGCGCTCGAGGATGCCGGCATGCGCAGTGCCCTGGTCAAGGCAATCGACGCAACTCTCCAGTAAAACCTGCCATTTAGGGACAGGTTTATTTTGGCAGGTTTTTCCTGCACTGATAATTGTTCTCGGGGGAAGCGGGCACTGCGGGGCGCGGCAACGGC
>JAPJOH010000045.1 GCA_030826265.1 Collinsella aerofaciens
AAAGAGAAGAGGCGGGGCATGCCCCGCCTCTTACACCACATCTCTGCGCGCTACCCGACACTGAGCGCATAATCTGTCCGAGAGGCCAAAATTGCCTGTTACTAAATTGGTGACAGTACTCATATTTGCCATTTTTTGGCCACAGCACCCTAGGAAGGGTGCCCCGGAGCTCCCCATAGGGGGAGCTCCGGGCTTCACAGGGGCACGAATAGCCCACTCCGACCTGCGAAATCTGTACTCGCGATGCGAATGACGCCCCTAACCTTAGACTATAGCTTGAACTTAGCTATAATGCGCTACGTTCCTACCAGGCTGTGGTTGCGGACGGACGAAATGCCCGTCCTAGTCCAAGACAGACGCGGTCAAAGGGATCCACGTAAGCGACCGCGTGCGCGCGGCGCGATCATGGCGCGTCCTAGATGTAAGCCGCACCGTCCGTTCTACTTTCTTTGGGGCAATACCGCCTCGCGGGCGAGCGGGCCAGTCGTGAAGGTGGCTGCGGCCTCCCGAGCAAACACCCCGGTGCGCAAGTGTGGGGTCAAATACCAGGTCAGCTGGTGGGAACAATCTGATATTCCGCGCAACGCACGGATCGTATACGACACAGAAGGCAGGGTAGTGGACATGGTGAGGGGCAGCTTGATGCACGCGGCTCGGTTAGGTGCTGGGACCGCAGCGGTCATCGCCGTTTTGGGCCTGAGCGGATGCGCGTTCAACCCGCTGTCTACGTTCACGACTCCCACGATCGACCAGATCGAGTACGAGACCGTCACGCCCGCGGTGTCGGATGATGCCCTGGTCACCCCCGGTACCCTGACGGTTGCCCTCGATACCTCCGATGCGCCGCAGGCCATGCAGGGCGCTGACGGCGAGCTCACGGGGTATGCAGTCGACGCTGCCCGCGCCCTCGCAAGCCGCATGGGCCTTAAGGTCGCCTTTGTCGATGCGTCCTCGGCAGGTTCCGCGCTCGGTGACAAAAAGGCTGATATCTTTATCGGCGAGATCAACTCCACGGATGGGGACGTTAGCTCGCTCGGCACCTGCCTGTACGATGCCGCTTCCGTGTTCGGTAAAACCAGCGATGGTGGGTCGCTAAGCGTTTCCACCGATACCCTTAACACGTCTACTCTGGGTATTCAGATGTCCTCGGCCTCGCAGGAGGCGCTTGCTAAGCAGAGCATCACCGCCAACCAAAAGACCTACTCCAACATCAACGAGTGCTTTGAGGCGCTCGAGTCCGGCGAGGTCGACTATGTGGTCTGCGACTCCACGGCCGGCGGCTACCTTGCACGCCTGATGAGCGAGGTCTCCTATGTCGGTGCGCTCGAGGCGCCCTCGACGCTTGGTGTTGCGGGTCTCTCGTCCAATGACGAACTGTGCCGTGCCGTGAGCGATGCCCTCGACGGCATCACGGTCGACGGTACGCTCGAGGCAGTCCACTGCGTATGGTATGGCACGATGCCCTACGACCTCACCACTAAGACGGTTTCGGGCGCTAACGTGCAGCCGGGCGACTCTGAGTCCAGTGAGACCACGTCTTCCGGCAGCGAGTCCTCCGATTCCAACAATGAGACCGCATCCTCCGAGGACAAATCGTCCAGCCAGGAAGGCACCATCACCGACGACGACATTAACAAGCTTAATAGCTAGTTATTGCTAGGGGTGGTGTCTTCTATACGTTGGAAAGGACACCTCTTCACGGTTTCAACACGCACTGCCGGACTTCCCCAATAGGGGAGCCCGGCTTTTTCATCTCTATAAAACCAGCAGTTCAAAGCCAATTTTCGGGACCAAATACAAAGTCGCCGGCTCCCTCCTATAGCGCACTTTGCCACAGAAAAGTGCGAGACTTCGGTATGCGGTATCAAGCAATCGTTATTCGGGTCTTTGGGAATCCGCGTGATTAAATGCACGGCAATGGGTACATAGCCAGTACAGTAAGTCCCCGAGGCAGATTGGAGCCACGTATGGATATCAAGGTTTCTGGACGCAAGACGACGGTAACCGATGCTCTGCGTGCGCATGTGGATGAGAAGATCGGCGAGGCGCTCAAGGTTTTCGATATCGAGCCCATGACGGTCGACGTTGTACTTCGCTATGAGAAGAACCCCTCGAACCCCAACCCGGCAATCGTCGAGGTTACGGTTCGCGCCCGCGGTTCGGTGATTCGCGTTGCCGAGCACGGTGCAGATATGTACGCCGCCATCGACCTCTCCGCCGATAAGGTCACCCGCCAGCTGCGCAAGTTCAAGACCAAGGTTGTGGACAACCGCCAGGGTGGTGCCAGCGCAGCGGATGTTGCACCGGTCGAGCGTGTCGAGGATCTGGCCGACCTGCTGCTGCCCGAGGACGACGACCTGCTCGTCCGCGAGAAGGTCATCGATGTCACCCCGATGACTGAGGAGCAGGCGCTGGTGCAGACCGATCTGCTGGGCCACGACTTCTACGTGTTCGAGAACGCGACGACTGGACTCATCAATGTGGTGTATCACCGTAAGAATGGTGGATATGGCATCATCAAGCCCCGCATCGAAACACTTGACGAGTAAAATACGTTAACTTGCATGAGTTAACGGCCGGCGGCCATCCCATGCGGATGGCCGCCTTTTTTACGTAAGGAGTCGCTTTGATGGACAAGGCTGCATCTACCGGCCATTCTGACCGCTGCCGCATCGTCGTCGATACCTGCTGCGACTTTAGCCCCGAGGTCGCCGCGAACCTCGATGTCGATATCTTGGGTTTCCCCTTCATTATCGATGGCGAGGAGCGCACGGACGATATCTGGTCGAGCATGAGCCCTAAGGAGTTCTACGACCGCATGCGCGCCGGCGCTCGCGTGTCTACCTCCGCCGTGTCGCTCGGTCGCTATATCGAGTTCTTTACCGAGTGTGCCAAGGAGGGCACGCCCACGGTCTATCTGTGCTTTACCTCGGCGCTGTCGTCGAGCTACAACTCCGCGTGCCAGGCGGCGGACGCCGTGCGCGCCGAGTATCCCGATTTTGAGCTGTACGTGGTCGACAACGCTCTGCCCTGTGCAACCGGCGCGCTCTTGGCGCTCGAGGCCGTGCGCCAGCGCTCGGCGGGACTGACCGCCAGGCAGCTGGTCGACTGGGCAAACGAGGCAAAGACCTACGTCCACGGCTACTTTACGCTCGAGAGCTTCGACGCGCTGGCTGCCGGCGGCCGCATTCCGCCCGCGGCGGCGCAGCTCACGGCAAAGCTCGATGTCAAGCCCGAGCTCTCCTACGACCTTGCCGGCTCGCTGTCGCTGATCGGCGTCAACCGCGGCCGCAAGAAGGCGCTCAAGTCCATCCTCAAGTCGTTCCGCGAGAACTACGTGCCCGATCGCACCATGCCCATCGCCATCATGACGGCCGATGCCGAGAAGGACGGTGATTGGCTCGAGGCCGCCATCCGCAAGGAGGAAGGCTGCGCCGACGTCACGATCATTCGCAGCTCCGTCGGTCCTACCATCGGCTCGCACGTGGGCCCCGGCATGGTGGCTTGCGCGTTTTGGGGCAAGAACCGTTCCGAGAAAGCCTCGCTTTCCGACCGCATCGCGCGCCGTGTGCGCGGTGAGTAGGTAGGCGCCACGATCACAGGCGTCCCGCAGCCCAAGCGCTGGCACCGAGTATTCAACCTGGTAACAACACCCAACCTAAAAGGAAAGGTTTCATGGCAAACAAGCTCTCCGTCGCATTTATCGGCACCGGAATCATGGGTGCCCCCATCGCCGGCCACATTCTGGACGCCGGCTATCCCGTCACGGTCAACAACCGCACCAAGTCCAAGGCGGCGGCGCTTATCGAGCGCGGCGCCGTCTGGGCAGATACGCCGGCCGATGCCGCGGCGAACGCCGATGTCGTCTTTACCATGGTGGGCTATCCCTCCGAGGTCGAGGAACTCTACCTGGCGGGCGACGGCCTGCTCGCGTGCACCAAGCCGGGTGCGGTCTTGATCGACCTCACCACGAGCTCGCCCGAGCTTGCCCGTGACATTGCCGAGGCCGCCCAGGTTTCTGGTCGCATGGCGTTTGACTGCCCCGTCACCGGCGGCGAGTCGGGCGCTATCGCCGGTACGCTCACGGCTATCGTGGGCGCTACCGAGAACGACATCGCGCCGGTCCGCGACATCCTTGCCACCTTTGCGGCCAACATCTGCTGCTTCGACGGCGCCGGCAAGGGCCAGGCTGCCAAGCTCGCCAACCAGGTGTCGCTGGGCGCCTGCATGGTCGGCATGGCAGACGCCATGGCATTTGCCGAGTTGAGCGGCCTTGACCTGGAGAAGACCCGCCAGATGATCCTGGGCGGCACCGGCAAGTCCGGCGCCATGGAGAGCCTGGCTCCCAAGGCGCTCGACGGCGACTACAAGCCCGGCTTTATGGTCGAGCACTTTATCAAGGACCTGCGCTTGGCGCTCGCCTATGCCGACGACCGCGAGCTTGCGCTGCCCGGTGCCGACGTGGCCTTTACGCTCTACGACATGCTCGACGCCATCGGTGGTGCCAAGCTGGGTACCCAGGCCGTCACGGTCCTCTATAAGGAGGAGGCCGACGCCATCGCCGCCGGTCTGGACTGGTCGCAGTATCGTCCCGAGGAGCATGGCGCTCACGAGGAAGGCTGCGGTTGCGGCGAGCATGGCGACGATCACGAGTGCGGTTGTGGCCACCACCACGACGAGGGCCACGAGTGCTGCGGCGGCCACGGCCATGATGACGGCCACGAGTGCTGCTGCGGCCACCATCACGGGGAGTAGCGCCCATGAGCTGGACGTTCGTGGTGCTTGCGCTGGTGCTCTTTCTCTTTGCGATCTACATTGGCTTTTTGTGCGGCCAGTGGGCGTGCGAAAAGCGCGTCATCACCAAGCGCGACTACTGGATTGCCAACTTTGCGGGAGCGGCGGCAGTCGTCCTGCTGACCTGGGTGTTCTCACTGTTCCCGCTGGTGCAGTTTGCGCCGATCGGCTGGCTCGGCGGCTTTATCGCCGGCCTTAAGATGAGCTTTGGCGAGTCCGTCGGTCCGTGGCGCAAGCACGACGAGGTCTTTAACGTCAACAAGGCTCACCGTGCCGCCGCCGACGCGGGCGACGCCGAGGAACGCCGCCGTGCGCGTCGCAATGGCGCGGCCGATCGACAGCTCATCTCGGTCACCGATGACAGCAAGGGTGCTGGCAAGCACGCTAAGAAATAGTAAGAAGAGGTAACTATGGCAGAAAACAAAGACGAACAGCTCACCGACGAGGAGCTGGCACAGCTTCAGCTGGCAGAGGAGAACGAGAACGCCGTCGACCGTCTGGTCAAGGAACTCGGCTGCCCCACGCGCCGCATCCGCCAGTTTGCCGCCCGCGTGCTGCACCTGCTTGCCGAGCGCGATCCGCAGCGCGTCGTGCCCTGCGTGCCCGCGCTGATCGAGGCGCTCGACCGCCCCGAGGCTCAGACCCGCTGGGAGGCCCTCGATGCCCTGACGGCGCTCGCCACCACCTGCCCCGAGCAGCTGGGCGATGCCTTTGAGGGTGCCGAGACCGCACTGTTCGACGAGATCTCCTCCACGCTGCGCTATGCTGCCTTCCGCCTGCTGTGCGTGTGGGGCGCCACGAGCGTCGAGCGTTCGCGCGAGGCTTGGCCCATCCTGGACGAGGCCATCCAGTGCTACCACGGCGACCTCGAGTATCGCGACATGCTCGGTTGCCTGTACGAGTTTGGCCAGGGCGAGATTGACGCCGAGGTCGCCGAGAAGCTCGCGCTGCGCCTTAAGTTCGACGCCGAGAACGGCAAGGGCAGCTATCTCAAAGCCCGTTCGAGCGAGATTTGCGAAATGCTTGTTAAACGCTTTGACCTTGATCTCTCCAAAAAGAAGAAGCGTGCTAGCGTTAAAAAATCTGACGACGCCGAAAACGAGGAGTAACAGATTATGGCGCACGATGTAGTCCTGATTCCCGGTGACGGTATCGGTCCCGAGATTACGCAGGCCATGCGCCGCGTGGTCGAGGCCACCGGTGTCCAGATCAACTGGAACGTCCAGGAGGCCGGCGCCGGCGTCATGGACGAGTTTGGCACGCCGCTGCCCCAGCACGTGCTCGATGCGGTCGCCGAGACCAAGGTTGCCATCAAGGGTCCCATCACCACACCGGTCGGCACGGGTTTCCGCAGCGTTAACGTGGCCCTGCGCAAGCACTTCGACCTGTACGCCTGCGTGCGCCCCTGCCTGTCGCAGCCGGGCGACGGCTCGCGCTTCCGCGATGTCGACCTGGTTATCGTGCGCGAGAACACCGAGGACCTCTACGCCGGCATCGAGTTCGATGAGGGCGCTGCCGAGGTCGAGGAGCTCTCGCAGCTTGTCGAGCGCTCGGGTCAGAAGGCCTTCGCCGCGGATTCCGCGATTTCGATCAAGCCCATCTCTATCGCCAAGAGCCGCCGTATTGTGGAGTATGCCTTTGAGTATGCCCGCCGCTGCGGCCGCAAAAAGGTGACGGCCGTGCACAAGGCCAACATCATGAAGGCGACCGACGGCCTTTTCCTGCGCGTGGCGCGCGAGGTGGCCGCCAACTATCCCGATATCGAGTTCAACGACAAGATTGTCGACGCCACCTGCATGGGCCTGGTCCAGAACCCCAACGACTTCGATGTCCTGGTGCTGCCCAACCTGTACGGCGACATCGTGAGCGACCTGTGCGCCGGCCTGGTGGGCGGTCTGGGCATGGCTCCCGGCTCCAACATCGGTGCCGACTGCGCCATCTTCGAGGCAACGCACGGCTCCGCGCCCGATATCGCGGGCAAGGATATCGCCAACCCCACGGCCGAGATCCTCTCTGCTGCGATGATGCTCGATCACCTGGGCGAGAACGACGCTGCCAATCGCATTCGTGCCGCCGTATCTGCCACGCTCGACGAGGGCGAGCAGGTTACCGGTGACGTGCGTCATGCCCAGACCGGCTCCGTCGAGGGCGCTGTGGGCACGCAGACCTTTGCCGATGCCGTTATCGCGCACCTGGCCTAAGGTATGCACACTGCAAACGCCTAAATAGTACTTAAGTGTTTGCGTATAACCTAAGAATCAATACGCCCGGCGCTCTGTCGGGCGTATTCTATTGAGGACTATGTTTCCTAACAAGGAGTAGCTGATATGGGTCTGATTCAAAAGAAGGACGAGAAGGACGAGATCGACGGCATCCAGATCATCGAGCGCGGCGAAGGCCCCGACGGTGACGAGAACGAGAAGATCGATCTAGTCGCCGGTACGTCTGCCGAGCACATTGCCGCCGGTACGACGGCCAAGGAGGAGGACGCCCGACTGGAGGCTCAGATTGCCGCGGATGCCGCTGACGAGAATCTGATGCCCGAGGAACAGGACGAGGACGACGACTCCGACGTGGACGACCACGCTTGCAAGCACAAGAAGACGATGATTGCCGCCTTTGTGGTCGCCGTCGTGATTGCTGCCGTGGTCGGCTTCTTTATCGGCAACGGTGGTTTTGGCGGCAAAGGCGTCGGCTCGGCGACCCTCACCGAGGACCAGCTCGATTCGACCGTGGCAAGCTATAGCTACAACGGCAAGAAGAGCGACATCACCGCGCGTGAGGCCATCGAGAGCCAGTACAGCCTCGACACCGTCAAGGACGATGACGGCAACTACACCGCTCCGTCTGCCGACGTTATCCTGTCCTACGTGCGCAACCAGATTCTGCTGGACGCTGCCGAGGACGAGGGCATTACCGTCTCTTCCAAGGAAATGAAGCAGTACGCCGAGGATTCCATCGGCACCTCCGACTACAAGACCATGGCCACGCAGTATGGCGTGTCCAAGGATCAGGCCAAGCAGATCGTCCGCCAGTCCGCGACGCTGCAGAAGCTCTACAAGAAGAAGGTTGGCGATAGCTCCGCAAGCATGCCGACCGCCCCGACCGAGCCTGCTGACGGCAACGAGGAGACCGCGAGCAAGGACTACGCCAACTACATCATCAACCTTGCCGGCGACGAGTGGGATAGCGAGAAGGGCACTTGGAAGGACGCCGATAGCACCTATGCCAAGGCCTTCGCTGACGATGCCTTTACGGCCGATAGCGCTACCTATAAGCAGGCCATGACCGCCTATTACACCGCCTACCAGCAGTATTCCTCGCAGGCTTCGAGCGCCAGCTCCAAGTGGACCGAGTACGCCAACGGCCTCTACGCCAAGGCCAATATCAGCATCTACGGCCTGTTTGCGTAAAGATTGCCTGAGCCTTCGAGTACGAAGCCGAAATATCTGATGAAGCCCCCTAGAACGGAAATCGTTCTAGGGGGCTTTTTGCGTTGTAGGGAAGGGCGGGGAAGAGGGTGGTAGGGGAGAGGTTATATACAAATTCTTGGAGACTTTATTCATGTAAAGTGAAAACGATTTCGGCCAAACTGGTAGTAACAATGTGGTACCACTGTTCATCTGGTAGTAACCACTTTTGAGATGAAATCGAATGGAAATTGCTAAGAATTAGTTTGGTAATGAAAGAAACGCACCATGTCTACCTGCGTAAATTACCGTTTACGGGCCAAAAATAACCGTTTGGCAACGATATAGCAATTTGAACGAAATGTGGTGGACGTTTGAATTGAGTGTGTGCTAACGTACATACCAGCAACCCGAGAGACGATATGAGCAGGACATAAAAACATTGAGAGCCCCTGCTGCATGAAAGAC
>JAPJOH010000013.1 GCA_030826265.1 Collinsella aerofaciens
GGACTTGCAGCGACGGACCTCAGGACACTCTTACACCACGTCTGCGCGCGCGACCGCGGTTTGAGGGCCGCAGAGCAAAAACGGGGGCGCAGGTTGTCCTGCGCCCCCGTTCTCGGGCGTTATTCGTTCCCCGCGGCAGAATTTACGCCGCCTCGTCGAACTGCGAGTTATACAGGTCGGCGTAGAAGCCACCCTGGGCGAGTAGCTCGTCGTGTGTGCCCTTCTCGACGATGTCGCCGTCGCGAATTACCAAGATTACGTCGGCGTTGCGGATCGTGGACAGGCGGTGCGCGATGACAAAGCTCGTGCGGCCCTGCATCAGCGCATCCATGGCGCGCTGAATAAGCTCCTCGGTGCGGGTGTCGACGTTGGAAGTCGCCTCGTCCAAAATCAGCGCCGGACGGTCGGCCAAAATGGCACGGGCGATGGTCACGAGCTGGCGTTGACCCTGCGACAGGTTAGTGCCCTCTTCGTTGATCATAAAGTCGTAGCCGCCGGCGAGCGTATGGATAAAGTGGTCGCAGCGTGCGGCGCGTGCGGCGGCCTCGACCTCGGCGTCGGTCGCATCGGGGCGTCCGTAGCGGATGTTTTCGCGGATGGTGCCGTTAAACAGCCAGGTGTCCTGCAACACCATGGCAAACTCGCCGCGCAGCGCCGCGCGGTCCCAGTCGCGCACGTCGACGCCCTCGACGCGCAGCGAACCGCCGTCCACGTCGTAAAAGCGCTGCAGCAGCTTAATGAGCGTGGTCTTGCCGGCGCCGGTGGGGCCGACGATGGCAATGGTTTGGCCGGGCTGTGCCTCGCAGCTAAAGTCGTGGATGATGGTCTTGTCGGGCGTATAGCCAAACTTGACGTGATCAAACTCCACATGGCCGGGGCGCTTTTCGGGAATCTGCGCGTCGGCTTTCTGCTCCTCCTCGGGCGCGGCCAGGAACTCAAAGACGCGCTCGGTGGCGGCTGCCATCGACTGCATCGTGTTGCTCACGTTGCCCAGTTGCTGCACGGGCTGCGTAAAGTTGCGAACGTACTGGATAAAGCTCTGGATGTCGCCGGGCGTGGCATTGCCGGTCAGCGCGAGCTGCGCGCCCACCACGACGACGCCCACGTAGCCCATGTTGCCCACCAAGCTCATAAGCGGCATCATCAGGCCCGACAGGAACTGCGAGCGCCAGCCACTAATAAAGAGGCGGTCGTTTTGACGGTCGAACTCCTCGATTGAGGCCTCGGCGCGGTCGAACACTTGAATGACGTTCTGGCCGGCAAAGTCCTCCTCGATGATGCCGTTGACGGTGCCCAGGACCTGCTGCTGCTCGCGGAAGTACGGCTGCGAGAAGTGAATCATCACCATCAAGATAATTGCGGCTGCCGGTAGCGTGAGCACGGTGACGCCGGTGAGCGGCAGGCTGATCGACAGCATCATGACGAGCACGCCGATAATCTGCGTCACCGACGTGATGAGCTGCGTCACGCTCTGGTTGAGCGACTGACCCAGCGTATCGACGTCGTTGGTGATGCGGCTGAGCACGTCGCCCTTGCTGTGGCCGTTGAAGTAGCTCATCGGCACGACGGCAATCTTGGCGGCAATCTCCTTGCGCATGCGGTAGCAGATCTTTTGCGTGACACCGGTCATGAGCCAGCCCTGGACCAGGCTGCAGACAGAGCTCGCCAGATACAGGCAGAGCAAAAAGCCGAGCGTCTTGGCGATCCAGTCAAAGTCAACGTCGCCGGTGCCGTTGACCTTGGCGACCAGGCCTTCGAACAGCTTGGTCGTAACCTGGCCGAGCACCTTGGGTCCCACAATGTTAAAGATGACCGAGCACACGGCAAAGGCGACGGCGGCAAACACGGCAATCTTGTGCTGGCCGATATAGCCGAGCAGCTGCCTCATGGTGCCCTTAAAGTCCTTGGCCTTTTCGCCGCGACGCATGCCGCCCATGCGGCCCATGGGACCACGCTGGCGGGTGGGCTTGGGAATCTGAGTCTTGGTCTCGTCTGCCATTAGCGCTCGCCTCCTTCCATGACGGCTGCAATTTCTTCTTGGGTAAGCCCCAGCTCCTCGGCGGAAAGCTGTGACTGTGCGATCTCCAGGTACGCCGGGCAGCTGCGCAGCAGCTCCTCGTGCGTGCCGGTGCCCACTACGTGGCCGTCGTCGAGCACGATGATCTGGTCGGCGTGCATGATGGTCGCGATGCGCTGGGCCACGACCACGAGCGCGGCGTCGGTGACGTTTTTGGCCAGCTCTTCGCGCAGGCGCGCGTCGGTCTTGTAGTCGAGGGCGCTAAACGAATCATCGAACACCACGACCTCGGGCTTTTTGGCCAACGCGCGGGCGATGGCCAGACGCTGGCGCTGACCGCCCGAAACATTGGAGCCACCCTGGCTGATGGGGGAGTCGTACCCGTCCTCGCGCTCGGCGATAAAGTCCTCCGCCTGGGCGACGTGTGCTGCCTGGCGCATATCCTCGTCACTCACCATGTCGCCGGCAAACTTGAGGTTGCTCTCGACGGTACCCGAGAACAGACGACCCTGCTGCGGAATATAACCGATGCGGCGGCGCAGCTCAGAGAGGGTCATGTCGCGCACGTCGATGCCGTCGAGCGAAATGCTGCCGCCCGTGACGTCGTACAGGCGCGGAATCAACTGCACGAGCGTGGACTTGCCCGAGCCCGTGGAGCCAATGATGCCGAGCATCTGACCGGCATGTGTGGTGAAGTTTACGCCGCTAATGACGTCGGCGCGGGCATCGGGATACTGGAAGCTCACGTCACGGAAGGTGAGCTCACCGCGCGGCGCGCTGGCAGCAGGCAATTTGGGTGAGACAGGGTCGTTGATGCTCGTGGGACAGGTGATGACCTCTTCCACGCGCTCGGCTGCGACCTCGGCGCGGGGCAGGATGACCGAAACCATGGTGAGGATCATAAACGCCATGACGATTTGCATGGTGTAGGAGATAAACGCCATCATGTTGCCGACCTGCATTACGCCGTCGGACACGCCCTGCGCGCCAAACCAGACGATAAGCACGGTGATGCAGTTCATGACAAGCATCATGAGCGGCATCATAAAGCTCATGGCGCGGTTGGTGTAGAGCTGCGTGGTCATCAGGTCGAGCGAAGCCTTGTCAAAACGCTCGAGCTCATGTTCCTCGCGGTTGAACGAGCGGATGGGCATAAGGCCGTCGAGCAGCTCGCGGGCGGTAAGGTTCACGCGGTCCACAAAGCTTTGCATCTTTTTGAACTTGGGCATGGTGAGGCCCATGAGCACGCCGACAACGGCCGAAACCGCGATGATGGCCACGGCGATGGTCCACTCCAGACCGGTGTGGTTGGCCAGGACGCGCATGACGGCGACGATGCCCATGACGGGGGCCATCAGGCACATGCGGATAAACAGGGTTGCGGCCATCTGGATCTGCTGAATATCGTTGGTGCAGCGGGTGATGAGCGAGGCCTGGCTAAACTTGCCCACCTCGGCCGGCGAGAAGTGCATAACCTTGTTGAAGGTCTCGCGGCGCAGGTCGCGGGCGATGGAGCAGGCGGTGCGCGACGCCACGGCACCGGTCAGAATGGTGGCGACGAGCGACACCAGGCACAGCCCAAACATCGTGGTCGCCATGTGGCTCAGGTAGGCGTTCTGCACGTCGGCGGGGTCGATGCCCTGTGCCTTGTACTCGTCCTGTACATAGCTCACGGCGCGCTGGGTGACGATGGAGCCCGACATGGAGCCCATTTTGTCCGCCATTTGGTTGGCGCCCTCGACGAGCTTGCTTTGGTCTACCAGACCGCCCTCGACACCCAGGCGCAGGCTCTTCATGGTGATCTTACCGCCATCGGCATCAATCTGCTTTTGCATGTTCTGCGCCGCTGCGACCTTCTGCTGCATCTCGGCGAGCTGCTCGGGCGTCATCGCCGCCATCTGCTCGGGGGTGGGCATGGCCTGGGCGGCGCCGCCATCGCTTGCCTCGGTGGATGCGCCGGTCATGTCGCCCATGGAGTCGGCGTCGATGCCCTGGTTGAAGGCGAGCACGACGGTCTCGGGCAGGCTCATGATGTCGGCAATCTTGCCGCCGTCGGCGCGCTCCTCCTCGGTGCCCTTGTACGTTCGAATGCCGTTATTGTCCGCATTGCTAAACACGGCCTCCACAGTTTTGGCGTCCTTGGCGCTCATAAAGAGTTCGAGGTCGTCGAGCGATTCGGCGCGAATGGTGTCGGGCACGGGCGAGGCGATACCGCCTTGCTGCACGCCCACGTCGACGATATCGCTCATATAGGTAGGCAGTGCCAGGTCGGCGTTGCAGCTGATTACGATGAGTACGATAGCTGTGAACAGTGCCAGGATATGCTTTTTAAAGAGCTTGAGAATCCTCACTCGGCATCTCTCCTTTCTTGATTGTGGTCGATAATTTCGTTGGCACGTCTAAGAAGGCGTACCATCTCTTGGGTATCTGTTTCGCCGAGCTGCTCGAGGAAAGCCGCGGTGCGGTCCTCGAATTCCCGGCGTTTGATTTCGAGATCCTGGAATCCCTTGTCGGTCACTATGACGTGTACGCGACGACGGTCGGTCTTTGAGTGCTCACGCTCAACCCAGCCTTTGGCTTCGAGAGCGCGTAGGATATTGGCAATGCGGGCATTCGAGACCCAGGCGCGATCAGCGAGCTCGCTCGGCGTGAGCGAACCGCCAGCGAGCATAAGGGCGCGCATGACAGCCATCTCGCCGCTGAGGGCTTTGTCCGCGAAGCGCGAAATGCGCTGATGCATGCTGCCAAACTCGGTAAGGAGCTGACGCCCAAGCTCATGGAAATCGGTATCTTCCACCGAAAACCCCTAACACTAGAAACTATTTTCGGTGAAAGATGATACCCGCGTATTCGGGTCTCATGCAGTGGGCAATATAAAGAGCGCATAAAGAGTAAAAAATTCAATCGCTGAAGCGTTTCAAAGAACTATTATGCCCGCGGTTAGGCGAGGGGTTGTCACCACCATGACGACTGGGACTCATTTATCGCCACGTGCGATGCTCCAACTTCCCGCAAGGAGACACCTGAATCAAGGGGGTTGGAGTCATGGCATTTGACTTCACGGGCAAAACCGCGATCGTTACCGGCGGCACTCAGGGCATTGGCCTCGAGATTGCCAAGGGCATCGTTGCGGGCGGCGGACACGTCGCGCTCATCGCAAGGAACGCTGCTAAGGGCGAGGCCGCGGTGGCCGAGCTTGGCGAGGGCAACAAGTTCTATCAGCTCGATGTCGCCGATGCACCCAAGGCGCGCGAGACCGTCGAGCAGATTTTTACGGACCTGCCGCAAACCAACATCCTGATCAACTGCGCTGGCGTCATCAGCACCAAGAAGTTCGACGAGATCGATGACACCGAGTGGCGTCGCACCATCGACATCAACCTCAACGGTACCTTCACTATGATGAACGCCGTGTACCCGCACTTTAAAGCGGCCCATGCCGGCACTATCGTCAACGTGAGCTCTGTCGCTGGCAAGATCGGTGGCGGCCTGCTCGGCACCGCGGCCTACGCGAGCTCTAAGGCCGGTGTCAACGGCCTGACCAAGGCAGTCGCCAAGGAAGGCGGCAAGTTTGGCGTCCGCTGTAACGCCGTGTGCCCGTCGCTCACGTTGACCGATATGACCTCGATTCTCTCTGACGAGAACTCTCAGCGTATCATCAACGGTATTCCTCTGGGCCGCGCCGCCCAGGCCAGCGAGCCTGCGCAGATGGTGCTGTTCTTCGCTTCCGACCTCGCCAGCTTCGTGAACGGCGAGATCGGTGACTGCGACGGTGGCATCGTTCTGGACGGGTAATACTCCGCGACGATTATTCGGCGACGGCTCCTGCGACTCGGGACCGTCGCCTTCTTTCTGACATAGGCGCGTGCGGCTACGATTCGCATGCATCCAAAGGAGATATATATGAGTGAATCGACTGCGGTGGAGGCGCCGGCGGCAAAGGAGCCGTTCTTTAAGATGTCCTCCATCCCGGGCGCCAATATCTTGGTGCCGCTTCTGTTGGGCTGTCTACTCAACACGCTATTCCCCGACCTGTTCAAAACGCTCGGCAGCTTTACGCTTGGCATGACCCAGCAGGGCGCTGGCCCGCTCGTGGGCGCTTTTTTGCTCATCGTCGGTACGACGATTTCGTTTAAGAGCGCTCCTGCCGCCGCTGCCCGCGGCGCCATCATCATCGCCGTCAAGCAGATCGTGGTCGTTGCCATGTCGCTGCTCATCCTTTATGTGTTCAACGACAACTTGTTTGGCATCTCTGCCATGGTGATGCTGGCCGCTTGCACCGGCGCCAACAACGCTATGTACGCTGGTCTGATGGGCACCATGGGCAATGAGGCCGAGCGTGGCGCCGTCGCCATCACCACGCTGGTTGTCGGCCCTCCGGTCACGATGATCGTGCTCGGCGCTGCCGGTCAGGCTCCGATCGGCTGGTCGCTCGTGGGCGCCATCCTGCCGATCGTCGTCGGCATTATTCTGGGTAACCTCTTCCCGAGCTTTAAGAAGATGATGGCACCGGCACTTTCCGCCATCATCGTGCTCGTCTTCTTTGCCATGGGCTCGACCATGACCTTTGGCCAGCTCATCAATGGCGGTCTCCCCGGCATTCTGCTCGGTGTTATCTGCTCGGTGGTCTTCGCCATCCCCGTTATTGCGGTCGATAAGCTCACCGGTGGTACGGGTGTCGCGGGCGCGGCAATCTCCAGCTGCGCCGGTGCCAACGTGGCAACGCCTGCCGCCATGGCAAGCGTCAACGAAGCCATGTACGGCGGCGCGGTGCTCGCGACGGCTACGGCTCAGGTCGCAGCCTGCGCTATCGTGACGGCCATCCTCACCCCGCTGGTTACCAGCTGGTGCTACAAGCACTTTGAGGGCAAGCAGAGCAGCAAAAAGGCCGCGACCGACAAGGCTGCCGCCGCCGCGTAACGCCACGCGCAACAGATCAACGCTCACAACAAGCCAACGCTTTAGGGCGGCCACGGGGGATATTCCTTCGTGGGCGCCCATTTGCTTACCGGGGTTTCTGACTCACTTTACCCAGCTAAAGCTGGCATAACAGCTAGAGCGACAGGCGTATAAAGGCAAGGGGAAATATCAGACAATTCGGTGAACGGTATCTGCCCGCGCTCGCATTTCCTGCGGATTTGTTAAAAACGCCCTAATGGTATAAAAAAAGAAACATATAACAGCCCTGATGAAGGGGGTAGCTATGTTATCCTTCTCAAACGGGTGAAATCTTGGGTTTTGGGTTGCAGTTCCAAGGTGGACAAACGTTTTTCCCTGTACCAACGTGTGGTGAAGAACGGAAGAAGCCGGTAGTGCAAGCCGATAATTCAAGAATTCAATAAGCAGCGGTGTGAGAGAGCGCCGCATTACACGTAACTAGGAGCGTGGTTACACAATGCAGGAGGCATGGGAAGGCTTCAAGGAAGGCATCTGGACGGGAGAGGTTGACGTCCGAGACTTCATCCAGAAGAACTACACCCCCTACGAGGGCGACGAGTCGTTCCTCGCCGGCCCGACCGAGCGTACCAAGGAGCTGTGGGGCGAGGTTCTCGACCTGCTGCTCAAGGAGCGCGAGCAGGGCGGCGTCCTCGATATGGACACCAAGACCGTCACGGGTATCGTGAGCCACCCCGCTGGCTACATCGATAACGCCCACCGCGAGAAGGAGACCATCGTCGGCCTCCAGACCGACAAGCCGCTCAAGCGCGCGCTGCACGTCAACGGCGGTATCCGCATCGCTTGCCAGGCTGCCAGCCAGCACGGCTATAAGGTCGACGAGAACGTTGTCGAGCGCTACACCTTCGAGCGCAAGACCCACAACGCCGGCGTCTTCGATGTCTACACCCCCGAGATGCGTGCTTGCCGTTCGGCCCACATCATCACCGGTCTGCCCGATGGCTATGGCCGCGGCCGCATCATCGGCGACTACCGTCGTGTTGCCCTGTACGGCGTCGACTACCTGATCAAGGACAAGGAGGCCCAGAAGGCTTCCACCCCGACGGTCATGACCGCCGACAACATCCGCGATCGTGAGGAGCTGCAGGAGCAGATTCGCGCCCTCGGCGAGCTCAAGATGATGGCCGAGACCTATGGTTTCGATATTTCCAACCCTGCTACCAACACGCAGGAGGCCATCCAGTGGATGTACTTCGCCTACCTCGCTGCCGTCAAGGAGCAGAACGGCGCCGCTATGTCCATCGGCCGTACCTCCACGTTCATTGACATCTACGCTGAGCGCGACCTTGCCAACGGTACCTTCACCGAGGAGCAGATCCAGGAGTTCGTGGATCACTTCATCATGAAGCTCCGCATGGTCAAGTTTGCCCGTACCCCCGAGTATCAGGCCCTGTTTACCGGCGATCCGCAGTGGGTCACCGAGTCCATCGGCGGCATGGGTGTTGACGGCCGTACGCTCGTTACCAAGATGAGCTACCGCTACCTGCACACGCTCGAGAACATGGGCACCAGCCCCGAGCCCAACATGACCGTTCTGTGGTCGACCCGTCTGCCCGAGAACTTCAAGAAGTTCTGCGCCAAGACTTCTGTCGCCAGCTCCTCGATCCAGTACGAGAACGACGACCTCATGCGCGTTTACCACGGCGACGACTACGGCATCGCCTGCTGCGTGTCCTCCATGCGCATCGGCAAGGAGATGCAGTTCTTCGGCGCCCGTGCCAACCTGGCCAAGTGCCTGCTCTACGCGCTCAACGGCGGTGTTGACGAGGTCTCCAAGAAGCAGGTCGGCCCCAAGTATCGCGCCGTCGAGGGCGATACGCTCGATTACGACGACGTTGTGGCCAAGTACAACGACATGATGAAGTGGCTCGCTGGCGTGTACGTCAACTCGCTGAACATCATTCACTACATGCACGACAAGTATTGCTACGAGCGCATCCAGATGGCTCTGCACGACAAGCACGTGCACCGCTGGTTCGCTACGGGCATCGCTGGCCTTTCCGTCGTGGCTGACTCCCTGTCCGCCATCAAGTACGCCAAGGTCCACCCCGTCCGTGATGAGAACGGCATCATCGTCGACTTCGAGACCGAGGGCGAGTTCCCCAAGTACGGTAACGACGACGACCGCGTCGACCAGATCGCTCACGACGTTGTGCACCAGTTCATGGAGTACATCCGCATGAACGACACCTACCGCAACTCCGTGCCCACGACCTCGGTTCTGACCATTACCTCCAACGTCGTGTACGGTAAGAAGACCGGTTCCACGCCTGACGGCCGCAAGGCTGGCCAGCCGTTCGCCCCGGGTGCTAACCCCATGCACAAGCGCGATAGCCACGGCGCCATCGCTTCGCTGTCTTCGGTTTCCAAGCTCCCGTTCCGCGATGCTCAGGACGGCATCTCCAACACCTTCTCCATCATCCCGGGTGCGCTCGGCAAGGAGGACCAGGTGTTCTTTGGCGATATCGACCTTGATCAGCTGGGCGAGTAACTATTGTTAGTGCTATACTAACAATAACGATTACTGATTAGCGCGCCGGTTTCGGCCGGCGCCTATCAATCGAAGGAGACACATTATGAAGGTTTCTGAAGTTTCCGAGACTCAGGCCGATAACCTGGTCCACATGCTCGACGCTTACGCCGAGAAGGGTGGCCACCACCTGAACATCAACGTCTTCAACCGTGAGACGCTGCTCGACGCTCAGGCTCACCCCGAGAAGTACCCGCAGCTGACCATCCGCGTTTCCGGCTATGCCGTGAACTTCCACACGCTCACCAAGGAGCAGCAGGACGAGGTCATTGCGCGTACCTTCCACAACAAGTTCTAAAGGGGTTTAACTCCCGCAGGATCGCCGGGCCGTCTTGGGTTACTTTCCAAAACGTCCTCGGACATGCAAAGGGCTCCGCTGCGCGCTTCGCGCGGCGGAGCCCTTTGCGTCCTGCGGGATGTTTTGGAAAATAACCCAAAACCGGCCATGTGGGGTCCTTTGGAGTCACCCTTTAGGCGGAACTCTCCTAATTATTTGGATGAGTCGTTTACTTACTTGTACTGTTACCGTCTTCCCGCTCTTGTTGGGGTATGCTTTGTTCGTATGTAAACGTATGACATGTTGATGGGGGAGGGTGCTATGGCTCGCGAGAGTGCTCGTTCTAAGGATACGGCTAAGCCTGGCATCAAGGAAGTTGCGGCGGTGGCGGGGGTTTCGCCTACTACGGTATCTCGCGTGCTTAATAATCGCGGCTATATTAGCCAAGAGACCCGCGATAAGGTCCATGCCGCGATGAAGCGCATCAACTATACGCCCAACGATATCGCCCGTGCCATGCTCAACGGTCGCCTGAATCTTATCGGTATGATCGTCCCCTATGTCAGCAGTCCGTTTCATGCCCAAGTGGTTCAAGTCATTGAGCATACCCTGGCCGAAAACGGTTTTAAGATGCTGCTGTGCAATAGCGCCAATCGACCCGAGCTTGAGCGCTCTTATATCGACATGCTTCGACGCAATATGGTTGATGGCGTCATCGTCAACTCGCTTAATATCGGTGCCGAGGCGTATGCCGAGATGGGCTTGAGTCTGGTTGGTATCGACTGCGACCTTGGCGAAGCCTCTGTTCAGATTGCGAGCGACAGCTATAGCATCGGCGAACTTGCCACGCGTCGCCTGATCGATGACGGATGTTCACGCATCCTGTGCCTGCGCAGCAATAGCCGCATGCGCATGCCTGCCAATAAGCGTACCGATGCCTACCTCGATGTTGTTGAGCAGGCCGGTTTGCCCGCGCTTGTCCGTGAGGTTGAGTTCGTTAAGCCCGACGACGAAAAGAGCGCGGTCGTTGCGAAGATCCTCGATGAGAACCCCGATATTGACGGCATCTTTGCGGGAGACGACACGATGGCGGCTATCTGTCTTAACGTGATGAAGCAGCGCGGCTTGAGCGCTCCGGGCGATATTAAGGTCGTGGGCGCGGATGGTGCCCGCCGCACTATGACGTTTATGCCTGACTTAACAACCGTACGCCAAGATATCGATCGCATCGGAGAGCTCGCGGCGCAATCCATCATTGCTCTTATTAACGGCGAAAAGCCCGAATCGAATATCAAGCTCCCCGTTGAACTCATTGAGGGTAAAACCGCGTAGTTCATCCCGTGCCAAAAGAATTCCTCAAACACCTCTGATGACCGTTCGCCGGCATATGTCAACCGTTTGCCGACGACTGGAACTGCGAAAAGACGTATTGGTGTGAAAACGTTTGACATATGAAAACGGTTGACATATCTTGCAGTTGTACCGAGTTAGTATCTCGTGAGAAAGGAAGTCTCGGATGCACAAGGTGTATTACCAGCCTGAGGGAATTTGGGTAGGCGACATCATGCCGTACGGCGAGGACGGCACGTTCTATCTCTATCATCAGCGTGACACGCGAAACCCCGGACCTTTCGGAGAGCCGTTTGGCTGGGCACTCGCGACAACCAAGGACTTCGTCAATTACAAAGACTTTGGCGAGAGCCTTGAGCGTGGCGGCGACGAGGAAGTCGACCAGTATGTTTATGCCGGCACGGTGTTTAAGGTGGGCGACAAGTACCATGCGCTCTACACTGGTTGCAATCGCGATAAGGTCAAGGCACGCTTGATGAAGCAGGTTCTTCTTCACGCAACGAGTGACGACGCCGTCAAGTGGGAGAAGAACATCGCCGAGACGCTGCTTCCGCCCCAGGAGGGTTACGATGACCGCAACTGGCGCGATCCCTTTGTGCTTTGGGATGAGGAGAACGAAGAGTACATGCTCATCCTCGGCACGCGTGTGGGCGAGGACAAGCGTCTGATGACCGGTCGTCTGGTCAAGTTCACCTCCAAGGACCTGGATACCTGGGAGTTCCAGGGCGACTGGTGGAATCCGGGCCTGTACACCATGTTCGAGATGCCTGATCTCTTTAAGATGGGCGACTGGTGGTATCTGGTGTTCTCCGAGTACAGTGATGGCAACAAGACCCGTTACCGCATGTCTCGCTCTATCAACGGTCCTTGGATCACTCCTGCGGACGATTCCTTCGATGGCCGCGCGTACTATGCCGCGCGTACCGCATTTGATGGTGAGCGCCGCGTTCTCTTTGGTTGGGTTCCTACGCGTGACGAGGGCGGTGACCCCAGCTCTTACCTGTGGGGTGGCACCTTTATGCCCCTCGAGATCGTTCAGCGTGCCGACGGAACGCTCGGCACCAAGCTCCCCGACAGCATGCTTGGCGCCTTTGGCGAGGGCAAGGCTGTCGAGACCTTTGAGCTTTCCTGCGAGTCGGGCAAGGTCGAGCAGGTGCTCGCCGCGGATGCCGGCTCCACCTACTTGCTCGATGCCGACATTGAGCTCGGCGGTAACGCTGCCGGCTTCTCGGTCAAGTTCGCCGAGGACGCCGAGACTGGTCTTTCCTATGAGTTCCGCGCCAACCTGCGCGAGGGCAAGCTCGAGTTCACGCCGGCTCCCCAGTACCCGTGGTTCCAGGTCAACAACATGGGCCTCGAGCGTCCGTTGTTCTTTAAGGGCGAGGGCACTCACCATGTGCGTATGGTCGTCGACGACGACATCGCGACCATCTTTGTCGATGATGTTGCGCTCAACGCTCGCTTCTGCAACAAGCAGGGCCAGGGTGTGGCGCTTACCGTCACCGACGGTGCGCTCAAGTGCGCAAACGCAACGATCGCGTCTCTGTAGCGGCAACGAACCGTTTTATGATTTAGAAAAGGAATGGAGAGGAACATGGACTACAAGGCAGTGTCCCAGCAAGTCGTCGACAACGTCGGCGGACTGGAGAACATCGAGGGCGCCACGCATTGCGTGACCCGTCTGCGTCTGGTGCTCAAGGATACGAGCAAATACAACAAGGCCGAGCTCGAGAACATCGATGGCGTCAAGGGCGTGCTGTACAACAGCGGCCAGCTCATGATCATCTTCGGTACCGGTACCGTCAACAAGGTTTACGATGAGTTTATGGCTCTGACGGGCGTTAAGGAGATCAGTGCTTCCGAGGTCAAGGGCGCCGAGGCGGACAAGAAGGGCAAGTTCTTCTCGGTCCTCAAGGTATTCTCGGACATCTTTATCCCCATCATTCCCGCCTTCGTCGGCGCTGCAATCATCATCGGCCTTAAGTCGCTGATCGTTGCCAACGGCCTCTTTGGCATGGAGGGCAGCCTCGCCGATCACAGCGAGTTCCTCAAGAACCTCGCAAGCTTCTTTGCCATTATCGCCACCACGTTCGACTACCTGCCTGTCCTGGTTATGTACAGCGCGGTCAAGCGTTTTGGCGGTAACCCGATCCTGGGCATCCTCGTCGGTATCGTCATGGTTCACCCGAGCCTTATGAACCGCAACATGTTCGTTATGGACCCGACGGGTGCTGAGTACTGGAACTTCGGTCCGCTATCCATTCCCATGGTTGCTTTCCAGGGCGGTGTGTTCCCCGCAATCCTGACTGCCTGGTTTATGGCCAAGGTCGAGAAGATTGCCCAGAAGTACATCCCCGAGGTCGTTTCGTTCGTCTTTGTCCCGACCGTTACCCTGATTCTTGCTAACGTTGCCCTGTTCACCGTGTTCGGCCCGCTCGGCAACCTGATCGGTGACGTCCTCGCCGGCGTAATCGATATCCTGTACAACAGGATGGGCGTCTTTGGTGCCTTTGTCTTCGCCGCGTTCCTGCAGCCGCTCGTCGTTACCGGTACGCATCAGTTCATCCAGGGTATCGAGGCAAACCTTGTTGCCACGACTGGCTTCAACTACATCCAGGCCATCTGGTCGGTTTCCATCATCGCCCAGGGCGGCGGCGCCATCGGTATGTACCTCATTCACAAGAAGCACTCCAAAGAGCGCAACATCTGCATGTCGTCCTTTATCCCGACGCTGGTCGGAATCTCCGAGCCCGCTATCTTTGCTGCAAACATGCGCTATTCGATCATTCCGTTCATCTGCGCATGCATCGGTGCAGGCTGCGGCGGTGCCTTCGTCAAGCTCTTTGAGGTGCGCGCTATCGGTCAGGGTCTGACCGGCGTGCTTGGCCTGCTCATCGTCACGCCCGAGACCCTCGTGTGGTATGTGGCTGGCAATCTCATCGCCTTTATCGTGCCGATCGTCTTGATCTTTGCCTACAACAAGGCAAAGGGCGTGCCGACCACCGATGAAGAGGGCGCTGGCGCTGGCTTCGACGTTAGCTTCTAGTTGAGCCGTTCAGTGTAATCTGAGGATAAGTCCATTTGAGGAAGGGCGTTCGACTCGTGTGAGTCGAGCGTCCTTCCCCATAGACGAGAAAGTCAACGGCGATGTTAAATCAAAAAAACAAGGTGACACGCGCGGACTATGAGCAGTGGCGTGTCGGACAGGATGAGACGGCGGCTCGCATCGCGTCCGACCCCGATAGGCTTCTGTTCCATGTGGAGCCTGAGCTTGGCTGGCTCAACGACCCCAACGGTTTGGTTCAGATTGGTGATACGTATCACATCTATCATCAATACGATCCGTTCGATGCTGCGCATGGCGGTCCAGTGCTTTGGAACCATCTGACGACAAAGGATTTTGTGACGTACGAGAATCACGGCCCCGTGCTGTTCCCCGATTCCGATTTGGATTCGAGCGGAGCGTATTCTGGTTCTGCCTTTGTACGTGATGGCAAGATTCACTACTTCTATACCGGCAACGTCAAGCATTTTGACCGCGATGATTACGACTACGTGTTGACGGGCCGTGAGCAAAACCAGATTCATATGGTTGCCGAGAATCCCGACGAATTGGGCGAGAAGCGCATGGCTGTTGGATCAGTCGATTACCCCGACGATATCGGTACGCACGTGCGCGACCCCAAGATCCTTGAGCACGATGGTATCTACTACATGGTTCTGGGCGCTCGTACGAAAGACGACCGTGGCTGCGTGCTTGTCTATACTTCGCGTGATTTAGGGGTCTGGAGCTATGCGACGCGCATTGAGCTGGGCGAGAAGTTTGGCTTTATGTGGGAGTGCCCTGATCTGTTTGAGCTTGATGGCGAGCTTATTCTCGTTTGCTGTCCGCAGGGTGTGCCTGCCGATGGTTGGCGTTACCGCAATCCGCATCAGTGCGTGTGGTTCCCCATCGAGGCCGATTGGGAGGCGCCGAGCTTTAAAATCGTCGGGAAGGGCATGCCCCCGATGGTCGATGCCGGTTTTGATTTCTATGCTCCGCAGTCCTTTGAGGATGCTGCAGGCCGGCGATTGATGATCGGATGGTCGGGTTGCCCCGATGCGACGGCGGAAAACCCGACGGTGGCGCGCGGGTGGCAGTGCGCGTTGACGGTGCCGCGAGAGCTGAGCATGCGCGATGGTAAGCTCTGCCAGCAGCCGGCGCACGAGATTGAGAGGATGCGCGGCGACTGCGTTCGCACGACAGGCGGTGAAACCGTTGAGGAGCCGGGCCGCCTGTTTGATCTCGTGGTTTCCTGTGAGGGCGCCAAGATGGTTGAGCTCGAGATTCGCAAGGGTGTCTTTGTGCGCTATGCGGACGGGATGCTTACCCTCGACATGGGTGACGAAGGCTATGGGCGCGACCAGAGGTCGATTGAGCTCGGCGAGCTTCGCGACCTGCGCGTGCTTTCGGACACTACGATGGTCGAGATTTTTGCCAACGGCGGTGAGGCGGCACTTACGAGCCGTACCTATTCGTCGGCGGTTCCGGCGATGGCGCTGCACGCCGAGGGCGCGGCGTCGATGGATTTCTACCGCCTCGCTCATTAACCGTGCATGGAGCACGATTGGACTTGTTGGGCGGAATGTGTCGCAGTTGCCGCGGCCAACTACCGTTTATCGCGTATAGCGACCGTTTGCGGAATAAGTAACACTCCTTAATAAACCGTGTAAAATCTCAGTTAAGCACGGAGTTTTCCAGGGAGACGCTGTCCTTTGTTATGTGCAAAGGGCGGCGTCTCTTTGGCGCTTAGATGCCGTTGTGCAACAGCGCGACGCGCGTGTCATGTATTGAAAAGCCAATGTCGAGATGGGTCGTGATAAGAATGGGCAAGTATGTAATCGTGGTTGAGTCTGGGTCGGATGTAACGCCGGAGCTCTGCGAGCGCTACGGCATCGTGCGCGTGCCCATGCATGTCACGATTGGTGACGAGACCGTCGAGGACGGCTCGATCGATCCGCTCGAGATTTATTCGCGCTGCAACGAGTTTGGTGTGATGCCCAAGACCAGTGGCTGTTCGCCAGCGGATTTTGCGCATGTGTACGACCGCATCCATGCCGAGCAACCCGACGCGACTATTTTGCATCTTGCATATTCCGAGGCCACGACCTGTTCGCATCAGTCCTCCAAGATTGCGGCTAAGGGCCGCGACTACGTATTCTCCATGGATACGCGTTTTGTCTCGGTGGGCCAGTCGCTCGTTGCCGTCGAGACCGCCAAATACATCGAGGCTCACCCCGATGCCACCGTCGACGAAATTTTCGCCTTCACCAATTCGGTGATGGACCGTGTGCTGCTGGGCTTTGTTCCTACCGACCTAGCCTTCCTTAAGGCGGGAGGTCGTCTGTCCAACGTGGCATTCCTTGGCGCCCACCTGCTCAAGATTAAGCCCTGCATTGAGGTGACGGGCGGTAAGTTTGTGGCGACCAAGAAGTTCCGCGGCTCTATGCTCAAGTGCGCCCGCGCCTTTATTGACCACATGGTTGCGAAGGGCGAGATTGACTACTCGCACATTGGCCTGGCGTATTCGGTAGGCCTTTCCCAGGAGCTGCGCGACGACATGGAAGTCTATGCGCACGACCTGGGCTTTAAAGACGTTACCTGGACTCAGGTCGGCGGTGTCATCTCGAGCCATTGCGGCCCGACCGCCTTCGGTGCGGTGCTCACGCTCAAGGCGTAAAGGCTGTAGGCGAGCATTCTTCGCCTTCACATCTCGACATGGGCTCCCGTCACGGTAATGGGGGATAGATTAAAACGTGCCATTCTAGCCCGAGACGTTTAAACGCAAACGTATGGGCTAGAATGGCTCTGGCATTTATGTAGCTAAAATCAAAGAGAGGCAAGGTAGCGGGAATGGCTGAGATGACGCTCGAGGGTGTGGACGCTCGTCCTGAGGACTCCGCGTTTGCCCTGGGCCGCGTGCATTCGATTGAGACGATGGGAACGGTCGATGGACCCGGCATCCGCTTTGTGGTGTTTGTTCAGGGCTGCCCCATGCGTTGTGCGTATTGCCACAACCCCGATACCTGGTCGGTTAACGGCGGCACCATGGTGACCGTCGAGCACCTGATGGACGAGTTTCAGAGCAACCATGAGTTTTACCGCAGCGGTGGTATTACGGTATCCGGCGGCGAGCCGCTCCTGCAGCCTGAGTTCTTGGCCGACCTGTTCCGCGCCATGCACAATAACCCCGACGGCCGCGTGCATACCTGCTTGGATAGCTGCGGCTATGCGTTCGATCCCGCGCATCCCGAGAAGTTCGACGCCGTACTCAACGAGACCGATATGGTGCTGCTCGACATTAAACACGCCGATCCCGTCGAGCATAAAAAGCTGACCGGTTGCGATCCCGCACGTATTCTGGCGTTTGGTGATGAGCTCGCGCGTCGCAAGATTAAGGTTGTTATTCGCCACGTGGTAGTGCCGGGTATTACCGATACGGTGGAGGAGTGCGAGGCGCTCGGTCGCTTGATTGCCCCGTGGCATAACGTGGTCGGCCTGGAGATGCTGCCGTATCACACGATGGGTGTCGTCAAGTACGAGCAACTGGGCATTCCCTATAAGCTCGAGGGCGTGCCCCAGATGGATACCGCGCGCATGCCCGAGCTGCGCAATGCCGTTATGGCCGGTATGAAAAAGCGCCGTGCGGAGCTCAGGTCGGCCATCGGCTAACAAGCCATTTTTGCCCCTTTATGATACCCGAGCTGTACTGGCCTAACGGCTTGGTGCTGACACGGTTGAGCCAAAATGCTGGTACCATACCGTGGATAAGCAATTTGCACGGATTTGGGGGATGGCATGGCAACCATCGCGATCATAGGCGCACTCGAAAAAGAGGTTGCGCAGATTAAGGAAGAGCTGAGTGGCACGCATGAGTCGCAAGAGGCGGGCTTGACCGTTGTGAACGGTGGGCTTTCGGGTCTGACAGTAGTCGCCACGACGGCAGGCATGGGGACCGTGAACGCCGCTGCCGCAACGCAGCATCTCATCAGCAAATACGCCCCGCAGGCCGTTGTGTTTTCGGGCATTGCGGGCGGCCTAAACCCTAAACTCCATATTAACGACGTGGTTATAGGCAAGTGCCTGCGCTATCTGGATACCGATACGGCACTCATCGCCGAGTCCGCGCCGGGGCTCGAGGAGTTTGTCTCGACACCGGCGTTGGCTGATGTTGCCGCCGCCGTGCTTGCCGAGCATGGATTTGTGGATGCCTCGGCGGATGAGACTTCTGCGGAGAAGGACCCCAAGCAGTTCCTGTGTGGCACTATCGCCACGGGTGATCGCTTTGTTACGGGTGACGCCATGCGTAACGCTGCGATTGAGGCCACGCATGCCGATTGCGTCGAGATGGAGGGCGCGGCAATTGCGCACATCGCGGCCAAGAATGGTGTCGATTGCCTGGTACTGCGCGCTATCAGCGATAATTGTGACGAGGCATATGACGCGTTTTGCGAGCGCGAGTTCGATCTGGACGAGTACGCTCGCACCGCGAGCGGCATCACGCTTGACATCGTTCGTCGTATCGCCGCCGCGCAATAGCACGCCCGTTTTGTAAGAACCTACGACCAAGGAGTGTCCATGGCCGATTCAATTAACTACAAGCTTGCCAAGTTCGTCGCCAGCTACGGCAAGGTTTCGCAGATTCCCGAGTCAACCTGTCCCGAGGTGAGCTTCGTCGGCCGCTCCAACGTGGGCAAGTCCTCCATCATGAACAAACTCTTTGGCCGCAAGAACCTGGTCAAGGTTTCGAGCACGCCGGGCAAGACGAGCAACATCAACTTTTTTGAGGCCGACGACGTGCATTTTGTGGACCTGCCGGGCTACGGTTTCGCCCGTCGTTCCAAGGCCGAGCGCGACCGCTGGGCCGAGCTCATTGGCGATTTCTTTGACTCCGAGCGCAGCTTTAACTTGGTCGTCTCTCTGGTGGATATCCGCCACGACCCCAGCAAGCTCGATCACGACATGATTGACTACCTGCAGGGCAACGAGTTCAACTTTATCGTCTGCCTCACCAAGGCCGACAAGCTCAGCCGCACCCAACAGGCCCGCCAGGCAGCAGCCATCAAAAAGCAGCTCAACGTCCCTGCCGAGAATGTGATCATCACGAGCTCCCAGACCGGCACCGGCATCGACGAGCTTAAGCGCCGCATTGCCGAGGCCTGCCTCTAGTGAGTGCCCCTTACCAGCAAGAGCCCCTATCAATAAAAAGCCAAACTATCGGCCCAGCGCCCCTTCATGCGCGAGGACGATTTTGAGGGAATATCCCGACCGTCCCGGACGGGTATATGAGGAGGATGTCTACAGGTACTCGATTTGAGCGCCTTCCGTGTCGCACGTGAGGATATGCGTGGCGCACTTGGGGAACTGCTCGCGCAGCTTGACCTGCAGGAACTTTGCCACGATGGTGTCGTCGGTCACAGCCATGAGGGTCGAGCCCGAGCCGCTAATCCAGATGGTTTTAGCGCCGCCGTTAAGGCAGGTGTCGCGCACGGCGTTGTAGTCGGGAATCAGGCGGCGACGATAGGGCTCCTGAATGCGGTCGTCATTAGCGGCGGCAATCAGGTCAAGGTCGCCGGTCTCCAGGCCGCGCGTCATGCCGGCGATGCGGCCCATTTGCCATACGGCGGTGGAGAGTGGAATCTCCTGCGGCACGACCTTGCGCGCCTCGCTCGTATGTACCTCGTAGGGCGGAATCACGGTAATAAAACGCAAGCGATCGCTCACCTCGTAGCGCAGACATTGGGGGAGCGAATCGGTCGGCGTAAAGGAGCAGACGGCGCCGCCAAGGATGGCGGGAGCGACGTTATCAGGATGCCCCTCGACTTCGGTGGCAATGCGAACAAGCTCGGCACGGTCGACGGTGTGGCCCGTCAGTGCGGCGGCTGCCATGATGCCGGCGACGACGCAGGTGGAGCTGGAGCCCAGGCCGCGGGCGACGGGCACGTCGGTCTGGATGTCGATGGCAACGGGGAAGGCCGGCTCGCCCCATGCGGCCAGCGCATCGACAAAGCTCACATAGACCAGGTTATTCTCGTTTTGGAACTCCTTGGGGCAGCCCGTGATGGTGAGCTTGTCGGCGCGCTCGAAGGTGAAGTGCGAGTAGAGGCTGACGGCCATGCCGAGGGTGTCGTAGCCGATGCCTAGGTTGGCGCTGGTTGCTGGGACGGTGATTTTGATCATGTGGGTCCTCCTGGGCGGGTCTGGCCGTTTAGTTCGCTGCTCGGGCAGTCCTGGCTCGCTCGGAAAGCACATTAAGTGCTTTCCGGCTCGTGCGGAACTCGCGACGAACTAAACGGCCAGACCCGCTCGCATGCTCGTCATTATCCCGAAAGCTAAATAAAAAGAAGGTGCGCCGGCTTTCGCCGGCGCCTTATAAGGGGTTTTAGTTGGTAGTCATCTTTTTTGCTGCAGACTCGACGTAGTTGGCCATGTCGGCTACGTCGCAGACGTCTTCGAAGCGGACAGGCTTGGACTCAAGCTCGGCGAGTTGGACCGGGGCGACCGTGTTGGTGGCCTGCTCGAGTACACGCATAGCCTCAAAATCATCCTCGGGAACGTCGAGGCCCAGGGCGTCGCAGCAGGCGCGCGGGAACTTGTAGGGGCTGGCGGTCGAAAGCAGCACGCGAGCCTTGGCGCCCTCGGCGGGAGCGACCTTTTCAAAGACGTGATAGCCGCAAGCGGTGTGCGGGTCGATCACGTAGCCGTTGGCGTCCCAGCAACTCTTGATGGCAGCGCGGACCTCGTCCTCGCTGGCCCAGCCGCAGCCAAAGACGCTCTGAATCTTGGCCAGCAGCTCGGCGGGTACCTCGTAGCGACCGGTCTGTGCCAACTGCTCCATAAGGCCGGCAACGAGTTCGCAGTCGCCATCGGACAGGAAGTACAGCATGCGCTCCAGGTTAGAGCTGATGAGGATGTCCATCGACGGCGAGATGGTCGTGAAGAACGGGCGGTTACGGTCGTAGACGCCGGTGGTCAGGAAGTCGGCAAGCACGTTGTTCTTGTCGCTCGCGACGATGAGCTTGGCGACGGGCAGGCCCATGCGCTTGGCGTAGTAGCCGGCCAAGATATCGCCAAAGTTGCCGGTGGGCACACAGAACTCTACGGCGTCGCCAGCCTCGATAGCGCCGGCGCGCAGCAGCTGCGCATAGGCGGCAAAGTAGTAGACGACCTGCGGTACCAGACGGCCGACATTGATAGAGTTGGCGCTCGAAAGCACCGTGCCGGCGGCTTCCAGGCGCTCGGCAAGCTCCTTATCGGCAAAGATGCGCTTGACGGCGCTCTGGGCGTCGTCAAAGTTGCCGCGGATGCCGCAGACGGCGACGTTGTCGCCCTCCTGCGTGGACATCTGCAGGTTCTGGACGCGGCTAACCTTGCCCTCGGGATAAAAGACGGTGATGCCCGTGCCCGGAGCGTCGGCAAAACCGGCGAGCGCAGCCTTGCCCGTGTCGCCCGACGTGGCGGTGACGATCATGATGCGCTCGGCGCCGCCGTCCTTGGCGGAAGTGCGGGCCATCAGACGGGGGAGCATCTGCAGGGCGACGTCCTTGAAGGCGCTTGTAGGGCCGCCAAAGAGTTCCATCACATAGGTCTGAGGGGCGTCAACACCCGGCGCAGCGTCGAGTTTGACGAGCGGCGTAACCTCTTCACTCGCGAACGTGCCGCGGTATGCCTCGTCGACACACGCCGAAATTTCTTCGGCCGTGTAATCATTCAGTAACATTCCCAACACATCTTGAGCGATTTCAAAGTACGATTTAGCTGCAAGCGAGCTGATATCGACCTGCTGGGTGCCGAGCTCGTCCGAGACAAACAAACCCCCGTCGGGAGCGATGCCGGTACGGATTGCCACCTTACTTGAGCACGATAAAGTGCGTCCTCGTGTACTATGATAAGTTCCCATATAACACTGCTCCTCGGATGCCTTGGTCCCAATCGGTGAAACCATGGTATCAGAGCACGCAAAATAGGTTCGCAGAGGCTTTTAGAAAGGTAACCTCCAGCCCATGATTAAGATTGCCAAGTTTGGCGGCTCGTCGGTCGCCGACGCCGAACACTTCAAGAAGATCAAGGCCATCGTCGATGCCGACCCTGCCCGCCGTTTTGTGGTGGTTTCTGCCTGCGGTCGCCGCTTTAAGGGCGACACCAAGGTGACCGACCTGCTCTACCTGGTTAACGCGCACGTTAAGTATCACGTGTCGTGCGAGGAGTTGCTCGAGGACATTGGCCAGCGCTATTTTGATATTGCTGACGAGCTGGAGCTTACCTATCCCATCCGCGAGGAGTTCGCGGCCTTTGCCGAGCGCGCCCGCTCGGGCGGTTACTCCACCGAGGAGCTCGTGAGCCGCGGTGAGTACTTCACCGCTCGCCTGATGGCCGAGTACCTGGGCCTGCCGTTCCTGGATGCCGCGACGGTCGTTGCGTTCCATCACGACGGTACGCTCAGCATGAACCGCACCTCCGAGCTGGTGCAGGAGTACGGTCAGCAGGGCGGCTTTGTTATGCCCGGTTTCTACGGCGCGACGCGTGAGGGCCAGATCAAGCTGCTCGATCGTGGCGGCGGCGATATCTCGGGCTCGATTTTGGCTAAGTGCCTGGGCGCCGACCTTTACGAGAACTGGACCGACGTCTCGGGTTTCTATTCTGCGGATCCGCGTATTGTTCCGGAGGCTCAGCCCATTGCGCGCGTTACCTACGAGGAGCTGCGCGAGCTTTCGTACATGGGCGCAAGCGTCCTGCACGAGGAAGCCGTGTTCCCCGTGCGCGAGGCAGGCATTCCGCTGGTCATCAAGAACACCAATGCGCCGCAGGACCCCGGCACCATCATTAGCGAGACGGCTGATGAAGGCGAGGCGGAGCCCATCATTACCGGCGTGACCGGCAAGCGCGGTTTTGTCGCCATCAACGTCGCCCGCGACCGCACCAAGCCCCGCGTCGGCTTTATGCGCCGTGCGCTTTCGGTGTTCGAGCGCTATGACGTTTCCGTCGAGCACATGCCCACCGGTGTCGACCGCTTTGGCGCCGTGGTGCAGGAGCGGGACGTTCACGATTCACTGTACTCGCTCGTGGGCGACATTCAGCAGGAGGTCGAGCCGCTCGAGATCGAGGTTGTCGAGGGTCTGGCACTTATCGCGACCGTCGGCCGTAACCTGCGCGGTCGTGCCGGCATCTCGGGCCACCTGTTTGGCATGCTTGGCCAGGCTGGCGTGAGCGTGCGTATGATTTCGCAGAGCTGCGACGAGATCAATATCATCATCGGTGTGGAGGAGAAGGACTTTGATCTGGCGATTCAGACCATTTACCGCGCCTTCTCCGACGAGAACGGCATTGTGAAGGTCTCCGATCTGGAGGCTCCCGCGCCGGTCGATCCCGCTCTGGTCGCGCTCCACAAGTAGCTGCTATCCCAGTAGATTTTTGGACTTGCCTCAAAAATCTATGGCGGGGCGTTTCGTTTCGGTTTCGTTTCGACGGGGCGGGTTTCGTGCCCGCCCCGTTCTTGTATACACTGGCAACAATAATCGGCCTGCTTGGCGTGCGGGCAAAAGCCACAACCTTTAAAGGGGGAAGCATGAAACAGTACACGGTTGCTATTTTGGGCGCGACGGGAGCTGTGGGCACCCAGATGCTCGAGTGCCTCAACGAGCAGGAGTTCCCGGTTGGCAAGCTCAAGCTGCTGGCGAGCGCGCGTTCTGCGGGCAAGACCGTCGAGTTCCGTGGCGAGCAGATCGTGATCGAAGAGGCTTGTCCCGAGGCCTTTGAGGGCTGTGACATTGTGCTTGGAGCTGCCGGCGACGACATCGCGAAGGAGCTGCTGCCCGAGGCCGTCAAGCGCGGCGCCGTCGTGGTCGACAACAGCCATGCCTTCCGCATGGATCCCGAGGTGCCGCTGGTTGTGCCCGAGATCAATGCCGACGACATCAAGTGGCATCACGGCCTTATCGCCAACCCCAACTGTGCGACCATCATCGGCCTGGTTCCCACGTGGCCGCTGCATCAGCTCGCTGGCGTGAAGTGCATGATCGTCTCGACGTACCAGGCGGCTTCGGGTGCTGGCGCCCCCGGCATGGCCGAGCTCGAGGCTCAGTTGGCCGCCCTGGGCCGTGGCGAGGAGATTCCCGAGCCGCGCGCGTTTGCCGCCCAGCTGGCGAGTAACCTGATTCCGCAGATTGGCGGCGTCAAGGAGGAGGGCTTTACCTCCGAGGAGATGAAGCTGCAAAACGAGGGCCGCAAGATCATGCACCTGCCCGAGCTGCGCGTGAACTGCACCTGCGTGCGCGTGCCTGTGCTGCGCTCGCACTCCGAGAGCATTACGCTCGAGTTCAAGCGTGACATTACGGTTGAGGAGGCCCGTGCCGCGCTGGCTGCCGCTCCGGGCGTGAAGCTGGTTGACGACATGAGCGCCGAGGATGCGCACGACCGCTTCCCCATGCCGATGGACACCTCCGACCAGGACCTGATCTGGGTCGGTCGCGTGCGCCGCGACATCTCGAACCCCGAGGCTGCGCGCGGCATCACCTTCTGGTGCTGCGGTGACCAAATCCGTAAGGGCGCGGCAACCAACGCCGTCCAGATCGCTAAGCTGCTCTGCGAGTAGTGTGACCTGTCCGGCGGGGGCCGGGCTCAGTTTTCAGAACGTCCTCGACCATGTGTGGCGCCTTTTCCTGCTCCTTCGGAGCCGCGGACAAGGCGCCACACTGGTCTGCGGAGTGTTCTGAAAACTGAGCCCGGCCCCCGCCTACGGTGACGCTGCTGCAAGCGGCCTGCGATGGGGTCGTTGTTGGTTGAGGCCGCTGAGCTGATGTGGGGGCGCGTGGCTGTTGCGGGCCCTGGTCCCGGCGGCGGCCTCGGCGCTGCGCGCCTGCTGCCTTGGGTGACTTTGGGGTCGATTGGGGTTGTCTGCACAATTCGCGGTATTATGTTGCGGAGTTTTGAAAGGAGCCGCTGGTGGTCACGACGACGTTTGCTTCGCCTTTGGGCGAAATCTTGCTTGCCGCTGATGGCCGCGGTCTGACGGGGCTTTGGTTTGAGGGACAGGAGCATTTTGGCTCCACGCTTCTCAAAGAAGATCCTGAACATGTTGAAGGCGCCGATGCAGTTTCTGGTGCTGGCGGCATGTCGTCGGTGAGTCCTGCAAATGGTGCGGCTTCTTCGGTGCTTGAGCGTTCGTGGGCTTGGCTGAATGCTTATTTTGCAGGGCAGGAACCTCGGTTTACGCCGCCGTTGCATTTGATTGGCACGGCGTTTCAGCGTGAAGTTTGGTACGAGCTGCTTTCTATTCCGCGTGGCGAGGTCGCTACGTATGGCGAGATCGCCCAGCGTGTTGCGGCTCGACATCGTGTGCCGGGAAATGAGACACCCGTTGTGTCTCCCCGTGCCGTGGGGGCCGCGGTCGCTCGCAACCCTGTTTCGATTATTGTGCCATGCCATCGCGTGGTGGCGGCCGACGGCTCGCTTAACGGATATGCCGGCGGGCTTGATCGCAAGGAGTGGCTGCTTCGGCTTGAGGGCGCGTACGAGGAGTAACACTCGAGCGCTTTGCATAGCCAAGATGCCGTGAAAGAACGGGACATGCTTTCCGAATGGAGGCTCAGACGGAAACTACGTCCCGGAATTCCGTTTTAAAGCGGGATGCGCTTTCCGAATGGCGTTCCAAGCGGAAACCGTGTCCCGGAATACAGCCTCAGAGTGGGACACCGTTTCCGGCTGAGACCACCTGCCTGGACATCGATCTACGCCCGCTCCTGCAGGGCGTAGATGGACTTATCCATGTTGAACAGGTAAGCCACAACGCAGACAATAATGAACATCGGCAAGTTACCAAAGCCGAAGACTTCGCAGCCAATAAGGATGGGTGCGAGCAGTGTATTGGTGGCGCTGCCAAAGGCGGCTGCGTAGCCCAGTGCGGCGCAGAGCTCGACGGGCATGCCGAGTTGAGCCTCGTTATGGCGACATCTGGGTAACAGAAAGGCCCGCGTTCCTCAGAGGCAAGATAGGCAATTCTGCTTCTGAGGTAGATCTCAATTCTGCCGACCGCACTGCCGACCGCATCAAACATTAACTGCCGGAGAGCTCGGTCAAATTCATACGTGTAGATGATGGTTTCGAATGTTGTGCCTTCGCGAAAGATGGTAATCCCGGACTTGCATTTGGTTTTGTAGGGAAACCAGTAGGCCGACAGTCTGTAGTGGTTGGCTTCGACCAAAGCTCGCTCGAGTTCGCTTTGATCAGAGCACTTAAGACCCTTGTTTTCTGTCAATAGTGCTATTTGTTCGTTGATGGATATCCGCGACTTCTGGTATTTCATTAAGCCTCTTGATAGAAAAAGAGCTGGAGTTGCGCATCGTTGAGAGGCTTTCCAGCTTTAGCAAAACAAACTTATAAGATGCGACGGGCCGCGTTGTTAGCGCCGGGCGATTTTAGCCGCTAATAGTCAAACTATTTTGACCAATCCCGGTCACCGAATAATGGCCACCGTGCCTCCCCGCCGCCACTACGCTGGTGGTGCCAACACGCCGGCGTTAGGAGGACCATTGAGGTGAACGAGAGACACGATGACCTACAGGAGATTATAGACGCGGCGCTCCGGGAGATGGCCGCGGAGGAGGGCGACGGGTTCGACCCGCAGGCATGCAACCTCGCGGAGTCCTGCAGGAGGACGGGGCTCACCCGCTCCCGCGCGAGGACGGTCAGGGCACACGGGTTCAGGGCCCTGCCCCACGGGAACAGCGGGAGGAGGGCCGCGCCGGGCGTGCTCGCCGGCCACACCGGCCTGGTGGACGACCTCCTGCGGAAGGGCGTCACCAACTCGCAGGTGATATTCGAGCGGCTGCTCGGCCAGGGCTACGCCGGCGGCCTCACCACGGTGAAGACCTATATCGCCGCGCACCGGGACCTCGTGCCCGCGAAGAGGCGGCAGGCGGCCCCGCAGGGCTGCCGCGGCCAGCGCTTCAGGACGGCGCCCGGAGAGGCCTACCAGATGGACTGGGGCTTTGTCGCGGTCGAGCGCCCTGGCGGGGAGCGGGCGCGGATCGCCTGCTTCGCCATGGTCTGCCACCATTGCGGGGGCGCCCACGTCGAGTTCTTCCCGAACGCGCGCCAGGAGAACCTCCTCATCGGGATGCTGCACGCGTTCTCGGCGCTGGGCGTGCCCGCGACCGTGCTCACCGACAACATGAAGAGCGTGGTCGTCCGCCGCGATGCCGACGGCCGGCCCGTCTGGCAGGCCGACTACGCCGAGTTCATGGGCGTCGTCGGCTTCCGCACCAGGTTGTGCAGGCCGCGCCACCCCTATACGAAGGGCAAGGTGGAGAGGCTCGTCCGCTTCGTGAAGGGGAACTTCCTCGCGGGAAGGTCCTTTACCGACCTTGACGCCCTCAACCGGGAGGCCGCCCTCTGGTGCGCCGAGCAGGGAGGCCGCTGGCGGCGCGCGGCGGCATGCGTCCCGATGCGCGAGCACGAGGCGGCGTGCTCGGCGAACACCAGGCCGCTCGAGGTCACGGCCGAGGTCGAGCGGTACCTGTGCCCGCGCCGGAAGATCTCCTTCGACGGCTTCGTGAGCTTCGAGGGGCACCGCTACGGCGTGCCCTACTGGTACGTCCGCCGCGAGTGCAGGGTGAACCGGGAGGGGCGCGTGGTGCACATATACAGCGACGACCTCTCCCGCGAGCTCGTCGCCCACGCCGTCGGCACCGGCGCCGACAGCTGGTGCGAGGGGCAGTGGGAGACATCGCCGGCGCAGCCCGAGGAGCTGCCGACCCAGCCGGTGGGGACCGTGGTCGAGCAAATCGCCCCGCCCAGGACGAAACCCGGTTTCGAGAGGTTCGACTTCGGGAGGGCCGAATGATGGCGGGCGCGGGGGCGAGCCCCTACGAGCTCGCGAGCGACGCCGCGTCGAGGCTCGGGATCGCCGTCGGGGCGGAGGAGCTCGCGACCCTCGCCTCGGACCTCGACCTCGGCGACGGGGAGATGGCCGCCGTGGCAGCCACCTTCTCCTACCTTGCGGAGAAGAGGAGGCTCGCCTCCATCGAGACGCTGCTGAGGCTGAGCAGGCTGCCCAGGCGCGAGCCCAAGACCTTCGAGGGCTTCGACTTCTCCAGGATCCAGGGCCGGGACGCGGCCGCGCTGGGCAAGCTCCCGTCGCTGGCCGACCTCTACGCGCACCGCAACGTCGCCTTCGTCGGGCCCGGCGGCATAGGGAAGACGCACCTCGCGCAGGCCTACGGGCGCGAGTGCTGCATGCGGGGGCTCAAGACCTACTACATAAAGGCGACCGAGCTCAGGGACAGGTTCCAGAAGGCCGTCCAGCGGGGAAACACCTCGCGGGTCGTCTCCTCGCTCGTCAAGCCGTCGTGCCTCATCGTTGACGAGGTGGGGAGATGCGTCTACGACAGGCCGTGCACCGACCTGTTCTTCGATGTCGTCGACAGGCGCTACGAGAAGGAGGGGCCGAACGCGATGGTCCTCACGAGCAACATCGCCCCGAGCGGGTGGGATGAGTTCTTCACGGGCGACGACACGCTCCTCTGCGCCCTCGGCAGGCTGTTCGACAAGGCGTCGGTGTTCGTGATGCGGGGCCCGAGCTACCGCGGCAGGGAGCTTGACACCTACTCGGTGGAGGCCGTCCCCCAGGCGGTGAAGGTGAGGGGGATCCAGCCCGAGGGGATGTAGGAATGCGATAGGAAAGTCATAGATGCGGGCGTGTTGGCTAAAATGGGTCGGCCGGGATTGGTCAATCTCGGCCGACTATATTTGGCTAAATTATTCCGGCGCTAACAGCGTCAAGATAATTACCGGACGGCCTAGGAGGCGGCTGGTTGGCTGGCTTAAAACCCAGCGCGTGAAATGACGCTCCACGCTATTCAGCGCGCTTGATAGGATGACGAACCACAGTCTTAAGTTTCTCCGGCGCACACTTGCGTGGATCGGAAAGATAGATTTCGTGATGTAAACGGGTGTCTGAGAAGTCGGGGACATAGCCCTGCTCGGTCGCATATTCATGCATGGCGTCTACGGTTGCCGGCTCGCTGTCGTAGGGTCCGGTATGCATGCATTGAACGCAGAGACCCTCGTCAACTTTAAGCAGCTCGACGGCAGAAAAGTCCAGTTTCTTTTTGGCCGTGGCTTCCGCGACCGCCCAGTCAAAGTCATCCTGAGTGACGAAATCGGGCAGGCGGATGCACGAGATAAAGTTGAAATCGTCCTTGCGTACATAATCGATGTCGCCGCTCGGGGAGTCTTGCCACCAGAAGCCCTCGAGCGGCGGTACCACAAAGTCGAAATAGCCCTCGATACTCCTTGAGCCTTTCTTTGACATCTTGACGGTATAGGCGATGCCGTAAAGCAGCGGCAGGGCATTTTGATACTCGCCACCTTCGGTATTTGGGTCGCCCTTTCCGCGAACGGCAACGTAGCTCATAGGCGGGACAGTTATGATACTCGGCTTGCTTGCAGGTCTGTAGAGCTCCTTGCATTCCTTCTTAAAGTCGAACGCCATGTTGGCCGCCTTTCTGCGTATTGGCCTGCTTAGATAGCGGAATCATATCATAGAAACGAACAGCTGTTCGAATGATTTGGCTGACAGATTGAGATGCGTGCGTTGTGTTTGGCGGTCGGCCTGACCCCATCGATGATTTCTCTGCCTCCCCGGCGCCTCATCTATAGCTGCCGTTTCCCCATATAAAACCTGCCAAAATGAACCTGTCCCTTTTTGGTCGGTGCGAAATGGGTAATACTAAAGAGTTATCCGACCAGATGGGAATTAATCGATGGCTTATATCGAATTCAAAGACGTCATCAAGGCATACGGCGAGGGCGACGCCCGCATCCATGCGCTCGACGGTGCGAGCTTTTCTGTTGAGCGTGGCGAGCTTGCCATTATCCTGGGCGCTTCGGGCGCCGGTAAAACCACGGCGCTCAACATTCTGGGTGGCATGGATACGGCGACTTCCGGCACCGTGACGGTGGACGGGCGCGATGTGAGCTCCGCTAACGAGGCGCAGCTCGTGGAATACCGCCGCGCCGACGTTGGCTTTGTCTTCCAGTTCTACAATCTGGTCCCCAACCTGACGGCGCTCGAAAATGTTGAGCTTGCGGCGCAAATCTGCCCCGATTCGCTCGATGCCGAGCAAACGCTTCGTCAGGTTGGCCTGGGCGAGCGCCTGGGCAACTTTCCGGCGCAGCTTTCGGGCGGCGAGCAGCAGCGTGTGTCCATCGCCCGCGCACTGGCCAAGAACCCCAAGCTGCTTCTGTGCGACGAGCCCACGGGTGCGCTCGACTATAAAACCGGCAAGCAGATCTTGCAGCTGCTGCAGGATACCTGCCGCAAGCAGGGCATTACGGTCATCATCATCACGCACAACTCCGCGCTCGCGCCCATGGCCGATCGCCTGATTCGCTTTAAGAGCGGTCGCGTGGAGAGCGAGACGGTCCAGCAAAATCCCGTGCCTATCGAGACGATCGAGTGGTAGCGCCCATGGATCAGGACCGCCAAAACAGCCTACGCCGCGACGCGCAGAACACGGAGTGCGAGCAGGATTTTACGACCTACCGCACTGCCCAAAGCTCAAACGATATGGTGCCGACGGTTTTTCGCCGTGGCATCTACCGCACAATCCGAGGCAGTCTTAAGCGCTTCTTGTCAATCGTGGTCATCACCGCGCTTGGCGTGAGCGTGATGTGCGGCCTTAAGGCGGGTTGCGAGGACCTGTGCGATTCGGTTGACGCCTACTTCGACCAGCAAAATGTCTATGACATTAACGTGCAGTCGACCTATGGCCTGACTGACGATGATCTCGACGCCATCCAAGAGGTCGATGACGTCGAAACGGCCGAAGGCATCTACACCGAGACCGCCTACACCGCCGTGGGCACAACGCGCGAGCGCGTGGTCGTGCAAAGTCTCTCCAAGGAGAACATCGATCAGCCGGTGCTCGTGAACGGCGATTTGCCCGAGAGCGCCGATGAGGTCGCGGTGACTTCGAAGTTCCTGAAGGCTTCGGGTAAAAAGCTCGGCGATACGGTGAGTTTTGCCGCCAATGACGCGAGCTCGTCGAACCAAAGCGCCAAGGATCAGTTTGCCGCGGGCGATTACACCATTACGGCCGAGGTCCTCGATCCCACTGATGTGAGCTCCGACTCGACAGTCAACGCCTTTCGCGCTGCTTCGGCGGCGGACTATAAGTTCTATGTGAGCGAGGACGCCGCGACATCTTCTTTCTACTCCGCGGTCCACGTGATCGTCGAGGGAGCCAAGAGCCTCAACTCCTATTCGGATTCCTACGCGGCAAAGATCAATGAGGTCAAGAGCAATATCGAGAAGATCCGCAAGGAGCGTGAGAAAGCGCGCGCTCAGGAACTGACGGTCGACACGCCGGCAAGCTTGGATGCGGCCGAGCGCCAGGCGAATATGCTCTTTGGGATTGAGCAGGACAACATCAATCGCATGGCCGAGGGCAGCGACGAGCGTGCGCAGGCGCAAGCCGACCTGGACCAGCGCCGTGCCGCCGCCGACCAGCAGTTTGCCGATGCCCGCGCCGAGCTCTCTGACCTTGGTGAATGCACCTGGTACATCCAGGACCGCGGCAATATCGCAAGCTACTCGAGCGTGGAGAGCGATAGCTCGTCAATTGAGGCCATCGCCACGGTGTTCCCGTTCATCTTCTTTATCGTCGCCGTGCTCATCAGCCTTACCACCGCCACGCGTATGGTCGAGGAGGAGCGCACGCTCATCGGCCTGTATAAGGCACTCGGTTATTCGCGCGGACGCATCCTGTCCAAATACGTGGACTATGCGCTGTGGGCTTGTCTGATCGGCGGCGTGCTCGGCAACATCATCGGATTTGTGGGCCTGCCGCTGTTCCTGTTTACGGTGTTCGACGACATGTACTCGCTGCCCCAGATGCTACTTTCGTACGACATCGTGTCCTCGATCGTTTCGGTGGCGCTGTTTGCCGTGGGCGTGGTGGGCGCCACGATTATCGCCTGCCGCCACGAGATGGCCGAGACCCCTGCCTCGCTCATGCGCCCCAAGGCGCCGCGTGCCGGCTCACGCATTCTGCTCGAGCGTATCGGATTTATCTGGCGCCGCATGGGCTTTTTGAACAAGGTGGCAGCGCGTAACCTGTTTCGCTACAAAAAGCGCGCCTTTATGACCATCTTCGGCATCGCCGGCTGCACGGCGCTCGTGATCTGCGGCATGGGCATTCGTGATACGTCGGTCGCGCTTTCGCCCAAGCAGTACGGCCACATCACACGCTACGACCTGCTGGCGGTTGCCAATCCCGACGATTTTTCGCAGACGTGCGCGGCGCTCGACGAGCGAAGCGCGGTCAAGGATTCCGGTGTGACCGTAACTTCGACGCTGCCGATCATGACCGACAACGTCACCTTTACATTCGGCGGAAAGAGCGAGACCGTGCAGCTGATCGTGGTGCCCGATGACCGCACGAACGATCTGGACGACTATGTTCGCCTTGAGGATGAGTCCAAAGAGCCACTGTCTTTGCGTGACGGAGACGTGTATCTGAGTAAGAGTTCACAGCTGGTGCTGGGGATTCAACCGGGCGATACGGCGCACGTCCAGGATTCGTCACTCAACGTCGCCAAGGTCAAGGTCAGCGACATTTCGCTTAACTATCTGGGCAACACGCTTTACATGACGCAGAGCACCTATGAGCGCGCGTTTGGGCGCAGCGTTCGCCTCAATGGCATCTTTGCGCTGCTCAAGGGTTCGTCGGCCGACCAGATTGCGTTTAGCAAGAAGCTTAAGAGTGACGGCTGGCTTTCGATTTCGAGCACGGCCGAGCATTGGGAGAACTTTGAGGCGAACTTCACTATTATCAATTCCGTCGTGGTGCTCGTGACCTTTATGGCGGCGTGCCTATCGTTTGTGGTGGTGTTTACGCTGTCCAACACCAACATTTCGGAGCGCAAGCGCGAACTGGCGACCATCAAAGTGCTGGGCTTCCGCCGCGGCGAGGTGCACCATTACGTCAACAAGGAGACGTTGATTCTTACAGCGATTGGCGCCGCGCTGGGCGTGCCGCTGGGTGGCTTGCTGGCCGAGAGCTTTACCTACATTTTGCAGATGCCGTCGCTGTATTTTGATGTTGAGGTCGAGCCACTGAGCTACGTGCTCGCCGTGGTGCTTTCCTTTGGCTTTACGTTTATCGTCAACCTCGCCACCAATCGCACCCTCAATAAGATCGACATGGTCGGTGCCCTCAAGAGCGCCGAGTAACCTGTCCTGGGATTCAAGTTCTAGCGAGCTGCCGACGCGCCCGCAGCGGCATTTTTGCATAAACTGCCCCGCCAAATGCATACTTTGACAGGGCGGTTGCTTTTTGCCCACAGGTACCCCCGGGGGCGCCGTGCAAATTTCGGAGTATTCAGCGTCCCGGGGTCCGCGGGTGCGGGAACAGGCGTGCAAAACCGCGTCGAATGCCTTGATTCCGAGCCCCCAGTGCCTCAAGGGCCGATCATTTTTTACAGAATGAGGTCCATAGCGCCTGCCTTTCGCCCAAAACCAGTATGCAGGTGCCCTCGGCTGCTGAAAACTCCCAAAAATGCACGCCGCATCCTACACCAGGCATCCGCAGCAAGAAGACGAATAGCCCGGCCTCCTCAGTTACCGCAGGAGGCCCCAGGGCTTACCTTCCAAATCTTTCCGCAGGACGGAAGGACCCCGCCGCGCGAAGCGCGCAGCGGGGTCCTGACATGTCCGAGGACGATTTGGGAGGTAAGCCCTGGGGCCTCCGATGAGAGCAGTTCCAGCCGAGGCTATTTGTCGCCGAAGCTGATGCCCAACGCCTTGGCCTCGCGCACCAGATCGCTCTGGGGGTCGACATACTTGAGCTTGCCGGCGACATCCTCGAGCGGCATGTGGCACATCTTGCCGTCGCGCAGGGCAATCATGTAGCCAAACTCGCCGCGCAGGCAGCCGAGCGCCGCCTCGACGCCGCACTGGGTCGCAAAGATGCGGTCCTGGGCGTCGGGCTGGCCGCCGCGCTGCGTGTGGCCGGGGATGGCGACGCGGGTCTCGCGACCGGTCTTGGCCTCGATCTCCTTGGCGATGTCGTAGACAATCGACGGGCTCGTGCGCTCGGCAAGCTTCTTCTTGTACTCCTTCTTGGACAGCGCCGCGTCCTCCTTGGAGATGGCACCCTCGGCGACGGCCACGATGGTGAAGCGGCTGCCGGTTTCCATGCGATGCTCGATGGTCTTGATGACGTTATCCATGTCGTAGGGGATCTCGGGGATCAGGATGACGTCCGCACCGCCTGCGACGCCGGCGTACAGCGGGATCCAGCCAACCTTGTGGCCCATGATCTCGATGACAAACACGCGGCCGTGGCTCGACGCAGTGGTGTGGATGTCGTCGATGCACTTGGTGGCGACGTCGATGGCGCTTGTAAAGCCAAACGTCAGCTCGGTGCCCCAGGTGTCGTTATCGATGGTCTTGGGCAGGGCGATAACGTTGAGGCCCTCTTCGCGCAGGCGGTTGGCGGTCTTGGTGGAGCCGTTACCGCCCAGCATAAACAGGCAGTCGAGCTGCAGCTTATGATAGGTGTGGACCATTGCGGGTACCTTCTCGATGCCATCGGCCTCGGGAATATCCAGACGCTTGAACGGCGTGCGGCTCGTGCCCAGGATGGTGCCGCCGCGGGTGAGGATGCCGCTAAAATCGGCGGGCGACATGACGCGGAACCTGCTGTAGATAAGGCCCTGGTAGCCGTCCTCAAAACCATAGATCTCGATAGGTTCTTCGCTATTGGTCATGAGCGTTTTGACGATGCCGCGCATGGTGGCGTTGAGCGCTTGGCAGTCGCCGCCACTAGTAAGAAGACCAATCCTAAGCATGATGAATCCTTCCGGGCAAGTTATAACATGCGCATAAGTTTACCCCCGCACACTGTTGATACGGGGGTAAAACGTGTTAGCTCAAGCGTATAGAAATGTAAGCAACGTCAGGCGAGCGTAAGGTCGACGGGCCTGGGTCCTTACAGTGCGAAGGCGTCGACGTCGCCCCAGTGGCGGCGCAGCGTAATGGCGGCGGCGGGTTCGGTATTGTCAAAGACGACCGACCATTGCGTATTGCTGGTGATGTCTTCCGGATTGGGCTCTTGCGCTGCGGCACGCAGGGCCTTCCAAGCGACTGTCTCGTCCTGGGCACCGACATGGGCGTCAAGGACATCGGCGATTGCGACGGCGCGCTCTTTACCATGGCCCAGCTCGCCATTCTTTTGGTTGGGCAGCACTTCGTCGCCATAGCAGGCGTAGAAGTTCGTAACCTGGCGTACAGGAGTCGCTTTGAAAGCGCGGTCCGGATCGCGCGGGTCCCACTCTACTACGCGCGCGTCACCGGCGGCGTCGTTGATAAAGAAGTGGTAATCGCGTCCTGCCATGGCGTGCATGTCGTAGGCGGAAAGCAGGTCGACTGCCTCTTGCGTGGTAGCCGCGCGGTCGAGCACCAGACGGATGGCGAGCGAAGTGTTGATGACGGGCCGTTGCGTGTCCTGGTCACAGGGCTGGGAATCCAGGGTGAGTACGGCAATGGACACGCCGCATTCGTTAACACCGTCGAGCTGGGCAAACGGGCCCATCAACGCCGCGGCGCGTCCGGTGACGGAGTCAAGCGGAGTGTTGGCGCCCAGGTTATTGAGGGCGGCAAAGCCGATGGAGGCATAGCCGCCGCGTGGGTGATTGCGCACCAGCAGCGCCGAGGTGTCGTCTTTAAAGTCGTAATTGCGACCGGTGCGCACGCGGCCTTCGGCATCTACGGCGACAAAAGCGCTGCAGGCAAACTGGGGCGCCTGGACATGTACCGGCACACCGGGCAGCACCTGCGCCACCACGGCATCGATGTAGGCCTGGTCGTCGCGCACGCCAGCGGCGATGATGCGATCAAGATCGTAGTCGTAGGCGATGTCGATTGCGTACAGGTCATAGCCATCCGCGTAGCCGGTCAAGCGTTTGAGCGACGCGGCGGACTTGATTTGCTTGTGATAAACGATACCGGTGGCAGCGGCAAGGCCGACGGCGACTCCCGCGACACCGCAGGCGATGGCAATGTTACGTGGCTTCATGACGGCTCCTCTCGTCCTGTTAGCGTAATTGTCGCAAAAGGTGCACGGGCATGATGGCTCAACTTGGCGAGCGGCGCGGGATTAAACATGGAATGAAGAGTGCGGCGCTGGCGTGGCGGGGTATGCTGGAGGGGACCATCAACCCAGCGAAAGGGGAGAGCATGACGGATCAGGAAACGCCCGAGCGCGCGCATGTGACGGCCGACGATATCGAGGCCGCCAACGACCTTATCGACTTTATCGAGGCATGCCCCAGCATGTTCCATACGGCGGCGACCATTATGGCCGAGCTCGACGAGGCGGGCTTTACCTACCTGTCCGAGAACGCGGCGTGGGACATCGAGCCGGGCGGTCGTTATTACACGCAGCGCAACACCTCGAGCGTTATCGCCTTTAAGGTGGGCGAGGACCTGGCTGCTACGTGGGGCGAGGACGGCGTTGCCGGCGACTACCATTTTCAGCTGACGGCGTCGCACAGCGACTCGCCGACGTTTAAGGTTAAGGCCGTGCCCGAGCTCGACGGCGCGGGCGAGACGCTGCGCCTGAACACCGAGGCCTACGGCGGCATGATCGACTACACCTGGTTCGACCGTCCGCTGGCACTCGCGGGCCGCGTGCTGGTACGCGAGGGCGACCGTATTGAGAGCCGCCTGCTTGCCACCGAGCGCGAGGTCGCTATTATCCCGAGCCTTGCCATCCACATGAACCGCGGCGTTAACGAGGGCTTTGCGCCTAATCGTGCTGTCGACCTGTGCCCGCTCATCAGCGCCGGTGACCTTAAGCAGGGCGACTTTGATGCTCTGATCGCCGACGAACTGGACGTTGAGCCCGAGCAAATTTTGGGCCGCGATCTGTTCCTGGTCAATCGTCAGGATGCGCGCATTTGGGGTTGGGCCGATGAGTTTATCTCGACGCCTAAGCTTGACGACCTGGCCTGTGCCTATACCTCGCTGCAGGCATTTTTGGGCGCCGAGAACGCGCACGACGTCTCGGTCTTCTGCTGCTTTGATAACGAGGAGGTTGGCTCCGAGACCAAGCAGGGCGCCATGTCGACCTTCTTGGCCGACGCGTTGCGACGCATCAACGGGTCGCTGGGCTTCGATGATGAGTCGTACCATCGCGCACTTGCCGCCTCGATGCTCGTGAGCTGCGATAATGCGCATGCCGTGCACCCCAACCACGCCGAGAAGTGCGATGCCCGCAACCAGGTCGTGCTCAACGGCGGCATCGTCATCAAGGAGGCAGCCAACCAGCACTATTGCACCGATGCCTTTAGCCGCGCGGTGTTCCAAGCCATTTGCGATGACGCCGACGTGCCCACGCAGGCCTTCGCCAACAAGAGCGATATGGCTGGCGGTTCTACGCTGGGCAATCTGTCGAACATGCAGGCGAGCATGCATGCCGTGGACGTGGGCCTGCCGCAGCTTGCCATGCACTCGAGCTACGAGACCGGCGGCGTGCGCGACGTGATGTACGCCATCCGCGCCCTCACCGCCTTCTACGAGCGAAACCTAACCATCAACGGCGCCGAAAGCGTGGAGCTCTAAACCTGCCAAAAAGGGACAGGTTTATTTTGGCAGGTTTTATCTGGGCAAATGCCGCAAAGCCAACAGCTGGACAGAATTGTTATGACACCGCAGGTTGAGCAAGCGTCAGCGAGCGATGTCCAGAGCGAACAAGTTGGCATGAAAAAGGCAAGGCATAGACCTTCTGGTCATGCCTTGCCTTTTGAATGACAAATTGTCGCTCTGGGCGGCGCGTAGCGTCGACCGGTCCGCCGTTCGTTAGAACGGCGGAACCCTAATGTTCGATCCAGCAGCGAAGCGTCTCGCCGGCCTGCAGGTGACGCAGATTCTCTGCGGCAATGTCGACCACATTATTGAGCGTGGCTGCCAGGTGGAACCAGCCGGAGACGTGCGGCGTGATGAGCATGTTGGGCGCATCCCACAGCGGGCTTGTCTCAGGCAGCGGCTCGGGGTCGGTGACGTCGACCGCGGCGCCGGCGAGATGTCCCGACTCCAAGGCGGCAACCAAGTCGTCGGCGACCACAAGATCGCCGCGGCCGCCGTTGGCAAAGAAGGCGCCCGGTTTCATCGCGGCGAAGAACTCGGCGTTCGCCAGGCCGCGGGTCTCGGGTGTGCTGGGCATAAAGGATGCGACGATGTCAGCCTCGGCCAGGCGCTCGGATAGGGCGTCCATGCCGTCCATGTCCTCAAACACAATGGGGTAGACGAGCGGATGGCGCTTGATGCCGCGGACGTGCGCGCCCATGCCGCGGCAGAGCGTGGCGAAGTGGCCGCCGATATCGCCCGCGCCCAGCACCAGCACATTGGCGCTTTTGAGCGAGGTGACCGGCCCCAAATCCTCCCAGCGATGCTCGCGCTGCAAGTCGTGATAGCCGGGCAGGCGCTTCATCATGGAAAGGACCATGGCAAACATGTGCTCGCTCACAGCCTGGCCGTAGGCGCCCACCGAGCAGGAAAGCTTAGCGTCGGCTGGCACGGTGCCGGCGGCCAAGTAATCGTCATAGCCCGCGGTCTGCAGTTGCAACAGCTGGAGATGCTCGCATGCTGTGAGCATGTCAGGGTCGATGTTGCCCAAGATCACGTCGGCATCGGCGACCTGCTCGCGCGTGGCGGCGTCGGCGCTCGTGTAGATAAAGTCCTCGCCCGGAGCGCTCGACTCGAGGATCGCGCGATGGCGGTCGTTGACGGGCAGCAAAACCAGGATGTTCACAAGCAGTCCTTTCCGCTCGACCTACCAAAAAGGGACAGGTTTATTTTGGCAGGTTGTATCAGGCAAAACGCTATAAAAACGCCGGGCTACGCGATGGTTAACATATCCATCGCGTAGCCCGGCGCATCCACAGCTACCAGCTGAGCAGCTCGTAACCATCCTCGGTCACCACGAGCTGTACCTCGCACTGGGCCGAATCGCTACCGTCCTTGGTGCGTACGCACCAGCCGTCGCCCTTGCTAATCTTAATGTCGGGCGCTCCGGCGTTGACCATGGGCTCGATGGTAAAGATCATGCCCGGAGCCATGATGGTGTCCACATCGGGTGCCTCGGTGGTAAAGCCCACAAACGGGTCCTCGTGGAACTCCTTACCGATGCCGTGCCCGCCGTACTCGCGCACCACGCTAAAACCGGCGTCCTCGACCGTCTTTTGCACGGCCTCGGCCATAACGGACAGCGGTAGCCATGGCTTGACGGCCGCCAGACCCGCCTCCACGCTGGCGCGGGTGACGTCGACCAGGCGTTGGCGCTCGGCCGAGACCTCGCCGATGCAGAACATGCGGCTCGAGTCGCTAAAGTAGCCGTCCAAGATCGTGGAGCAATCCACGTTGATGATGTCGCCTTCGTGCAGCACATCCGTATCGCAGGGGATACCGTGACAGACCACGTCGTTGATTGAGGTGCACACGCTCTTGGGATAGCCCTCGTAGTTGAGATCGGCCGGCGTGCCACCGTGCTCGACGGTGTAGTCGTAGATCATCTGGTCGATCTGGTTGGTGGTCATGCCTGCGGCGATATGCTCGCCTACGTAGTCGAGCACGCCCACGTTGATGGCAGCGGAGCGCTTGATGCCCTCGATGTCGGCGGGCGTCTTGTAGAGTGTGCGGGGCAGAACCTCCCAGCCCTCTTCCCACAAGCGCTCGAGGCGCTCATCAAAGGCACTGTGGCATTTCTTGTATTTTTTGCCGCTGCCGCACCAGCAAGCGTCGTTGCGGCCAGGCACGGGTCCTTTGTCATACATGGCTAACTTCCTTTCATCCGCAGCTAGTATAGCCCACCCACGCGTCCATAAAAGTTGCGGTGATATAGTTCCGATCTAAGCGGTTTAACAGCATAAACAGGAACTATATCACCGCAACTGATGGAGTGGGATGGCGGACACTGGCTGCTGCGTGGCTTTGCTAGTAGCTCACCTGGCAGGGAATGCCGAGGGCTTGGACGCGCGCGGCAATGGCGTCAAGCACCTCGGGTGCTGCTTTGGCAAGGCCTGCGACCGGTGTCTCGCGCGCCACCGTGTAGATGGTCGCTTCTTGTGGGCGAATGCGCTCAAGCGCCGCGAGCCAGGGGGCGACGTACTCCTCGCCGGTGTTGTCGATGAGCTTGCCCTGATACTCGCCGTTCAAAAAGATCGTCTGGATAATAACGTGACCGTCAAAGCTTGCGAACGTCTCGATTTGGTGATCGACATCGTAGGGGCCAACAGGCTGGTCGAGCAGCTGGATAAACGCCGGGTCGACGGTATCGAGCTTAAGAATGTTGTCGTCGACCATCATGAGCGCGTCGTGCACCTCGGGGCGGTCGGCGCGCGTGCCGTTGGAGAGCACGGCGATCTTAGAGTTTGGGGCAAGCTCGTCGCGCAACGCGACGGCGCCGGCGATGGCCTGCGGAAACTCCGGTGCGGCAGTGGGCTCGCCGTTGCCTGCGAAGGTGATCACATCGGGGAGCTCGCCCTCGGCTGCCATCTCGCGCAGCTTTGCCTCGAGCGCGTCGAGTACCACGGCAGCTGTGTTGTACGGCTCATGACAGGGGCGCTCGGCGTTGAGGCCGTTTTCGCAGTAAATGCAGTCGAACGTGCAGATTTTGCCGCTGGCCGGCATCATGTTGACGCCGAGCGAGAGACCAAGGCGACGGCTGCGAACGGGCCCAAAGATGGGGCTGGCATTCAAAAACGTAGACATAGGCATATGCTCCTCAAGACAATTGTGCCTAAGCATAGCATCGGCTCCAAAGCAAGGTGCGGGCTCTTGCTTTACAAGTTTCGTTTTTTCACGTCGCTCATTATGCCGTGCCATGAAAAGCCTCGGGTCGGGTACAGTTAATCTGTTAACAAGGCGTAAGGCAATGCGGGTCCATCCAACCGCACTGACGTGCAACTGGATGGGCGTTGATGATGGGGGCACAACATGGATTTTACGGTCGAGAATGCGGGCACCACGATTGCCTGTCGCGAATATGCCGGCCCGGATGTGTCGCCTGATGCTCCTGCCTTGGTGTGCGTGCACGGTGCTTGTGTCGACGGCACATTTTTCGACGGCATCGCTTGTGAGCTCAGCCGCAACTACCGCGTAATTGCCTACGACCGCCGCGGCTGCGGTGGCAGCAGCGATGCGGCAGACGGCAGCTATGATCTTGCCGCTCAGGCCGCCGACCTGCAAGCCGTGATCGAACACGTTGGCGCTCCGGCAAATGTGCTTGCGCATAGCGCCGGTACGTTGGTGGCGCTGGAGCTTCTTCGCACCGAACCCCATCTCGTCGCCCGTGCGATTCTGCATGAGCCGGCTGTGTCGGCCGAAGGCGTCGGCATGGGCGCAGCTCCGGTTTTGCTCGATATGATTGCGGCTGGAAAGGTTTCAAGGGCGCTCCGGCTTTTCTTGGGAGCCCTCGGCGACTTGGACCCCGAGGCTCCCGGGACGACCGAAGCGGAAGTCAAACATGCCCTGCGCAATGGTCGTTGCTTCATGGCCAATGAATACGGAACAAATATGACATATGCTCCCGACTGGGAGCGCGCCCGCGCGTCAAAGGCGGTGTCGGCTGTGTTTTTGGGCGAGCTTTCGGCCGGTACACCCCGCGAGGCGGGCACGAGGGTGGCGGCTGAGCTTTTGGACTGTCCACTCGTAATGGTTCCCGGCGCGCACAACGGCCTACGCGATCGACCGGCAGCGGTTGCCCGGGCTGTCCGTGGCATCCTGGGGCTCTAGCAGCCGCAATAGCCAAAGCGTGCTTCACCCGCAGACGTTTCGGCCGTGCTAACAAATGTGTTCAAAACCTTACGTCTGCGGCTTCGATCGCGCCGTCTGCCAACTCATAAAAATGTAACAGCATTCACGTGCTTACCTGCATCGACAAGGTGTTACCCTTGTAACATTTGGAACCCACCGCTACCATGCGAAACTATCGAAAGGGCCCCATATGCTCAATAATCACGAGGTCAATCTAACCGACGAGGAGGCTGCCGCTGAGGTCGCCCGCGTCGCGAAGACCTACCCCGTGGTACGTTTGCTGTCGGCCGATCAGATTAAGAGCGAGCCTAACTGCCTGCTCGCCGGCGATCGCTGCCCTTGTCTGCGTCAGTCGAGTCTTGAGGCTTTGGCAGACTCCGATGAGGTGTCGGAGCAACTGCTCAACGATGGTGTTGAGTACCGCGCTCGCCTACGCCCTCTAAAGGTCGAGGGCGAGCCTCGCGTCTTGCTGATGGTGCGTCCGATTGATGAGCGGGAGGCTGCAGAAGAGGACCTTGTCTACACCGACGTGCTGACGAGCGTGCGCAATCGCCGATATTACGAGGAAAAGCTCCGTAGCGCCCGCATGAATGCCGGCGTTGCGGTGATCGACCTTGATGATTTTAGGGTCTTCAATGATACGTGTGGCCGTCATGCCGGCGACCTTGCGCTCGGTGCTGTGGCGACGGCCATACGCAGCGGAATTCGTTCGACTGACGAGCTCGTACGCTATGGCTGTGACAAGTTTGTGGTCGTCATGCCCAATATTCCCTCCGATGACTTCACCCGTCGCCTGCATCAGGTGTCCGATGCCGTTCATGCCACGATTGTTCCGGGTCATGAGTACGTGAGCTTGACGGCATGTGTTGGTGGCGTTCGCATTCATGGCGAGACGGTCGATGAGGGAGTTGGCCGCGCTGTCCAGTTATTGAGCCGCGCTAAGGCAAAAGCCGGTACGGTCGTGACCGATGCCGATTCCATCGAAGCCTTCCAAAGCGACAAGCCTTTGGTGCTTATTGTCGATGACTCCGAGATGAACCGAGCCATTCTCAACGAGATGCTCAAGGACGAGTATTGCATCCTCGAGGCCGACAACGGTCGTACGGCGCTTGACATGGTCGACCGCTATGGCGATGAGTTGTCGCTCGTGCTGCTGGATATTGTCATGCCGGGCATAAGCGGCTTTGAGGTGCTGGCCGATCTGTCGCGCCGATCGGGTATCGACAATCTACCTTTCATCATGATTTCGAGCGAAGATTCCGATGATATGGTTTTGCGCGCGTACGAGCTGGGCGCCTCGGACTATATCAACCGCCCGTTTGACTCCCGTGTCGTGCGCCGCCGTGTAAGCAACACCATCCGCCTATACGCCAAACAGCGCCGCCTGACGAGTCTGCTGTCCCAGCAGTACAACGAGCGCGTCAAGAACAGTCGCATGCTCATCGACATCATGGCCGGCGTCATGGAGCTTCGCAACGGCGAGAGCGGCAGGCACGTTACGAACATCGAGAAGCTGACCGAGCTGCTGCTTGGCTGTCTGGTCCAGCGTAGCGACACCATCTCCCTTGACAATGAGGAACGCTCTACGATTGCCCTGGCTTCGGCGCTGCACGATATCGGCAAGATGTCGATTGACGATGCGATCCTCAACAAGCCCGGGCGCCTTACGCCCGAGGAGTTCGAGATTATGAAGACGCATACCACGATGGGCGCCGACATGTTGCTTGAGCTGGGCCGCCATCACGTCGGCAATGCGCTTATGGAATATGCGTACCAGATTGCGCGTTGGCATCACGAGCGCTGGGACGGCAAGGGTTATCCCGATGGCCTTAAGGGCGACGATATCCCCATCGCCGCGCAGGTGGTCTCGGTGGCCGACGTGTACGATGCTCTGACGAGCGTGCGCGTGTACAAGGACGCTATCCCGCACAAGGAGGCTATCCAGATGATCTTGGACGGTAAGTGCGGTGAGTTTAACCCGCTGTTGCTCGACTGCCTGCTCGAGGTGCAAGACCGTATTGCCGAGACATTGGCACGCCCCGCCGACGTCGTCGCGTTTCCCACGATTTAGTTTGACCAAAGGAGTTTTAATCCATGATTTCCATGCGTGAGGCGTATGAGAAGATCGGCGCTAATTATGATGACGCGTGCGCTCGGCTGATGGGCGAGGAAATGCTTGCCCGCTTTGCCCTCAAGTTTTTGGATGACGAGAGCATAGACAAGCTGGAGGCCGCCATGGCGGCGGGAGACGCCAAGAGTGCGTTTATGGCAGCGCATACGCTCAAGGGCGTGAGTCAGAATCTGGGATTCGATAATCTGTACGAGCCTGCGGTCGTGGTGACCGAAGCGCTGCGTGGCGCTGATGCCGTTGACGGCGCTCGCGAGGGAATGCATGCGCTGCAGCAGCAATATGCGGCTACGATGTCGGCCCTGCGCGAGGTGGCTGAATAAGAGCTTGCGAGCTTTGGACTGTGTGCCGGCAGCATATAGGTAATAGGGCGCCCCGCCGGACCATGTGGCCGGCGGGGCGCCCTTATCTGTTGTGCGGTTCGCGAGCTAGCGGGCCCGCTTTACCTTGGCCGCTTCCTCGACAAACGACTTCCACAGGTTAAAGTCGGTCTCGAGCGTCTTCCACGTGTACTCGGGGTGCCATTGCACACCCAGGCAGAAAGGCTGGCCTTCGACTTCGATGCACTCGGGAACGCCGTCGGTTGCCTTGGCGACCAAGCGCGTGCTTTTACCCAGACGATCGACGCAGCAGTGATGTGCCGAGTTGGTCTGGATCAGCCTGTGCCCGCCAACCGCGCGCTCCAACAGCGAGCCCGGCACGACCTCGACGGGATGCACGGGGTCGTTGAGCACGTGGGTGTGGCGCCACTGCGTGCGGCCCTCGCGAGCGCCCAGGCTCGGCACGTCCATGCACAGGGTGCCGCCGGTGGCGACGTTGAGCAGCTGCGTGCCGCGGCAGGTGGTAAAGAGCGGCTTTTTGGCGCGGAGTACCTCGTCGACCAGCTTAAACTCAAAACTATCTCGGATCTCGCAGCAGAGGGTGGGGTCGTAGGGTCGATCATCGCCCCAGCGCTTGGGATTGACGTCGGGGCCGCCGGGGATGGCGATGCCGTCGGCGATATCGACGTAATGACGAATAACATCAACGTCTTCGGTAATGGACATCTGCAACGGCAGGCCGCCGGCGGCAAGAATGGCGTCGACAAAGACACTTGCGATTTCCTCGTTGGGGGAGAGTGTCTCGCTCAAATAGGGCTTCGCTTCTTCCCAGCGTGGTGCTACCAGGATAAGCGGGCGGTCGGCGGGATCGACGTCGACGTGTGGGGTATAGGACGATGAAGTACGAGTTCCGATCATAGGTGTTGCTTTCGAATCTGAAGGTGACAGGGCGCATGAGAGACGTGGGACAACGCTTCCGATGGATTTGTCCCACGGGGTGGCTGGCTAGTGGCCCTTGATGGAGTTGAGGAAGTCCTGGGCGCGCTTGGTCTGGGGGTGGTCGAAGAACTCGTCGGGCGTGCCGGTTTCTACGATCTGGCCATCGGCCATAAACACGACGCGATCGGCCACGCGGCGGGCAAAGTTCATCTCGTGCGTAATGACGATCATCGTCATGCCCTGCTGGGCCAGACGGACCATGACCTCGAGCACCTCGTTGATCATCTCGGGGTCAAGGGCACTCGTGGGCTCGTCAAAAAGCATGGCCTTGGGTTGCATGGCAAGCGAGCGGGCGATGGCTACACGCTGTTGCTGGCCGCCTGAGAGCTGTGCGGGCACCTTATCGGCCTGCTCGGCAACGCCCACGCGGCCCAGCAGGTCCATGGCGCGCTCGCGGGCTTCGTCCTTGGAGACGCCCAGCACATCGACCGGTCCCAGCATGACGTTCTGCAGTACGGTCATATGTGCGAACAGGTTGAACTGCTGAAACACCATGCCCAGCTCGGCGCGCATGCGGGCAAGATCCTTGCCTTCTTGCGGCAGGGGCTCGCCCTCGATGAGGATCTCGCCCGAGTCGATGGTTTCCAGGCGGTTGATGGTGCGGCACATGGTCGACTTGCCCGAGCCCGAGGGACCGATCACAACGACGACCTCGCCGCGGTCGACCGAGAGATTGATGTCGTTGAGGACGTGTAGATTGCCATAGTGCTTATCGACGTGCCTGAGCTCGATCAGCGGCTGATTGCCGGTGGAAGAGGTACTCTGTGCCATGGTGCTCGGCTCCTTATGACTAGAAATGGTAAAGCGTTAGCGGATGATGGTCGCACCGGTCTTGTGCGAAACGTAGACGGCGGCCTTGTTAATTGCGACGTTGATGAGGATGTAGATGACCGCGATTACCAGGTAGACCGACACGAGGGCGTCGTAGTTGGTAATGAGCACGCGGGCGTTTTGCATGAGGTCGGGGTAGCTCACCACATAGGCGACGGTGGTGTCTTTGACTACGACCACAAGCTGCGAAATCAAGGACGGAATGATAAACCGAATAGCCTGCGGCAACACGATTTTAAAGGTGATTTTAGCCTTGGAGAGACCGAGTGCCTGGGCGGCCTCGACCTGGCCGCGCGGCACGGCGTTGACGCCGGCGCGGAAGATCTCGGCGAGTACGCCGGCGGCAGCGAGCGCGACGGGAAGCGTGAGCATCCAAAACGACGGCAGCGCGATCTTGTACTGGGGCAGCACCAAAAAGAAGAAGTAGATGAACAGCAGGCTCGGTACGCCGCGGAAGAAATCGGTGAGCACACGGCAGACCAGCTGCAGCGGCTTAATGTCGCTGGTACGGCCGAGCATAAGGGCTAAGCCCAGCACCAGCGCGATGGCGCCAGCGGTGAGTGCGACTTTAACGGTGCCCTCAAAGCCGGCAAGCAGGAACTTCCAGGTGGTGAGGTGCGTAAAGAAATACCAATAGTGGACCGAAAGCTGGCCGGTCACATAAAAGCGCTGCAGTACCAGGACAGCGAGCGCGGCGACGGCAACAAGTGAGATGACGGTGCCGATGCGAATCTTGGCGCGCATCTTGGGGCCGGGAGCCTCGTAGAGCGCATCGCGCATGGTGAGCGCGGAGGCGGAGTGCTTGCTCATCGGAGGATCCTCACCTTCTTATCGATGTAGTTGCCAATGTGGCTCACCACAAAGGCCGTGCCCAGGTAGCCGAGCGCCGAGATAAAGAACGCGGCGACGCCGCCGAGCGAGCGCGTGTTGATGTAGCTCACCACGCCGGTGAGCTCCTGCGGTTTAAGCGGCACCTGGCTGCCGAGTGCGGTGGTGAGCATGACGGCGATAAAGAGGTTAGTCATGGGCAGCACGCTCGAGCGCAGCGCCTGCGGAATCACGATCTTGGCGAGGATGCGGCTAAAGTTCATGCCCAGCGAGCGTGCGGCTTCCACCTGGCCGACGCCGACGGTGTTGATGCCGCTCATAAAGTTTTCGGAGCCAAAGGCCGAGCCCAAAAGGACCGTGGCGACGATAACGCAGGTGCGGTAGGGCAGAACGACTTTGAGCGGCGGCAGCGCATAGACGACGATGATGAGCAGCGCGATGCCGGGGATGTTACGGAAGACCTGGACATACAGGTCGCCAAAGACGCGCAGCGGCTTGAGCGGCGACACGCGCATCACGGTGACGGCGACGGCCAGCACCATGGCGATGAAAAACGACTCAAGCGTCATGCCCCAGGTTGCTAGCAGCGCGTCGATATAGTTCTGGCCATAGAGCGACCAGAGTTCGGAGAGACTCATGCGGACCTCCCGCCGATAAGGAAAGGGGCTCCCGTGTGTACGGAAGCCCCGACAACTCTGTGAGGAAACAGTTTACCGCAATAAAGCGCATCGTGCGTTTCCATATGGTTTCGTTGCGGCCGTTACCAGGCTCGTTGCCTAGGCGCCGATCTCGGGCAGCTCGGGAACATTGGTGTCGCCCGTGCGGTCGCCGATGCAGATCTGCCACAGCTCGGTCCAGGTGCCGTCGTCCTCGATCTTCTTAAGGAAGTCGTTGACAAAGGCGACGCCGTCGGAATCGAGCGGTAGACCGATGCCATAGGGCTCCTTGCTGCCGAAGGGCTTGCCGGCGATCTTGTATTTACCGGGCTCGCGGACCAGGGCGCTCTGCTGCATGTTGTTATCGATGACGTAGGCGTCAACGCGACCCTGCTGGAGGGCCTGGCGGGCCTCCTCGTCGGTCTTGAACTCCTGCTGGCTGGCCTTGGGAGCGAACTCCTCCAGGATGGCGGGGCCGTTGGAGCCGGACTGGACGGCGACGTTCTTGTCGGCCAGGTCGTCGACGCTCTTGATGTCGTCGTTGTCGGCGAGCACCAGGATGGCCTGCTGGGTGTAGTAGTAGGGACCGGCAAAGGATACGAGCTTCTTGCGGTCGTCAGTGATGGTGTAGGTGGCAAAGACAGCGTCGACCTGGCCGTTCTGCAGGACGGACTCGCGCGTGTCCGAGGTCACCTGGGTGATTTCGACCTTGTTCTCGCCCAGAATGTAGTTGGACAGGAGCTGTGCGATACCGGCGTCGAAGCCGCGGGTCTGACCGTCCTTCTCGTTGAGGAGGGAGAAGAGCGTGGAAGTCTGAACGCCACCGATCTTAAAGACCCCGGCGTCCTTGACGGCCGTAGCCCAGGTGCTGGCGGCGATGGCGTCGTCATCGGCCTTGGGGCCGTCGTTGACGAGCTTGTCGAATGCCTTGGCATCGAGCGTGGCGGAAACCTCGGTATCCTCGGAGCTCTTGGAGGAGCCGGCGGCGGAACCCTTGTCGGCCTCGGCGCTGGTGTCAGAGCAGCCGGCAAGACCAAGGCCGGCGACGGTTGCGAAGGTGGCGGCAACGAAGCCGCGGCGGTCGAGAACGACCTGCTGGGAGAGGTTCTTGCTCATGGTAGAACACCTTTCTTAATAAAATCCCTAGCGGTTGAGTAGAGTTATACCCTATCGCGCTCAAATGGGTCAACACGAAATAACACAGAAACATACTTACCTTATGGGTTATTCTACCTACCAAAAAGGGACAGGTTTATTTTGGCAGGTTTTATCTGGGCAAACGCCGATTATTGCAGCTAAGAAAGCGTTTTGCGACGGCATGATCGCTCGCGGCGGCCGCCACATCTGCAAGAACCACCACAAAGGGGACAGGCACCTTTGTGGTGGTTCTTGCAGATGTGGCGGCCTGCCTCTCTGTTTTGTCTCAATCTGTAACAGGTAGACGAGGAAATGGGTTCTATCTGTTACAGATTGAGACAAAGGTCAGGGACTAAGACGTCTTGTCTAGATCTGTAACAGGTAGACGGGAATTCGGGCTATGGATGTTACAGATTGAGATAATCGCGTCGCGAAAACAAAAACCTCCGCAGGGGTGCTTCCCTTGCGGAGGTTTTTCTATTCGTTCAGCAGACGTACCGCTTCGGCGGCCATGTTCTCGACCGTCATGCCGGATTGCGCCAGCAGCTCGTTGGGGTCGTAGCGGTCGGGGAAACCCTTGGCGATGCCGAAGGTGCGCGTGCGCACTGGCGTGCAGGCCAAGTAGCACGCGACGCGCTCGCCCCAGCCGCCGTCCAAGATGCCGTCCTCGAGGGTGATGACAACGCGATGCTCGACGGCAAGGCTGTCGAGGAACGCGCGGTCGAGCTCGGTTGCAAAGCGCGGGTTGGCGAGCGTGGCCTCGATACCGTACTCGGCAGTCAGACGGTTTGCCACGCGCTCGCCCAGCTCAAAGAAATCGCCAAGCGCGAGCACGGCAACGTCGCGGCCCTGACGCACAACGTCGTAGCGCGCGACGCCGTAATCGGTGCCCTCGGCGGGCGCCAGATCGGGGCGGCTTACCAGGCCGATGCCCGGTAAGCGGATCGCCACGGGATGCTCGCGGTGGTTGAGCGACCAGCTCAGCATGGATAGGTATTCCTCCATGCAGGCCGGTGCCAGGTAGCGCATGTTGGGAAGTCCGCCCAGCATGGAAATATCAAAGAACGAGAGGTGCGTCTCGGACGTGGTGCCAAAGATTGACGCACCAAACACTAAGATGGTTGCGGGGGCGTCGTTGAGGCACAGGTCGTGCCACAGTTCGTCATAGGCGCGCTGCAAAAACGTGCCGTACGCGCCAAAGACCGGCTTGGCGCCGGCGCTGGCGAGCGCGGTGGCAAAGGTGACGGCGTGCTCTTCGGCAATACCCACGTCGACAAACTGCTTGCCTGCCGCGGCGCGAAGCTCGGGCGTGAAGCCCATGATATAGGGCGTGGCAGCCGTGATAGCGACAATCTGCGGGTCGTTCGCGATAGCGGCGTTGAGTGCCTCGCTCGTAATATCGGCATAGGTGCGCGGTGCGGGCTCGCTCGGGTGGCCCGGGCAAAGTTTGCGGCCGGTTGCCATATCGAAGGGTCCTACATGGTGCCAGTGTTCGGGGTCGCTCTGGGCCGGCTCAAAGCCCTTGCCCTTGGCGGTCGAGACGTGCAGCACGATGGGGTGATCGATATCGCGCAGCTCCTGCAGCGTATCGACCAGCGCTTGGACATCGTTGCCGGCGGCCAGGTAGCGATAGTCGAGCCCCAGCGCGCGGAAAACGTTGCGCTCACAGGTGCCGTTGCTGGCGCGCAGCTCGGCCAGATTGCGATACAGGCCACCGTGGTTTTCGGCGATGGACTGGTCGTTATCGTTGACGATGATGATCAGGTTGCTGTCGAGCTCGGCGGCATTGTTAAAGCCCTCAAACGCCAAGCCGCCCGAAAGCGAGCCGTCGCCAATAACGGTAATGACGTTATACGTGTCACCCACCAGGTCGCGCGCGTGGGCAAGGCCGCAGCCCAAACTCACCGAGGTCGAGGTATGCCCCATGGCAAACAGGTCATGCTCGGACTCGTCGGGATTGGCAAAGCCGGAGGCCTCGCCATAACGCTCCGGATCGATATAGGTGTACGCGCGCCCGGTCAGCGCCTTGTGGGCGTAGGTCTGGTGCGACACGTCAAAGACAATCTTGTCGGTGGGGGAGTTAAACACGCGATGGAGCGCGACCGTGAGCTCAACGACGCCCAGGTTGGGGGCAACGTGTCCGCCGACGGCGGCGGAGCTTTCGAGGATGGCGTGGCGAATCTCGTCGCAGAGCTGCGGGAGCTCGGCGCGATTAAGAGCCTTGACGTCCTCGGGCGTTGTCGTTTGCGTAAGCAGCATCGTTGTGGGTTACTCCATGCGAATCGAGCGCCGGCGCTCCCTCGGCCGGCACAATTGCACAAAACAGTCTCGCACATTTTGACGTTTGATATGTGACGGCGGCGCGGTAATTCGCCAACTGGCGGGGCAAAACGTTTTGTCCGATGCCATACTGGTAGATTCGATGATGATTTTATTCAATGCGTGCAGTCCGTGGCTTGCCGCCGTGAGCCGCTGGAAGGAGGCAGCATGTCCGATGCCGTTCGTGCCGAGAAAATCGCGCGCGAGGTCGACGATGCCGCCCGTCAGCTGGCCCAGGCGGGCCGCTTGGACCTGACGCGCGAGTTTATCCAGCATGGCGACGTGACGGTCTATGCGCATGTGACTTCGGTAGCGCGGGCGAGCCTGTCCTTTGCCGAGCGCCTGGGCCGTGTTGGCATTTCGGTCGATTGCGCTTCGCTGCTGCGCGGGGCCCTGCTGCACGATTACTTTCTCTATGACTGGCACGATTCCGACCCAAGTCATCGGCTGCATGGCTTTCGCCACCCGTTTTTTGCCCTGGCGCGTGCCGAGGAAGATTTTGAGCTGACGCCGCGCGAGCGGAATATCATCGTGCGTCATATGTTTCCGCTGGTGCCGGTGCCGCCGACGTGTCGTGAGGCATGGATTGTGTGCCTGGCTGATAAGTGGTGCGCGCTGCGCGAGACGGTCGCCGGCCGTCTGCCACGCAAGGACGAGACGGACGATAGCGTGAGCAAAGAATCGAGCGAAAAGAGGAGAGGGTAGACGGTGGAAACCGCGATCGATATGGCGTTTGGCGGCGCGACGCTTGCCGCCTGTCCACTCTCGGCACTGGTGCTCTCCTTTGCCTTTTACGGGTTTTGCGGCTGGGCATAGGAGTCGACAGTATGCGCCATGCTCAACCAAAGACGCTTCGCCAACAGCGGATTTTTGCTGGGGCCGTGTTGTCCTATCTATGGTGTGGGCGGCATAGCCTGCTGGTTTTTGCTGCGCGGGATTCCGGATGCCTCGAGCCAGTTTGTCGCGGCGGCGCTTGTATGCAGCGTAATCGAGTACAGCGCGGGCCTTCTATTGGAAAAGACAACGGGTGCTCGCTTTTGGGACTATTCGCACTTGCCGTTTAACCTGCACGGACGCATCTGTCTGTACTGGGCATGCGCGTTTGGCTTGGGCGCGTTGTGTATTTGCCGCGTGGTTGAGCCGGCGGTGTTGGGCTTGCTCGGCCATTTGCCGGTGCTGGTTGTGCGGCTGTCCGCCTTTATCGTCGCGGTCACGATGATGGTCGACGCGGCATGCTCTTTGGCCAGTTGGCGCCGCCTGTCCGATCAGCTGGAGCGTGTGCGTACCGACCTTGCCGACCGCATCAATGAGTCGCTTGCCGATGCGTCTGACTCCATGCTCGAACGTATTCCCGATTCGGCGATCGACTCGGTGGCGCAGACGCATATCCGCAGTCGTGCCGTTAACGCGTGGCTGGCCGAGTTGGGTGACGCCACGCTCGATGCCCTTCGTGAGAAGGCTTCGATGCCGACGTTTATCTCGGATGGTGCTCGCGGCCTGGCGCTTGCTGCCCGCCGCGTGGCCGATGCCGCGCCGAGCGTACCCCATCCGTCGCTCGCCCGTCTCCGTGCCGGCAGGCGAGCGAACCGTCCGGTGCCGAGCGTGTCGCTCAGCCGTCGCGACCTGCGCTTCTTCAATGCCTTCCCGCGCTTGCGCATCAACCGCTACGAGGGCGTCATCCGAGCTACCGACCTCCGCGACCGAGCCCGCGAGCTGTTCCGCCGCTAGCCGGGACGGGCGCGCTCACGGCTTCCTTGCTCGCGTATTTCCCGTTCGTTTCGCGTCCGTTGCCGCGCCGTTTCCAAGATTGCGGCACCGTTTCCATTCGACAACGCCGCGTTTAACAACGCCGTATCTGGTCTACACCAGTTGCCCCTCGGCCGCATTATGGGCGCCGACAACGTTCATGCGACCAAGGGAGAGCGAATGTACGATACGGGATCGACAACGTTTATGCTCGTCTGCACCATGCTCGTGTTTTTAATGACACCGGGCCTGGCGTTTTTCTATGGCGGCCTGTCCAGGCGCAAAAATGTCATCAACACCATGCTTATGTGCTTTGGCGCCATTGGCCTGGTTGGTGTGCTGTGGATTGTTGCCGGCTGGTCGCTGGCCTACGGCGGCGACGGTTCCAGCCCGTTTATTGGAGGCCTTGACCAGCTGCTGTGCCTGCCGGTACTCAACCAGGTGCTGCAGGCGGCCGAGGGCACCGCGTCGGACGGCGCCGTCTACCCGGAGATTATCAACATCGCCTTCCAAATGGCGTTTGCCATGATCACGGCCGCTATCGTCACGGGCAGCCTGGCCGGCCGCGTTAAGTTTGGTGCCATGACGGCCTTCCTGGGCATTTGGCTGCTTGTGGTCTATGCGCCGCTTGCCCACATGGTTTGGGGCGGCGATGGCTCCTTTATCGGTGACATGATCGGCGCACTCGACTTTGCCGGCGGCGACGTGGTGCACATTTCGTCCGGTCTTACCGGCCTGATCCTCTGCTTAATGCTTGGCCGTCGTCGCGGCTTTGGCATGGTGAGCTACCGTCCGCATAACGTGCCGTTTGTGGCGTTGGGCGCCGGCCTGCTTTGGTTTGGCTGGTTTGGCTTTAACGGCGGCAGCGAGTTTAAGGCCGACGCCGTGGCGGCGCTCGCCATCCTCAACACCGTGACGGCTAGCGCGGCGGGCATGGTCTCGTGGCTTGCCGTCGAGCGCGTGCACACCGGTCGCCCCACGCTGGTGGGCGCCAGCACCGGTCTGGTTGCGGGCCTTGTGGTGGTCACGCCGGGTGCGGGCTTTGTCGAGCCGTGGGCGGCGCTGGTCATGGGCCTGATCGTATCTCCCGTCTGCTACCTGGCCATCAGCCATCTTAAGACCAAATTTGGCTACGACGATGCGCTCGACGCGTTTGGCTGCCACGGCATCGGTGGCATCCTGGGCGGCGTGCTCACGGGGCTGTTCTGCGTGCCGGAGCTCTCGTGGACCGGTAAGGGCGGCCTGTTCTACACGGGCGATGTCTCGCTGCTCATCTCGCAGATTTTGGGCATTGTGGTGACAGTCGCTATTGTACTGGTGCTCGACTTGGTGATCGCCGCGGTGGTCAAGGCGCTGTTCCACGGCAGCCTGCGCGTGGACGAGGCCGACGAGGCGCTGGGCCTGGATGCGAGTCAGCACGGCGAGAGCGCATACCCCTCGTTTAGTGGTCTGGACTAGCGGTTTCTAACGTTCTGTCAGACCAACTCTTAAAGAGAGGAATTCATTATGAAAAAGATCACGGCTATCGTGCGTCAGGAAAAGCTTGAGGTTCTTAAAGACGCGCTGTTTGCTGTCGATGTTCGTGGCATGACTATTAACCAAGTGCAGGGCTGCGGCGCACAGCATGGCTGGAAGGAATACGTGCGCGGCAACGAGTTGCTTGTCAACACGATTCCTAAGGTGCAGTTCACGCTCATTTGCGCCGACGAGCACGTCGACGGCATTGTCGATATCATCTGCAGCGCCGCTCGCACCGGTGCCGTCGGCGACGGCAAGATCTGGGTCGAGCCGGTCGAGGAGGTTATCCGCATCCGTACCGGCGAACACGGCCCCGCTGCGGTGTAGGACAATCTTTCGCCTGACGGGCGTGCCTCTCTTGGGGCGCGCCCGTTCTCGTCTACAATATCGTGCAGACGAAGGAGAGGCATGCCCATGATCAAGATGTTTGCGAGTGACTTAGACGGAACACTGCTGAACGCCCTGCACGAGGCGGATGGGACCATCCGCCGTGCCATTCGCGAGCTGACCGAGGCTGGCCTGCATGTGGTTCCCGCGACCGGGCGCTCGACGTTGCCAATCGGCGAGCATGGCTTTACGGGCCTGGCGCTTGACGCTTGCTGCTCCAATGGGTCCATCGTGCGCAACAGCCATGGCGAAGTACTCAAGACCTGGACCATCGACCCGCAGGTTACCGAGGAGCTGCTCAAGGCGTTCCCGGACATTTGCTTCGACTGCTCCACGCCTGACGGCATGTTCTCGAGCGGATCGTTTGAGATGCACCAGGCGGGCTTTAAAAAGGACAGTCCTGTCAAGCGCATCGTGATGCGCGGCATGCGTGCACGTGGCGGGTATCACGAGGAGCAGTATTTCGATCAGTCGATCGGCGATATCTTGCGTCACGATGTATGCAAGATCAATTGTCGCGTGACCTCACCCGAGCTGGAGCGCGACCTTAAGGCGTATTTGGCCGAGCGCTCGGACCGCGTGGTCAACGCGCCGTTCGATCCGGTGATGTTCGAGATCACGGACGTGGCGTGCAACAAGGGCGAGAGTGTGGCTTGGCTGGCGGGCTACTACGGTATTGCCGAGGATGAGGTCGCGGTCTACGGCGACGGCGGCAACGACATCGCCATGCTCAAGCGTTTCCGTCACAGCTATGCCACCAAGAATGGCAGTGACGCGGCCAAGGCCGCCGCGAGCGCGACTATCGGCAGCTGCATGGTCCACGCCGTCCCCAAACACATGCTCGCCACCATGCGCAAGCAAAACCCCCGCACCATCATCGAATAATGTGACAAAGGGGCAGCCCCTTTGTCACAGGGGTCTGTGTTCTTGGAATACGAACATATATTCGCATATACAACTACGCTTTGATAGAATCGGTATCGTTGGCGGCAGTTCCATGTGCCGGGCAGCGCCCTCCACCTGATGGGAGGTGATGCCCATGACCGATTTGATTGATTTCGTGAGACTTCTGACCGCTTTGGTCTCGTTCTTCACGGCGCTCGTCGGCCTTTCCGAGGCACTCAAGCAGCGTTCGAAGCGCAACAGAAGGGGTCGCCGCCGCTAAGGCGTTGACCCCCTAATGCAAACAACGGCGCTGCCCAGCTTTCCAGAACTTGGGCTGCCGTCGACACTATTCTACCCACGAATGACATTTTGAACAATCAGCAATGCCGCTCCAAAAGCCAGGCACAACTGGCACAACTGGCACAACCTAGGCGGTCGCTGAATGTGACAAAGAGGCTGCCCCTTCGTCACATCCCAAATATTGCCTTTACGTGTTGATGCACACGGTGTGCAATAATACTCGCACTGTGCAATAGCGCACAGGCTGAGTAACAAGGAGGACGTTTGTCCCAGCTCGAGAAATGCGATCGCCGGTCCCTTCGCTCGCAGCGTGCCCTTCGCCAGGCACTTGCCAGCGAGCTTGCCGAAAGCGGCGACCTTTCGCGCATTAATGTCGCGTCGCTCACCGAGCGCGCTGGCCTTACGCGCCGCACGTTCTATTCGCACTACCGCGATATCCCCGACTTTATCAATCAAATCGAGGACGGCTTGCTGGCCGAGATCCGTGAGCGCATTGAGCTCATCACCGCAGCTCAGCTGCCCGATCTCTATCACAACATCGATGAGCTCGAGCCGGCACCCGGTTCGGTTGAGTTGCTGCGCTACCTTGCGGCCAACCGCGATTTAATCGGATCGCTGCTGGGCCCGGGCGGCGACCCCGCCTTTATTAAAAAGATCATCGATACCGCACGCGAGGCCGTGGTGCCGCGCGCACAGACGGGCATTTTGGGCTTGGCGCTGGGCACCTTCTTTGACTACTACGTCACCTATGTCGTGAGTGCCGAGGTCGGCATGATCCAGCGTTGGTTTGAGCGTGACCTTTCTGAATCGCCCGAGACCATGGCGCGCATTATGACGGTTATCGCCTTTGTGCGCCCCGGCGACCTGTATGGCCAACCCATCGATATCAACGTGCCGGAATACGGCATGAAGCTATTGAACCTGCAGCTCGAGGACGCGGTCGACACCACCGCAACCGTCGAGTCCAACAACTAAGAGGAGAGACAATGAGCAAACTCGTCGAGGGCATTAAAGACCGCGTGGTCGCTGCTGCACGCGAGGCCGCGCCCGCCGTGGTGGACGCCGCGCAGAAGGCCGCGACCGCGGCTGCCGAGAAAGTTGCCGAGGCAGTTGCCGATGCCAAGAACGCGGCAGGGGAGACGTCCGTCGCTAGCGAGCCCGCCACCGACGCTGAACCCCTAGTCGCCACCGCCGCCCAGGCCCCCGAAGGCGCGATCTTCAACCCCGAGGCCGCCCGCGGCAACCTGCACCTGGGCATCGACGTGGGCTCCACCACCGTTAAGCTCGCTGTGCTCAACGACGACAACCAGATTGTCTACGCCAAGTACCAGCGTCACCACACCGACGTCCGCGCTTGCGCCCGCGACTTGTTCGAGGGTGCCGCGACCGTGCTGCCGACGGCCCAAATGACCTGTGCCATTACCGGTTCGGGCGGCCTGTTGCTGTCCCAGTGGCTCGACCTGGAGTTTGTCCAGGAGGTCATCGCCAGCAAGCGCGCTGTCGAGACCCTCATCCCGGCCACCGACGTCGCCATCGAGCTGGGCGGCGAGGACGCCAAGATCATCTACTTTGACAACGGCATCGAGCAGCGCATGAACGGCACCTGCGCCGGCGGTACGGGCGCGTTCATCGACCAGATGGCAACCCTGCTGCACACCGATGCCAGCGGCCTTAACGAACTCGCGGCCAACGCCACCACCATCTATCCCATCGCCAGCCGCTGCGGCGTCTTTGCCAAGACCGACGTCCAACCGCTGCTCAACGAGGGCGCCCGCCCCGAGGACGTGGCCGCCTCCATCTTCCAGGCTGTCGTGACCCAGACCATTTCGGGCCTGGCGTGTGGCCGTCCCATCCGCGGCAACGTTGCCTTCCTGGGCGGCCCGCTGCAGTACCTCTCCGAGCTGCGCCACCGCTTCTACCTCACGCTCAACCTGGACGAGGAGCACCGCATTGTGCCCCAAAACGCCCACCTGTTTGTGGCGAGCGGCGCCGCCATGGCGCACGAGTCCAACAAGCTCAGCACGTTCCCGCAGCTCATCGAGGCCATCGATGCCCTGGGTGACACACAGGGTGCCGAGGTCGAGCGCCTGGATCCGCTCTTTGCCACCGACGAGGACTTCGCCGAGTTCAAGACCCGCCACGACCAGGAAGTCGTCCCCAAGGGCAAACTCGAAGGCTACACCGGCCGCGTGTTCATCGGCATCGACGCCGGTTCCACCACCATGAAGGCTGCGCTTGTGGGCGAGGACGGCCAGCTGTTGCACACCTGGTACGGCAACAACAACGGCGACATCCTGGGCACGGCCAAGGTCATCATGGCCGATTTCTACAACCACATCCCCGCCGGCTGCACCATAGGCCACGTGACCACCACGGGCTACGGCGAGGCGCTGCTCATCGAGGCCCTCAAGGCCGATTCCGGCGAGATCGAGACCGTCGCGCACCTGCGCGGCGCCAAGGCGTTCCTGCCCGGCGTCGAGTTCATTCTGGACATTGGCGGCCAGGACATGAAGTGCCTGCGCGTCAAGGACGGCGTCATCGAGCACATCATGCTCAACGAGGCCTGCTCGTCGGGTTGCGGTAGCTTTATCGAGAGCTTCGCCGTCTCTATGAACATGGACGTGCGCGCGTTCGCCAACGCCGCCATCCATGCCAAAGCCCCGGTCGACCTGGGAAGTCGCTGCACGGTCTTTATGAACTCGCGCGTCAAGCAGGCGCAAAAGGAAGGCGCCACGGTGGGCGATATCGCGGCAGGTCTGTCTTATTCCGTCATCAAGAATGCCCTGTTCAAGGTCATTAAGCTGCGCGATCCCAAGGAGATCGGCAGCCAGGTAATCGTCCAGGGCGGCACCTTTATGTCCGATGCCACGCTGCGCGCGTTTGAGCAGCTCACCGGCGTTCATGCCGTGCGTCCCGACATCGCCGGCTGCATGGGCGCCTACGGTGCGGCCCTGCTCGCCCGCGATCGCGCCGGCGCCGACGGCACCTCGACCATTCTTTCGGCTGAGGACATCGCGCACCTCACCGTGACGCAAAAGCATGTCCGCTGCGGCCGTTGCTCCAACAACTGCCAGCTTACCGTCAACGACTTTGGCGGTGGCAGGCGCTTCATTACCGGCAACCGCTGCGAGAAGGGCGCCGGCCACAAAAAGCAGAAGACCGAGGCCCCCAACCTCTTCAAAAAGAAAAACGAGCTGCTCTTTAACCGCGAGGTCCTGAGCCCCGACGAGGCCCCGCGCGGCACCGTCGGCATCCCGCGCGCGCTCAACATGTACGAGAACTACCCCTTCTGGCACGCGTTCTTTACGCGCCTGGGCTTTAGCGTGCAGCTGTCCGACCAGTCGAGCAAGAAGACCTACCAGGCGGGCATCGAGTCCATGCCGTCCGAGAGCGTATGCTATCCGGCCAAGATGAGCCATGGCCACGTGATGAACCTCATCGACCGTGACGTCGACTTTATCTGGATGCCGTGCGTGCGTTGGGAGCGCAAGGAGGATCCGACGGCTGACAACTGCTATAACTGCCCCATCGTCATGAGCTACCCCACGGCGCTGGCGCTCAATATTGACGAGATCCGCGAGCAGAACATCGAGTTCCTGTATCCGTTTGTGCCGTATCACGACAAGACCGAGCTCAAGCGTCGCCTGTACCAGGTGCTCGCCGTCGACCGTGTGGCCGATGCTGAGGCCGGTCGCGGTCGCGTGCGCGGTCCTAAAATCACGCGCTCCGAGGTTGATGCCGCCGTCAACGCTGCTTTTGAGGCCGACGCGCGCTTCCACGAGGATATCCAGACCATGGGCGAGGAGGCTCTCAAGTGGGTCGAGGACCACGGCGGTCACGGCATCGTGCTCGCCGGTCGTCCCTACCATAACGACCCCGAGATCAACCATGCCCTGCCCGAGCTTATCTCGAGCTTTGGCTTTGCGGTCTTTACCGAGGATTCGCTCGCGCATCTGGTGAAGCCCGAGCGCCCGATCCGCGTCGTCGATCAGTGGATGTATCACAGCCGCCTGTACGCCGTCGCCCGTTTTGTGACGATGCGCAACGACCTGGACCTGATCCAGCTCAATTCCTTCGGCTGCGGCCTGGACGCTCTGACCACTGATCAGGTGCAGGAGATCCTGGAGGCCAGCGGCAAGATTTACACCGTGCTCAAGATTGACGAGGTGTCCAACTTGGGCGCCGCGCGTATCCGTATTCGCTCGCTCATGGCGGCGCTCAAGGACCAGGAGGCCGAGCGCTTGGCCGAGGCTACGGCCGCGGGCGAGACTTACGAGCAGGGCGATGCCGCGCCGGTGGCGCCCTCCACGGATGCCCCCGCGTTCGCGAGCCGTAAGTACACGTTCGAGGCGCAGCGCGAGAGTGCTTCGACCGCGTGGCCCAAGGTGCCCTTTACCGAGCAGATGCGCGAGGAGGGCTACACCATCCTGTGCCCGCAGATGGCGCCGATCCACTTTGACCTGGTCAAAGAGGTGTTCCGTGGTGCTGGCTACAACTTGGAGCTGCTGCCCTCGACCGATCACGATGCCGTCGAGGCCGGCTTGCGCTACGTGAACAACGACATCTGCTATCCGTCGATCCTGGTGACGGGCCAGATCATGGAGGCCATCGAGAGCGGTCGGTACGACCTGTCCAAGACGGCCGTGGTTATCAGCCAGACCGGCGGCGGCTGCCGTGCCACCAACTACATCGCACTCATCCGCAAGGCCCTGCGCGAGAGCGGCCACCCCGAGATCCCGGTGATCTCGCTTTCGGCCGTGGCGCTCGGCGAGGATAATCCTGGCTTTAAGATTACGCCGGCGCTGCTCAAGCAAGCAGTCTACGCGGTGCTCTTTGGCGACGTGATGATGCAGATGCTCTATCGTTGCCGTCCGTACGAGGCTACGCCCGGTGCCGCCAATGCGCTCTACGAGGAGTACATGGCGCGCGCCCGCAAGCTGGCGCCCAAGTTCAACAGGCATAATTACACCAAGCTGTGCCGCGAAGCCATCCGCGCGTTCGATACCATGCCGCTCGTGGGCGAGGGCACCAAGCCGCGCGTGGGCGTGGTCGGCGAGATCTTGGTCAAGTTCCATCCCACGGCCAACAACCACGTGGTCGACGTTATCGAGCGCGAGGGCTGCGAGGCCGTGGTGCCGGGCCTGCTCGACTTCTTCCTGTACTCCATGAGCAACGCCGAGCTGCAGAAGGATGAGCTGGGTAGCTCTGCTACAACGCGTGCGGGCATGCAGGCGCTCATCAAGCTCGTGGACTGGATGCGTACGCCGGTGGAGGAGATGCTCGAAAAGTCCCGCCGCTTTGAGGCGCCCGAGCGCATCGGCACCATGGCCGATAAGGCCCGCACGGTGCTTTCGGTGTGCAACAACATGGGCGAGGGCTGGCTGCTCACGGCTGAGATGCTCGATCTGATTGACCACGGTGCGCCCAACATCATCTGCACGCAGCCCTTCGCGTGCCTGCCCAACCACGTGGTGGGCAAGGCCGTGATCAAGGAGCTGCGCCGCCAACATCCCGAGAGCAACATCGTCGCGGTGGACTATGATCCTGGTGCGTCCGAGGTCAACCAGCTCAACCGTATTAAGCTCATGATCAGCGTGGCCAAGGAAAACATGCGCGCCGGCAAGGGCTTTAAGCTTGAGAAGGTGGCGCCGCTCGCGATGGACGAGGTCACCGGCCAGATGCGTGCCCACGACGGCTGCGTGAGCTGCGGTTCGGTCGATGAGAGCGCCGTGGCGTCGGTCGCTGAGCGCCTGGGACGCGGCATTAAGAAGTAGCTGGCCTGCTATGGGCTAGATATGAGACAAACGGGTGGTGGCCGTACCGGCTACCACCCGTTTTTGCTTGGACATATGTTGCGTAAACGCCCCGACTATCACCCTTTGCGAACTCAGATTTCGGAAGTATGCGGCAAAATCTGAATAGACCGAGCACACCGAATATGTCCAAGCCCTGTACCTGCACTGATAATTGTTCTCGGGGGAAGCGGGCACTGCGGGGCGCGGCAACG